>DNGJ01000339.1 GCA_003486305.1 Cyanobacteria bacterium UBA11371
CACGAAAACTTTATCTTCCCTGAGGAGGTATTACCTCGTGGTAACGCTCTCTAATACTTCAATGATGGGCGGTCGCGACCAAGAATCGTCCGGGTTCGCCTGGTGGTCTGGTAACGCTCGTCTGATTAATCTCTCCGGTAAATTGCTGGGTGCCCACGTTGCCCACGCTGGTCTGATTGTATTCTGGGCTGGTGCGATGACTTTGTTTGAAGTCGCCCACTATATTCCAGAAAAGCCCATGTACGAACAGGGCACAATTCTACTGCCTCACCTCGCCACCCTGGGTTGGGGTGTTGGTCCTGGCGGTGAAGTAATCGATACCTTCCCCTACTTTGTGGTAGGTGTTCTGCACCTGATTTCTTCTGCCGTTCTCGGTCTGGGCGGTATCTATCACGCGGTTCGCGGTCCGGAAACCCTGGAAGAGTACTCCTCTTTCTTTGGTTACGACTGGAAAGACAAGAACAAGATGACCACCATCTTGGGCTTCCACCTGATTATGTTGGGACTTGGTGCCCTGCTGCTGGTGCTGAAGGCCATGTTCTTTGGCGGTGTCTACGATACCTGGGCACCCGGTGGTGGTGATGTTCGCGTCATTACCAACCCGACTTTGAACCCCGCTGTTATCTTCGGATATCTCACCAAGTCTCCCTTCGGCGGCGACGGCTGGATCGTCAGCGTCGATAACATGGAAGACGTGATCGGCGGTCACATTTGGATCGGTTTGATCTGCATTGCTGGCGGTATTTGGCACATTCTCACCAAGCCTTTCGGCTGGGCACGTCGCGCTTTTATCTGGTCTGGAGAAGCTTATCTCTCCTACAGCTTGGGTGCGCTGTCGATGATGGGCTTTATCGCCGCTTGCTATGTCTGGTTTAACAACACCGTTTATCCCAGCGAATTTTACGGCCCCACCAACGCCGAATCTTCCCAAGCTCAAGCGTTCACCTTCTTGGTGCGCGACCAACGCTTAGGTGCTAACGTCGGTTCTGCTCAAGGTCCTACAGGTCTGGGTAAATACCTGATGCGCTCTCCTACTGGCGAAATCATCTTCGGCGGTGAAACGATGCGCTTCTGGGACTTCCGCGGTCCTTGGTTGGAACCCCTGCGCGGTCCCAACGGTCTTGACCTCGACAAGATCCGCAACGACGTTCAACCCTGGCAAATTCGTCGTGCTGCTGAGTACATGACCCACGCTCCCAACGGTTCTTTGAACTCTGTGGGCGGTCTGATCACGGAAATTAACGGTTTCAACTACGTTAACCCCCGTGCTTGGTTGGCTACTTCTCACTTCGTGTTAGCCTTCTTCTTCCTAGTCGGTCACTTGTGGCACGCCGGACGCGCTCGCGCCGCTGCTGCTGGCTTTGAAAAAGGCATCGACCGCGAAACTGAACCAGTGCTATTTATGCCTGACATTGACTAAGGTTTCAGTTTAATTAAAGCGTCTCTCTTCTAAAGAGTCTGCGGCTCCTGTCTGAAGGCAGGAGCCTTTTTTTTGATTGATACCAAATCCGCTTCTAACGACTGAAGTCGCGCCTACACAAGCAAAGACCGCCTACGCGGTCTAAGGGATGAATGTAGGGGCGGGTTTTACCAGTAACCTTTGATGAAAACAGACAATTAAAATAAACCCGCCCCGACCCCGTAGCGATGACAGCAGTAAAATATTACAACTAATTCAACGGTGAGGTTGTTATGAGTAATTCTGATTTTGCAGGTGTTTTAGAGTGGACGCCGGAAGCTAAAACAAAGCTGAAAAATATTCCTTTTTTTGTGCGATCTCAAGCTCGCCAGCGGATCGAGCAGTTAGCGAGAGAAGCTGGCTTAGATGTCGTAACGGCTGAAATAGTCGAGCAGGCGCGGTTAGAGTTTGGTCAGTAAGGATTTTTGTGGCGGTAGGCGCGATCGCTCCCCCTACTGCTATGTTATTTCCAGCGCGATCGCTCCCAACTCCTCCCCGATCTCAAGTCCAAAAAATCCCCCTTTAGAGGCATGAAGTTGCGACCCGGAAACAGCAGCTTGATACTATAACCTGACGGGGAAGCTCAGCCATGCCTTATCAACAAATTGAAGATTTACCAGACTCGGTAAAATCTCACCTACCCAAGCACGCTCAAGAGATTTTCCTCGCTGCGTTTAACAATGCAGTCGAAGAGTATGACGAGGAAGAAACTGCTTTTAAAGTTGCCTGGAGTGCCGTCAAGCGCGACTATGAAAAAGGCTCTGATGGTAATTGGCATAGGAAAGTGGAATAGGATGCGATCGCTCTCTGCATTGCTCACGCTTTTATTTGTAGCTTGCAAATCGGTGTCAGCGCGATCGCAATTCCTCTAAATCGGAGCTTTTGATAATAATTAATCACCAATTTTTTATCATTTTAATCATGCGATCGCATCTATCATAACTATAGATAAAACCGAGAAACCCGGTTTCTTTAAGAAACCGGGTTTCTGAACAAAGCTGTTTCAGTAATTTCTCTGTTCCCCAACAGTATCAAGAGCAGATAAAATCAGCTCAAATCTTTACAAATTAACAGAAATGGCTGACCAACAACTAGAGCTTGCATCCTTGGTTTCTAGAATTGAACAGATTGAACAACAACAAATTGTTATAAAAAAATACGTGACTGGGCTGAATGTCAAGCAAACCTCAGTGGTGCTAATTTGACTGGAGCTAACTTGAGGAAGGCTAAGTTGATGAAAGCAAACTTAAGGAATGCTAATCTTACTAAGGCCAATTTGTTAGAAGCAAATCTGGAAGGAGCAAACCTTGATGGAATTAAACTTCAACAAGCAGTTTACGACCACACAACTATTTTTCCTGCGGGTTTTGACCCTGTTAAAGCTGGTGCTTATTTGATTGCTCCTGGTGCGTCACTAGCAAATG
Organism: Cyanobacteria bacterium UBA11371; assembly: GCA_003486305.1. Lineage (GTDB taxonomy): Bacteria > Cyanobacteriota > Cyanobacteriia > Cyanobacteriales > Aerosakkonemataceae > Microseira. The sequence continues at coordinate 2,884 of DNGJ01000339.1, forward strand.
CTAACCTAGCTGGAATTGACTTAAACCAAGTAGACTTAACTGAAGCTAATTTAGTCGGTGCCAACCTAACCAAGACAAATTTGCAGAGTGCAAAACTGCTCCAAGCGAATCTTAATGGAGCTAACTTGAGTGAAACTAATTTAAGGAGTGCCAATTTAACCGTTGCCAACCTTAAGAATGCTAACTTGATGAAGACAAATATAGACGGATCCAACTTAACGGCAGCAAACCTAAGCCAAATAAATCTGAAAAATGCACAAATTTCTTCTTATACAAATCTAAGTGGTGCTAATCTGTCTGGTGCTAATCTCGTGGGGGTAACCATTCAAGCAAATCTAAGCGGTGCAGATTTGAGTGAGACTAACCTTTGTGGGGCTAATATCAGTTGGACTAACTTGAGTGATGTTAACTTCACCTCAGCAGACTTACGAGGAGCTAATTTGGAAGGATCAAATTTAGAAAAAGCCAACTTGAAAGGAGCAAATATAGGGGGAGTGACACTGGGAGAAGGAAATCGCAAGGCAAAGCTGACTGGTGCAATTATGCCTGATGGTACGACTCACGAGTAGAGTTGGCTGATGTTTTGAGGGCGCGATTCGGCACAGCCGATCCGCTTCGCGGAATCGCACGCACCCCAAGAAACCCCGTTTCTTAAACCCCTGTCATATCGTGCCCGGTCGATTACCTATTATTATGAGCCGGGACACGGCATTATTAACGTTATCTGTTTGTTCGAGATATCTCTGATGCCGTGTCCCTACGCAACGACGAGGTGAGGTTTTTTATGATGGGCAATTCAACGGACATGATATCACTTGCGATCGCGAAGCGTGCCGGAGGCATATCGCACGCACGCCTCCGCATCACCTGTATTCCCGTTAAAAACAGAGAACCGCCTCAGCAGTGGGGCGGTTCTCTTTTTTTATTCATCTAATGAGCGATCGCTTAACCTCTTCCGTTCGATCGCTGACTTCCAAGCTTCAACTTTACTGAGTTGCTCAATATGTTTGTAGACGCCTTCCTGTATATAGGAGGCACATAAGCTAGATTGCGATCGCCCTGTCTCTGCGACGATGGCAGAAATCAACTCTGCCATATAGTCGGGAATTGTTACTGTGATTTGAGGCATCCTGCGTTACCTTTTTTTTCT
>DNGJ01000340.1:0-6401 GCA_003486305.1 Cyanobacteria bacterium UBA11371
CCGCGTGAGGGAAAGCGTTATCGCGCAAGGCAAGTTTAGCGGCAGCGTTAACGCTGCCGCTCGCGCATTCCTTCGGTGTACCTCACTAAGAAAGCAATCCGCTGTAAAACTGTTGATAAATCTGACTATCAGCGCTTTTACACCAACTAATAATTAGTGAAATCACCGATTAAAGAATTAGTATTATTTTTATCAATCCCATCTGAAAAAACTGCTGATGTAAATCGATTGACTAAAAAAATCAGCAAAACATTGAAATCCAACTGCAACTGTCCGGCGTAATTGTTGTAGGACTTACCCAAAGAAACCCGGTTTCTAGGAAAAATCGTAGGGAGAGAGAACTAAACACCGACGAAGAAACCGGGTTTGTACACCCACCGGCGTAAGTCTGACGTTGCTATGCACAAAGCAAAAGTAACTGATAGCTAACTGCTTTTGAGTAGTTGGCGATCGCTGTTCGCTTAAAAAACCTACCTACAAATCAAACCATAACTCAAGGAGTCACTGAAATGGCAATTATTAACGGCACACCCAACAACGATACCCTGATGGGAACTCAAGAAGACAACATCATCTTTGGTTTTGGCGGCAATGACACCCTCAACGGTGGACGTGGCAATGACCTCCTCGACGGTGGAGACGGCAACGACGTTCTCCTGGGTGGCAATGACAACGATGTTCTCTTGGGCGGTAATGGCAATGACTTCCTCAACGGCGGAGATGACGAGGATGTCCTCTTAGGTGGACGTAACAACGATGTCCTCCAAGGTGGCGATGATGATGACTTCCTCCTGGGTGAAGAAGGCAACGATATCCTCCAAGGTGGACGGGGCAACGATCTCCTGGGCGGTGGCAATGGCAATGACTTACTCTTAGCTGGACGGGGCAACGATCTCCTGGGCGGTGGAGATGGCAACGATATCCTTGACGGCGGCAATGGCAACGATATCCTTGACGGCGGCAATAACGATGATGCCTTGATTGGCGGCGCTGGTAACGATACTCTCAACGGCGGCAATGGCAATGATATCCTCGTCGGCGGAGGCGGTTCGACCTTGTTTGGTTTAACCAAAGGTAATGTTATGGTTGGTTTTGACCCCGCAAGTCCCGACCAAGCTACAAGTATTGCTGTGACTGGTGTTGACGGCAACTTAATTGGCATCGATACTCGTCCGGCGGATGGGATGCTATACGGCGTCACCGATACCAACAAAATCTACACGATCGATACCAACACGGGTGCGGCAACGCTCAAGAGTACCATTTCACCCATTCCTTTTAACGCCGGACAATTTTCTGGTGTAGACTTTAACCCGATTCCCAATCTCTTGCGCCTAGTCGGCAGTAACGACCAAAACCTCCGCGTCAACGTAGATAACGGTCAAGTATCAGATGGCGATACCATCCAAGCAGGCATTCAACCGGATGGCACTTTATTCTACGGCAAGGGCGACCCGAACGAAGGAAAAGACCCGAACATCACCGCCGCAGCTTATACCAATTCGTTCTTTCCCTCTCCCCGCGCTGGACGCACCACCCTGTTCAATATCGATTCCAACTTGGATATCCTCGTCACCCAGGGTAGCGCCAATTTTCAACCTGGAGATCCCAACACTCCTATATCTCCCAATAAAGGGCAACTCCTCACCGTAGGATCTTTGGGTGTTGACTTTGGTCCCACGGCAGGATTTGACATCGTTTCCCCTGGCAATGGGATAAATATCGCCTACGCTGCTTCTGATTCAACTTTGTACGCGATTGATTTGTCTACGGGATCTGCCACATCTCTGGGAACGGTGGGAAATGGTTCTTTCAACTTCATCGGTCTTGCTGCGGTGGGCGTTGGAGAACCTGCTGGTATGGGAAAAGACATGCTCGTTGGTGGTAATGGTAACGATTCCCTCACCGGAGGAATGGGTAGCGATACCTTGACTGGTAATGCTGGTACGGATAGCTTTAACTTTGTCATGCCAACTGAAGGCATCGATACCATCACAGATTTTTCGGTTGTCGATGATACGATTGTTGTTTCTGCTAAAGGTTTTGGTGGCGGGTTAGTAGTAGGTGCTGCTATTACACCTGACCAATTCGTTATCGGTACATCAGCAATCGATGCTGCGGATCGGTTTATTTATAACAGTAAAACTGGTGCGCTGTTCTTTGATCTTGATGGTACGGGCGCGATGGCGCAAATGCAAATATCTTCGCTATCAACTAATCTTGGCTTGACTAATAACGACATTTCTGTTGTTGCTTAGATGAGGCCATAAACCGGGTTTCGACCTGGAGCTATCGTTTCCAAATCAACGATTTTTTAGAGGAACCCGGTTTCTAGGTTCATCGTTGTCGGGGCACGGCGATTGATTGTCTTTCGTTACCAGGAAAGCTTTTCTCTGCCGTGCCCCTACGCAATTTGATCTGTTTGTTGATGATATTAATTGAATCGGCTTTGGTTGTCGGGGCACGGCGATTGATTGTCTTTCGTTACCAGGAAAGCTTTTCTCTGCCGTGCCCCTACGCAATTTGATCTGTTTGTTGATTGTCTGCGCTTTTTTTTCCGTTATATATAAGCGCGCGCCTTTCCCATTATGAAAAAAAGCATATCATAAATCTCACAGAAAAGTCAAGGGATTTTAGATTTTAAATTATTTTTTTCCTTTGACGATGGGGAGAAAAATAGTCAACTCTTCGCCTTGTTGGGGACGTTGTTTGACGATCAATTTTCCGCCCAAAGCTTGGAAGATATTTTTAGTGACGCTGTGGTTGAGACAGATGCTGCCTGTTTCGGGTTGGAACATTAATAATTGACCGATTTGCTTGCGTTTGTTGGAGTTTTGAGGTTGCGATCGCATACCATCTTGTTTCCCAGACTCGGCATCGACAAAATGCTTTAATTGCACCTTAATCTGATTCCCCGCAGGTATCGCCTGTAATTCGATATGACTCCCCGCAGGCAAGTTACGAGTAAAATTCTCGATCAAGCCGGTGAGTATCCGATCCAACATTGTCGGATCGCTTTCTACGGGTGGCATTTGTTGCGGCATCCGCACATCTAAAGTGAGATTGCGCCGACTTGCCTGTTTTTGCCAGCGAGGTAAACTATCTTGCAATAGCTGGGTAAGGGAAGTTGTGGTTAATTGAACGGTGCAAGACTTCTCATCGGTTGTTTCTATTTCTGCGGCGCGGAAAAGCAACTCCATGCGGTCAATTTGTTCGGTACATTCGTGGTCGATATATTCCAAGCGTTTAATTACATCTGGGCACAAATCTTTGCGCTTGAGCAACAGTCGCGTCAACATGCGAATTGTTGTCAAGGGGGTGCGGACTTCGTGGGCGAATGCTTGCAATAACTCGACATCATCGGATTTGGATATGGTGCTGGGCGCATCGGACATGGGGTGAGTAGCTTTGGTGATGCGAAGTCTTTCTTTTGCATGTCTGGTTTCTTCTTGCATCGGTAAGTATTTCAGCATCAAGCGGCTAAATTTCATCACCGTGCGATAATCGGGTGCTGCAAAGCCAAACTGCTCAACTAATGCATCGAGTTGTCCAAATTGCGGTTGGTGCATCAGCAACATCCGTAACTTGAGGCAGTCCCAAACTTGCTGCACGACTTCTGGGTCAAAGGAAAACAGAAAAGCGGGTTGATTTGCCAGGTTTTCCCCCAAAACCATCACCAAACTGAATTTATTGGTTAAAACCAAGCAAAATTGTTCGGCGGCGATGGGATCGATGGGTAGTAAAGGCAGAGAATGGGAGGAATTGGGCGGGATGAGGATGTGTTCGTCTTTGGCGGGTGGTAGTTGAAACAGCATCCCAGCTAAAACGACTTCCAGCATTTGAGGGGTAAAAATCCAGGTTTGGAAGCGAGAATTGAGCGCCGGATCGCTGATAATCGGCGAGGGACAGGTTAAAACTAATCCGCCAAGGGATCCATCGTTGACGGTGACAGCCTCGTGTAGGAGATGTTCTACCGATGCGATCGCACTTTGCCATTGCTGAGAGGCTTTGACGCACTCAACAGCCATAGAACCATCCGTCGATTTGGCACACAAGGCGGCATCATCTGCCCCCTGGCTTTCGCTTTGGGCTATTATTTCACTCACAGTTGGCAGCAACCACTTTTGCACCGACATCACCTCGCTAACCTCGCCTTTGAAAATATAATTCAAACTGCTTTACTACTTGTCTATGAGATTATCAATATCTGTCCTCTGGTAGTGGTAGTAGAACCGAACCAAGTGCTGGTAATTTCCGTTCGCACAAGCGTGAGCGAGGAGGAAAAGCCTTTCCCTGGATAGAGAGCCAGTTTAGACCTATGGCTGATGTCTGATTTTGTTAAAAGAAGAACTATAGATATAGGGTATCGAGGTAATGGGTAATGGGTAATGGGTAATGGGTAATGGGTAATAGGTAATCGTAAATGCAAGGGATAATTATCTGCATTTGGCTCGAACTACCAATTTCCAATTACCAATTAGCAATTAGCTATTAGCAATTACCAGTACCGATTTTTAATTCATTTTAAAAGATTGTCGGAGGAGGAAACATGGCTTTAGGCGATCGCAAGCGTGCAGTTGGTGTATTTCCTACACGCTCTGAGGCAGAATCTGCCTTAATAGAATTGAGAGATTCAGGTTTTCCAATGGATCGAGTTTCTGTGGTTGCTAAAGATAGCGATCGCAGAGATGATATTGCTGGTGTAGAAACCACCGAGCGCATCGGCAACAAAGCCGATGAAGGTGCTGCTAAAGGTGCGCTTACAGGTGGCGCGCTGGGTGGTTTAACTGGTTTATTAGTTGGTTTGGGTGCATTGGCAATTCCCGGAATTGGTCCTGTAATGTTAGCAGGCGCAACGGCAACAGCTATTGCTACTACGCTTTCCGGTACTGCAATTGGTGCAGCGGCTGGTGGTTTAATTGGTGCATTAATTGGTTTGGGAATTCCGGAAGAACGAGCAAGAGTTTACAACGAAAGAGTTAGTCGCGGCCAATATTTGGTGATGGTAGAAGGTAGCCAAGATGATATTCATCGCGCCCAAGCAATTTTGAGCCGCCGGGGTATTCAAGAATGGGGTATCTACGATATGCCGGAATCTTATGGCTCGCGCGCGGACTACGCCGCAGTTGATACGGCTCGTACCGACTACACCAGCGACGTAACTTACCATCAAGGTGATGTTACCAATGTGGATGATAAAGTTATCATCATCGACCGTCGCGAAGAAGTTCGTTAATTAGTTAGTAACGCAAGTTGCTAATTGCTAATTGCTAATAGAGTATTTTACTGACATTAGCCATTAGCGATTAGCCCTTAGCGGCTATGCATGAGGCTGCTAATGGCTAATGGTAGAGCCGGAAAATATTCCCATGACCAATTAGCCATTAGCAATTACCAATTCCAAAAATACATCAAATTAACAGGTGATAAAAATGAAAAAGATCGCTACAGTAATGCTCAGCAGTGTCCTTCTTCTTGGTGCGGTTGCTTGCAGCCAAGGTGAAAAAACTAGCGCTGATGCTCCCAACAACCCTACCCAACCTACCCAAGCTCCAGCCACAGAAAGCGTCAAAGAAACTCAACAGGATGCTGCTAGCCAAGTTCGCAGAGATCAGCTAAATGCTGATATTCGGGCGCGGGAGCAACGCAACAATATTACCGGCGGCGACACCGATAGAGCCGATGACGATCTCGAAAGCGAAGTTCGCAGCAAGTTAGAGGCTAATATCCAAAAAGGTCAGCTAACTGTTGACGCTGAAGATGGTGTCGTAACTGTAGGTGGTACGGTGCCAAATCAACAAGATTTAGCCAAAATCGATCCTTTGGCTAAGGAAATCAAAGGCGTTAAGAGCGTCGTTGTTAATGCCAAAGTTGTGCCTGCACAACCAAAACAGTAGACTGACGCACAAAAACCGGGTTGCTTTTACTTAGATCTTGCACCTGTCCTATTTACCCGCCAGGGAATAAATTCCAAGGGCTTTTAGCGAAAGTCCTCTCAACAGGACTAAAAACTTTTTTGCTTAAGGTTATCAGTCGTTTTCAACCGACTCGTAGAGACGTTACATGTAACGTCTCTACGAGTATGGTTAATGGTGTTGTAGGGGCGGGTTTTACCCTCCATCTTTGAGAGGAAGCGAATTGTATTGATAAACCCGCAGAGCGCGCGATGCCTGACGGGGGGACATGATATAGGTAAAATAAACCCGGTTTTAAACAATACTTAAAGCTGCTACTAATTTTTCTAGATGGTTGATTTCGTGAGTTGCCATTACTGAAATACGAATGCGACTGGTAGGAACTGTGGGAGGACGAATTGCGGGGGCAAAAATGCCCTCTTTTTTTAACTGATTTCCTAGTTTTAAAGCGCTAGCAGCATCGTTTAATTGCAAGCAGAGGATGGG
>DNGJ01000340.1:6581-15191 GCA_003486305.1 Cyanobacteria bacterium UBA11371
TTTAATTGCAAGCAGAGGATGGGAGACTCGGAAGGCAGCAATTTTAAATCGGGTAATTTTTGCATAATTAGCTGTTTTAAATCATCCACATTACGCCATAATTGGGCGCGGCGTTGTGGTTCTTGTTGGATAATTTTAATTGCTTCTAATGCAGCAGCAGTATCGGCGGGTGAAAGTGCTGTGGTATAAATCCAACTAGGGGCGCGGTTACGCAAAAAGTCGATTAAACTTGATGAACCGGCGATATAACCGCCTAAACTGCCCAAAGCTTTGCTTAAGGTTCCAATTTGAATTAACTGCCTTCCCGTGCAGCTAAAATGTTCTACGCACCCCCCACCATTTGTCCCTAAAACTCCAGTAGCATGAGCTTCATCGACTAGGAGCATACAGTTAAATTGTTCTGCCAAATCTAATAAGGCAGGTAACGGACAAAGATCGCCATCCATGCTGAAGACGCTATCGGTAATTATTAAACAACGACGGTAGAGTTGGCGCTGTTTTTCTAACAAAACGTTCAAATCTTGTACATCGCCGTGAGCGTATTCTAATACCGTCGCGCCGCTTAAAATTGCGCCATTTTTCAAGCTGGAATGATTGTACCGATCGGATAAAATTAAATCGCGCTTGCCTACCAAAGCTGCGATCGCTCCCAAATTCGCCAAATACCCCGAACTGAACACCAGCGCCGCTTCGGTTTGTTTCAGCGATGCGATCGCTCTTTCCACTTCTCCGTGTAATTCCCTATGCCCGCTGAGTAATCTAGAACCCGTACTCCCCGTACCGAAGGTTGAGGTGGCGGCGATCGCGGCTTGAATCAATCGCGCATCTCCCGCCAATCCCAGGTAATCGTTGCTGGCAAAGTTGATAACTTGTTGTCCTTCCAGACAAACAACCGCACCGGGAGGACTGGAAATCGTTTGTACAAACCGATACCAATCAGCTTTATGAATTGTGGCGAGGGATTGTTCTATCCAAGCATAGGGATCGGTAGGCATCTTGATTTATGACTGGTTTTCGGGTGACTCGGTATGTTTTATTTGAGCATTTTTGCCTTTAACGGGGGGTAATTTTTCGACTAAACCCATTTCAAAGGCGATATCTGGCAACTCACCCACGATATACTTCCCTGGTTGAAATACCTTGCCAGGAGTCAAACACATTTGTTTTAGTTGAACGATCTCGCCTGGGGCAAAGATATCTCTGGACATTCTTCTTTCTAGCGGCATGACTGAACCTCCAAGACAATCGTAATATTCTTTAATTGTTGGATTTAAGGTTATATCCCTAGTATGAAGCTTTTTGGTATCGCAAGCAGCATCATAAAGATAAATAAAGTTTTGGTTGCCCGAATTATTGGAATTACGGATTTTAGATTTATTTAAAATCCGCGCATAAGGAGGATTTATCAGTATGAGCAAAAAGATTAAAATAGGCGAGCAAGTGACGCTGGTTGAAGATATGCCAGATCTAGGATTATTTCGAGGGCAGGTTGGCACGGTGGTGCAACAATACGAACCCGGAATTTATGATGTTGAGTTTAGGTTTTTAAGCGGTCGAGAGCAAGCGGTTGTTACGACTTTACGATCTGGTATGTTAATGCAATTGCACCCGGTTGAGAGTTAAGAATTGAGGCTCCAAGGTTTGAGGTACTCTTGTGCAGGTGGGCAGGCTTCCGCCGTGAGCGTCAGCCTGCACCCCTGCTACGGGTTATGGGGAATTACCCGACCGCAAGGATAAGTTGCTACGGGTTGTTCGGAAGCCATTTCGGCGACAGCGGCGGGAACTTTGTCGGATGGCTGAGTTTTGGCTGCGAGATAGGCGGCTTGGAGGTTTTGTAGCATATCTTGGCGGCGATCGCATAACCGTTTCAACGGACGAGGTTCGCATTGCGTCATGACATAGGCGGTAATTAAAGGCAATGCGATCGTGCTGTCGGTGTAGCAAACAATTGTGTTGGGTAATTCTTCTGGGTCAACTTTACCCCAACTGACGGCTTCGCTGGGCGTAGCGCCGGATAAACCGCCGGTATCTGGACGTGCGTCGGTAATTTGCACAAAATAATCGTGTCCTCGTTCTTCTAATCCCAATACTTCGTGAATTTGCGGTTGGGTTTGCAACAGGAAGTTTTTGGGACTACCGCCGCCTAAAATAATTGCAGCGCTTTTGCCTTCGATGTCGGGGTTTGGGGTTTCGCGGGCGTAGTATGCGATCGCTGCCGTTTCGTTCACATCGATCGCCGGATCGATTACCAGTTTAGATCCTTCCAACGCCAACGCCGCCACGTTCATCCCAATCGAACTATCTCCTGGAGAAGAAGTATAAATCGGCACGCCGCATTCATAAGCCGTTGCCAACAAACAAGAATGTTTGATGCCGAGTTGCTTTTCTACCTCTCGCACGTATTTGCCTAGCAGATAGTGAAATTCAGCCGTTCCCATCCGCTTCTGAAACGGTTCTGCTTGCAGGATTTTGCGAATGAAGGCATCGGTTTCTAACAGCACATCGTAGCCGAAAATAATGTCATAAATGCGAATCGTGCCTTCTTCGCGCAACTTGATGTCATCTAAAAACGGGTTGCCCGCGAACAGTTCAAAACCCAATCCATAGTGCATATCGTGGTAAAGATTCGCACCAGTACTGATCGCCCAGTCGATAAAACCATTGCGAATCAGGGGGGCGAGGGCAGAAATTCCGAATCCGGCGGGTGTCATGGCACCGGATAGACTCAATCCCACGGTGACGCCTTCAGTGAAAACTTCGCGACTGAGTAATTGACAGATTTCCCGCAGTCGGGCAGAGTTGTAGGCGGTAAAATAATTGTCGATTAAATCGACAACATCAATACCTTTGGGAATCGGCACGGGGGCGATTTTGCGACCTTGTGGTTTTGACATGGTATTGTCTGGATAATTCTTTTGTAGACGCCGGATCGATTTTAGCGATAACGCCGACAAAAAGTGCCCTTATACTGGCGGAAGTTTCGCCTGTTGAAAAATTTGCGCTGGTGTGAGTTGGAGTCCTTCTAAAATAGAATCAGTTAAGAGTGCATCTCCTCTTATTGTTTGGGGCGGTGCATCGGGATAAAAAATAGTAATGGTTCTGGCTTTTGCATCGACGATCCAAACTCTAGAAACTCCTGCATTGAGGTAATCTATTGCTTTTTCACTCAAATCACCAAAGGTTTGATCTGGGGAAATAATTTCAATAACTAATTCGGGAGGAACTGGACAAGCTTCATCGACAACGCGATCGAGGGGAAGACGGGTATAAGAAATATAGAGCAGATCGGGAACAGGCATCCAGTCTCGATTGTTCCGCTTTAGTGCGATCGCCCATTCTACACCAACTTCTCCCCGATCTTGACACCACTGAGTCAGCAGCATACATAGAGCAACTGTCAATCTGGAATGAAATCGTTTGGGTGACATTTTAGGGATTGCCTCTCCATCAACTAACTCGTAAGTGACATCTGATTCGGGCAGTGCTAGAAATTCGTCTAGCGTAAGTTTATTTTGAGTTTGAATCATAGAAGCCTCGCGATAGCGCAGGTAACACTCGGCAATAAAGATAATTATAGCCTCTCCTAAAAAACCGAAAGCGATCGCACAATCAAACGCGGGTTATATTGAGGATATTTTAATTGGTTGATATCTTTGGTTCTAGCTGAGGTAGGAGTTGAGGAATTTTGTTTTGGGCAACATCCCAAACGATGTCTAAATCTATGCGATCGTAAGCATGAGAAACCCAATCTCTCATCCCTGCCATATCTTTCCAGGGTATTTCTGGATTTTGAGCGCGAAATTCACTTGAAATGCGTTTCGTTGCCTCATCAATGACCATAATTCGATAAAGAATAGCAGCTTGTTTTTCATCAGAAGCTGCTAACCCATCGCGGTCAATTCCTGCGATGTATCGTTGAATCATTTGGCAAGCTTGCACAATATCCAACAGAGAAGCCATATCTCTATTTGCTGACATAAATTACCTGTGCCGAGTTAAGAATTTCCTGTTTTCTGATCCAGTTAATGCTTTGTTCAATAGATTGCTTGCTCAGAATATCTACCTTGCGCCCGAATAAAGTTTCAAGTTCATCCTGCATCTGCATCGCATCATCAAATGTCCATCGGTAATCAGGTGCAAAAGTTACCAACACATCTATGTCGCTTGTTTCTGGGCAAAAATCATCTCGCAAAAATGAGCCAAATAGCGCTAATTCTTTAATGCGCCACTTCGTGCAGAATGCTGTAATTTGTTCGTTAAAATACCCCCAGCGATTGAGGTTTAATTCTAAGTTAATAATTGGCATTTGAGCTGGATTAATTGCTATTATAAAAACTGGCTTTTTATTGCGAGCAACGCCTAATGGCATCAAAGGTAATTAAACATTAACACAGTTTACTTTAGCTGTGTACTGTGCGAGCAACGCCTAATGGATGATCAACGCCTCATGGCATCAGAGGTAATTAAACGTAATTGGTACAAGTGAATCAGGTGTAATCACAAATTGGTGATCAACGCCTAAATGGCATCAGAGGTAATTAAACCTAGATTAGCTAATTTTTCTATGTCTAAATAGCTTGCGTGATCAACGCCTAAATGGCATCAGAGGTAATTAAACCAATTTAGACAGGCCACCAGATCCGCCAAGGTTTAGTGATCAACGCCTAATGGCATCAGAGGTAATTAAACGAGTTCCCACGACGTTCGATCCGCCGCACATAAACCGTGATCAACGCCTAATGGCATCAGAGGTAATTAAACTTCTAGGCTTTCCCCTGAAGAAAAAGAATTAATTAGTGATCAACGCCTAATGGCATCAGAGGTAATTAAACGCACCCAGCGATGATGCTAGGAAAACAGGGAGAGAGTGATCAACGCCTAATGGCATCAGAGGTAATTAAACTGCAATTTGGTTTTAAGGGGCTAGAGAAAGCATCCTGTGATCAACGCCTAATGGCATCAGAGGTAATTAAACAGTCGGCATAATATGGCCCAGGCTGCCTCCTCTACGTGATCAACGCCTAATGGCATCAGAGGTAATTAAACGATTAGCAGGCGATCGCTGTGTATCCCTTGAAATGGTGATCAACGCCTAATGGCATCAGAGGTAATTAAACTCTTCTACTAATGGCGCAAGTTGTTCGGGCGAAGGTAAAGTGATCAACGCCTAATGGCATCAGAGGTAATTAAACCTTTAGATCAAACACCTGTTCGCAGCCACGATATGAGTGATCAACGCCTAATGGCATCAGAGGTAATTAAACCCATCTAACTTTGCACCTCCAATTACTTCTGCTGTGTGATCAACGCCTAATGGCATCAGAGGTAATTAAACCGGCTAGGATTGGCGCGGATCGCCTCGGACTGGCAGTATCGCCGCATTATCTCCCTTTGTTCCTGATTTAGCTGCTTGCGCGATCGCGCGTCCACTTGGTTCCTCCGCAGTAGGGAACCATGAGGGTAGCGCTATTGGCTCCCCATGAACCCGATCTCCCTCGTCATCAAAGTTATCGATCAAGCTTCGGATCGCTTGCAGGCGATCGCCAAACAATCAGGCGCGATCGGAGATTCTGTTAAGAACGCTGCCCAGCAATCTAACGGTCGATTGCAGGCGATCGCCAAACAAGCGGGCGAGATGGGGCGAAGCATCAGGGAAGCTTCGCGAAAAGGCTCTGATGCCCTGATGGGGATGGTGGGCAAAGGGCAGGAACTATTTGGGCAACTGGGTCAAGTGGCGTTTGGCTTTAACAACATCCTGATGGCAGTGCAGACGCTGGGGCAAGGTAGCGGCGCTGTTTTCGATCTGTTGGTGGGACAGAACGAGCGGTTAAATCAATCGGTTTTACAGGCGCAAGCCAGCCTCGTGTCTACCAGTCGGATCTTTAAAGATGGAATAGAGATTAAGAACACCACTGAGGCGATCAACTCGCTCGCACCCAAGATGCGCGAGGCGTTGGACACGATCGCGCAGGACTCTCTAAACCTGGTGGGCGTCACGTCGGGGCAGTTGACGGAAGTCTTTAATACGCTGCTACAAAACTCCAATAACCTAGCGAACCAATCAGTTAAGGGGCTATCCGATTCGGTTAGCGCAGCGACCAAGCTGACTAGCGACTTTGCTGCGGCTTTGGGCGTAATTTTGGGCGGCGATCTGTCGCAAGCATCGCAAGAAATTAGCTCGATCTTCCAAGGCGCGATCGGGTCTGATTCTGTTATTGCCAAATCTCTGGGTTTAACCAACGAAATGGTCAGCGCTTGGAAAAACCAAGGCGTGTTGGTTGATAAATTGCGGGAAAAGCTAGAGCCATATCTCGCAGGAAACGCGCTCGCTGCCAAGTCGATTGAAGGGATTAGCAGCAACATCCAAGAAATTATTGAAATCACTGGGCGTAAAGCGGGCGTGCCGTTATTTGAAGCCTGGGTTGAGGTACTGGATAAAGTTTACAAATATTTAGCGCGAAATCAGGAAGCGATCGGACAGGCGGTGAGCGGCGCGATCGCGATCGTGTTGGATGCGGGGGAAGAGATCGCAACTGCCCTTGGCCCAGCGATTCAAAATCTCAAGTCAACCATCGAAAGCGCGGGGCCGCTCGTATCGCGGTTATTTACGCTACTCGTTCAAGGTGCGGTAACGGCGGTGCAAGCTTTAGGCCCTGTCGTCAATACTCTCACTGCGATTATTGCTAAATCGGTAGAGGGCTATGAGAAGCTAAGTCAACTGGTCTTTTTCAAGCAGATTGGCGATGCTGATGAGGCGATTGAAGAATTAGGCAGGCAAACCGATGTGATGTCAGATTCGGCGTTAAATTTAGCCCAAAAGTATAAGGTTCTTAACGACGCAAGGAAACAAGGTAAACCACTCACCGAAGAGCAGCTAAAAGCAGAGAAACAACTGCAAACTTCAGCCAGAATCAACGCCGAACAGATCGATCAACAAATCGCACAATTGAAGTCAGTTACTACATTTTCAGAAGGACAGCAGAACGCAATTAATGCCCAGATTGCTCAATTGGAGCGGATGAAGCAAACCTTGGGTAACGTTGGTGCAATTAAGGGCGTAGAAATCCTCTCTAAGCAAGTGCCGGAAATTGGTACGGCGTTTGAGCAAATGGCGAAAAAGGCAACTAGCGCGATGGAGGCGATCGCTAAGGCTGAAGGCGATCCGGCGCAGTACGCAGCCAAAGCGCAAGAGTTGATGGAGCTAACAGAACAACAATTAAAGCTTGGACAAATTACCGAGGAAGAAGCAACCAAGCGCTATCAATCCATCGCCACTAACACCAAGCTTGAAGCTAGTGTCCAAATTGCCGCGCAGGAAGCGCTAACCGCCCTTTACCAGTCAGAGGGGGAAGATCGGGTCAAGGAAATTCAAGACCAACAGAATAAAATTCAAACGTTGATGAAAACGGGCAACCTTTCTCAGGCGGCAGGAGAACAGCAACTTACTAAGTTAAAGCAAGAGCAATTAAAAGCCCAACTCGAAGCGGTTAAAAAGCAAATAGAGGAAGAAGATAAGCTCAGAAAATCGCAGCTACAGAAGCAACTAACCGCGATCGCGTCTCAGATCGCGGCATCCGAGAAGGCGATCGCAGACAAGCAAGGCAAGGGACAAGAGGTGTCGGAGGGAGAGAAGAAAGCGCTGCGGGACTTGAAGGCAACTGAGAAGGGCTTGAAGGCGCAGATGGACATGCGATCGCAAAAGGCGCAAGATCTAGAACGCCAAGAGAAGCAACTGCAAAACCAACTATCGGAATCGCAGGCAGAAGCAGAAAAACAGCGACTACAAGAACGATTAAAGGACTACCAAGAGCAAGCTAACGTCAACAAAGCGGCGCTAGATCAAAAGATAATTTCAGAGGAGCAATACGCAGACCTGTCAATAACTAACGCGCGGAAAGAGACGGCGGAGAAGCTGAAACAAATTGAAGAACGACGCGCCAAATTGGGCAAGAAAGACAAAGAGGGTTTAGAGGCGTTACTGGTTGAGGAGCAACAGGTTAAAGCGGAACAGTTCAAGAAGGAAGAACAGTATCTACGCGATCGCCTCAACGCGCGGTTAAATTATTACGACAACCTCACCAAGATTGAGCAATCTAAACTTAACCAAGGGTTAATTAGTCAGTCGGAGTTCTCCAAAAAGTCGCTTGAGTTCGCTAAAAACCGCGCGGCGGAAGAGTTGAAGCAAGTCGAGGAAGAACGTAAGCGGTTACCAAAAGGTTCAACCGAAGCGTTGCAAAATTTAGCTGCGAAGGAAGCGGAAATCAAAGGGAATCTCGCCAAGCAAGAGCGGGATTTGTTGCAACAGCAATACCAATCTAGGTTAGAGCATTACGATCGCTTGACGGCGTTAGAAAAAACCAAGCTAGATTCACAAGCAATTAGTCAAGAGGAATTCGCCCGCAGATCGCTGGCGATCGCGCGCAAGAGAGCGTCTGAAGAACTAAAGCAGATCGCCCAAGAACGCGATCGCGCTCCAAAAGGTGCGACCAGCCAGTTGGAAAAACTAGCCGTTCGCGAAGCGGAGATTAAAGCTGGCTTAATCAAACAGGAACGCGAAATCTTGCAGCAACAAATGCAGGCGAGATTGGAACATTATGACCGCTTAAACAC
>DNGJ01000340.1:15443-17644 GCA_003486305.1 Cyanobacteria bacterium UBA11371
TTAAAACAGATTGAGGCAGAGCGCCGCCGCACTCCCAGCAACAACATCGCTGCAATGGAGAAGTTGGCGGCTAGAGAAGCGGAAATTAAAGGCAATCTTGCTAAGCAAGAGCGAGAGATATTGCAACAACAAATGCAGGCGAGGTTGGAGCATTACGACCGCTTGACAGCGCTAGAAAAAGCCAAGCTAGACTCGCAAACAATCACTCAGGAAGAGTTTAACCGTAAATCACTGGAAATTGCCCGCAAGAGAGGCGAGGAAGAGCTAAAACAAATTGAGGCAGAACGAGCTAAGTTACCCCCTGGTGCGACAGATCAATTAGAAAAGTTAGCCGTTCGCGAGGCAGAAGTTAAAGCCGGTATTATTAGGCAAGAGCGCGAGTTTGTCCAACAGCAATATCAACTGCGTCTCGAACATTATGACCGCTTAAACACCATCGAGCAATCTAAATTAAACCAAGGGTTAATAACCCAGGAGGAGTTTGCGCGCAAATCTTTAGAAATTGCTCGTAGGAGAGGCGAGGAAGAATTAAAACAGATTGAGGCAGAGCGTCGTCGCACCCCCAACAACAACATCGCAGCGATAGAAAAACTTGCTGCTAGAGAAGCGGAGATTAAAGGCAATCTTGCTAAACAAGAGCGAGATTTTCAAGAGGAAATATCGCAGGCACGGTTAAAAGGATACGAAAATCGCCAAACACAACTGGAGTCGTCTTACACTCAACAAAACATTACCGAGCAAGAATTTAACGCGCGATCGCTAGAAATATCCCAGTCGCGAATTGATGAGGAGATTCGGCAGGCGAAGGAACGCGCTGCGAGACTACCAGAGGCTGCTAGAGCGGAACGCGAACAAATTACCGCGCAAGTTGCCAAGCTGGAAGCCGATCGCTACAAGCTGCTACAAGATTACGAAGCCAAGATCCGCGACGAAATACTGAAAGGGTTCCAGTTTAGACAGTCAGAACTAGATTCGTTGCGCGATCGCGATTTGGTTTCCGATTCTGACTACCATCGCAGATCGTTGGATTTAACAAAACAGCGCATCGCTGAGGAATTGAAGCAAAACCAAGCGCTGCAAGACAAGCTACCAGAAGGAGATAAACGACGACAGGAGTTGGCAGCTCGGCGATCGCAACTGCTAGCAGATGAGGCTAAGGCAGAGAAACAATATCGCGAAGGGTTAAATCAACAGCGCTTACAAGATTTTGACGAGCAACGCACCCTACTTGAGGCAAGTTACGCAGAGCGCACGATTTCAGAACAAGAATTCAATCGGCGATCGCTAGAGATTGCGAAACAACGCATCGCTGAAGAACAAGCGCAGTTAAACGATCGTGCATCGCGATTGGTGGCAGGCGATAAGGAAGGATTTGAGAAGATCGAAGCTGAACGCGCAAAGTTACGTCAACAATCAGCGCAAGCATCGCGCGAATTTGAAGCGAAAGAGCGCGATCGCGTTGTCGCCAACATCGAGAAGCAGCAGCGACAGGCATCGGAGGCGATCGCCGAGTCCGAGAAGAATCGCGAGCTAGAACTAGAAAGGTTGATTGCCGCTGGGTTAGTCACAAGGGAAGCGGCGCAGCAGGAGCAACTAAAACTCACCCGCGATCGCATTACCCAGGAACTAGCGCTAGAAGAACGCAAATTATCCCAACTCAAAGCGCTACCCGCATCATCCGACCCTAAAGAAGAGGAAGCGCGTCAATCTCAAATTCGCGCGGCGCGGATTAGGACAACGCAACTCACCATCGACTTAACCAAAAACGAACAGGACCAGCGCCAGGCAGCAGTTGCGGCACTGAAGCGAGAGATCGATCTGCGGATGGAGGCGATCAATAACCAAACCGCGATTGCAACTGCTGCGTGGGAGAAAGAGATCCGCTTGATCGATGACGCAGCGAAAGAGTTGGGCAACTACACCAAATTGATGGACGCCCGTAACGGGTTGCAAGACTCGCTCAACAACATGGTGCAAGCCGAGCTAGGAGTCTTGGAGCAACTGGCAACCGACGAGAAAGACAAGGCGAACATCAAGGAACTGGCGGCGCGCCTAGAGTACGAAGCGCTGATACAAAAGCAGGCAATCGAGCGGGAAAATACCGAACTTTCGATTCAGCAAACCGACCAAGCGAGGGAAAGGGCGAAGCTGGAGAACGAAATCGCTAAAGCCAAGCAGCAAGCCGCGATCGCCCAAGCCCA
>DNGJ01000342.1 GCA_003486305.1 Cyanobacteria bacterium UBA11371
AATGTAGATATTCGGACTAATCCGATTAAGCTCATTCAAGGCGAATTAGAATCAGTTTCAATTGAAGGCAAAGGTCTGGTGATGCAACAAGACCTGCGCGCCGAGGAATTAAAAGTAAATATTGATAATATTGCTATTAATCCCCTCAGTGCTGCGTTTGGCAAAATTGAACTGACTCATCCGACTGAAGCGGAAACTTATGTGGTTTTGAACGAAGCAGATCTCGACCGCGCCTTTAATTCAGACTTTATCAGCGAAAAGCTGCAAAACCAAAAGGTACATGTCAACGGTCAACCGATGACCATTGACGCAAAACAGGTGGAATTTCGCTTACCTGGTGAAGGAAAATTTGCCCTTAAAGCCGATGTTTTTATGCAAGAAACCGGCGAAACCAAGCAAGTTTCTTTTACCGCAGTTCCCCGGATGCGTGAAGGTGGAAATCGCTTATCGCTGGAGGAAGTGCAGTACGCTGAAGGCGAAGAAATCTCGCCAGAACTTACGCAAGCTTTGTTAGAACAATCTAGCGAATTATTAAATTTGCGAAACTTTGAACTACAAGGCATGTCGCTGCGCCTGAAGCATTTAGACGTGCAGCGGGGTAAGTTAACGCTGCAAGCTGAAGCTTTGGTAAAAGAGTTCCCCTCAGCGTAATTTTAGATTTAAGATTGCAGATTTCAGATTTTATTTGAGTCTGCAATCTTTTAATTACAGGACTTAGATTATGTCCGATGGATTGCCCAGAATTAGAAGCCGGGACACGGCAAGATAAACGTCCAATGTTTATCCGATATATCTCTGATGCCGTGTCCCTACGCAACGACTCTGTGAGATTTGTTTATTATGGGCAATTCAACGGACATCATATAAGTCCTGAATTCAAAATCCGATCCCCCCCTGCCCCCCCTTGATAAGGGGAGGTGACCACATCTGAAATCTCAAATCTAAAATCTGAAATCAATATTATGCCAGACAACAATTTAAAAATAGAAGAACAAGCGCTTTCTCAGGCAGCGGAAATAGGAATAACGAGCCAACTTGAGGCAGTCGAGGAAATTAATGTAAATGTCCGCACCGATTTGCTGAAAATGGTTCAAGGCAAGGCTGATTCGGTTTCGGTTGTGGGACAAGGTTTAGTCGTTCAAAAAGATATCCGCGTGCAGGAAATGGAACTGCACACGAGTAATATTGGCATCGATGTTTTAGGTTCGCTTTTTGGTGGCGAAGTTGAATTAGACCATCCAACTGATGCGAGTATTCGCGTTGTTTTAAAAGAAGCGGATCTTAATCGGGCGATGAATTCTGATTTGGTTCGCCGCAAGATGCCATCGATAGAGCTAAATATGGATGATGGATTGGTGACTTTGAAACCGCAACAGATGGAAATGCAATTACGCGGTAACAATCAGATTATGTTTAGCGGTGAATTTCTGGTACAAACTGAGGGCAAAACTGAAGAACTTGCTTTCACTGCGAGTGCATTACCTCGTACCGACGAACATCCGATATTGCTGCAAGGACTTTACTGCACCAAAGGCAAAGGGATTGAAATCGAATTTGCTTATGCTTTGATGAAAAAGGCCAAGGAATGGATGAATTTACCTTATTTTGAGTATGAAGGATCGGCTTTTCGGATCAAGAATTTTGTGGTGGGTGAAGGTAGTTTAACCGTCGAAGTGGAAGCTTATATGCGGCAAATACCTTCATTAGACATTTAAAATTTTTGGTTTGGGATAGAGTGGCAGGGGGTAGGGGATGCGATCGCCAGCTGCGGTGCAGGTGGTAAAATGGTCGCTTGGCTAGCGATCGCGCACTACAGGCGCGATATCATCCCCTTGGCACATGAAAATAGGACGTAGGGCGTAGGAAAAAAAATTGAGATTGCGCCAAAATAGATATTGTCTCAATAACGCTCTCTGCAATTAGACAGCAGTCCTTTCTTTTCTCGATCTGCTTAAAATCGAGGAAAAACAATATCCTCTGGAGCAACACAAATGCAAACCTATGACGTTGTAATTATTGGTGCAGGCCATAATGGTTTAGTCTGCGCCGCTTATTTGCTCAAAGCCGGATATAGCGTTTTATTACTAGAAAAACGTTCGGTTCCCGGTGGGGCAGCTACAACCGAGGAAATCATGCCGGAGGAAGCACCCGGGTTTAAATTCAACCTCTGTGCCATCGACCACGAATTTATTCACCTCGGACCAGTTGTTGAAGAATTAGAACTGGAAAAATACGGGTTAGAATATCTTTTCTGCGACCCGGTGGTTTTTTGTCCCCATCCAGATGGAAAATATTTCTTAGCCCATCGCGATCTGGACAAAACTTGTGCGGAAATTGCCAGATATAACGATCGCGACGCCAAAAAATACAAGGAATTCACTCTATTTTGGCAGCGCGCGTTAGGGGCAATGATTCCCATGTTTAACGCGCCACCAAAATCGATTATCGATATTGCAGGCAATTACGACATTCAAAAGCTAAAAGATTTATTCTCGGTCATCGGTTCGCCGAACAAAACATTAGACTTTGTTCGCACGATGTTAAGCAGCGCCGAGGATATGGTCAACGAGTGGTTTGAAGAAGAATTTCTCAAAGCACCTCTGGCAAGATTAGCTTCTGAATTAGGTTCGCCTCCTTCACAAAAAACCCTGGGAATTGGTGCCATTATGATGGCAATGCGTCACAATCCCGGCATGGCAAGACCGAGAGGCGGGACGGGTGCTTTGGTGGAAGCATTGCTGAGATTAGTTAAAAGATTGGGAGGAGAAGTCCTCACCGACCAACATGTCGATCGCATCTTAATTGATAATGGCAAAGCTGTCGGCGTTCGGGTAGCAAATGGTACGGAATACCGCGCCACGAAAGGTGTTATTTCTAATATCGACGCGCGGCGTTTGTTCTTGCAATTGGTGGATGAAAGCGATGTCGATGCAGCAGATCCAGAATTGCGCCACAGGTTAGATCGTCGCATCGTTAATAATAACGAAACGATCATGAAAATCGACTTAGCAATGAACGAACCGCTCAGGTTTGAACATCACGAACACAAAGATGAATATTTGATTGGTTCGGTGTTAATTGCTGACTCGGTGCGGCAAGTGGAAATTGCTCACAGCGATCCATCTGTGGGTAAAATTCCCTTAGAAGATCCTTCGATGTATATAGTGCAACCGACGATGTTAGATCCGTCGATGGCACCCGATGGCAAGCATACAGTTTGGATCGAATATTTTGCCCCTTATCGCATTGCTGGTTTGGAAGGAACTGGTCAATACGGCACGGGTTGGACTGATGAACTGAAAAATCAAGTTGCCGATCGGGTAATCGATAAAATAGCAGAATATGCGCCCAACGTGAAGACAGCAACCTTTGCGCGTCGCGTCGAAAGTCCGGCAGAATTAGGAGCGCGTTTAGGCGCTTATAACGGCAATTACTATCACATCGATATGACTCTCGATCAGATGGTATTCTTCCGTCCGTTGCCGGAAATTGCTAATTACAAAACACCGATTGATGGATTGTATCTCACGGGTGCTGGAACTCACCCCGGTGGTTCGATTTCTGGAATGCCGGGACGCAATTGCGCGCGAGTATTCTTGCACGCGCAACAACCAATTACCCAAACTTTAAAGGATGCACGCGATTCAATTAAATCCACTGTTGAATCGGTGTTTAGAATTATGTAATGGGTAATGGGTAATGGGTAATGGGTAATAGCAGATGGCAAATTTAAAATTTCAGATTGAATAATTAAGTGAAAAATCTGAAATAATAAAATTACCAATTACCAATTACCCATTAGCAATTACCCATTAGCAATTAGCAATTAGCAATTAGCAATTAACAATGACAAATCGCGTTTTAATTATTGGGGGCAGCGGTAGAATTGGCAGCAGTGTGGCGGCGGATTTGGTCGCTCATACAGACGCCCAAATTACGATTACTGGGAGAAATCCAGTAACCGGAAATGCCGTGAGTTCTAATCTGGGGTCACAGGTACAGTTTCTGGCGTTGGATTTGGCAAATAAGGAATTGTTGCGGGAAGCAATAGCAAACGCCAACATCGTCATCCACTGTGCTGGACCATTCCACTACCGCGATGCTACCGTCCTCAAAATTTGCATCGAAAATGGCGTCAATTACCTCGATGTCAGCGACCACCGCTCTTTTACTGTCAAGGCACTAAACTATCAATCTGAGGCAGAAAAAGCCGGGGTTACGGCTATTGTAAATACGGGTATTTTCCCCGGTATTTCTAATAGTATGGTGCGCCACGATGTTGAGCAATTGGATAGTGCGGATCGCATCCATTTAAGTTATGTCGTATCCGGTTCTGGTGGGGCTGGGATTACGGTGATGCGGACGACATTTTTGGGGTTGCAAAATCCGTTTGAATCTTGGATTGATGGCAAATGGCAAGTAGTAAAACCTTATAGCGATCGCGAAGCTGTCACCTTCCCTCCCCCCTACGGAAAAACTGGCGTTTACTGGTACGATATGCCGGAAACTTTTACCCTTCGCGATGCGTTTCCAGTTAAAACTGTAATTACAAAATTCGGTTCGGTTCCCGATTTTTACAATTATCTCACCTGGTGGGTGGCTAAAACTTGGCCCGCTAGCTGGTTAAAAAATTCTGCCGTTATCGAGTTTTTATCCAACGTTAGCTATAAGATGACTGGAGTAAGCGATCGCTTCACCGGAATAGGCGTCGCCATTCGTTCTGAAGTCACGGGGATTAAAAACAATCAACCTGCGAGTTATTGCTCAACTTTAGTCCATCAAAATACAGCCGTAGCAGCAGGTTGCGGCACGGGTACGCTTGCTCAGTTAATACTCGATGGAAAACTGAACAAACCCGGAGTTTGGGCTGTAGAACAAGCATTACCAACCGATTTGTTTGAACAGGTAATGCAAAGTCGAGGAATAGAAATTCAGGGCGGTTTTTTGCCCGATCGTTAAGTTATAAAACGCTTGGGTAATCGGTAATTGGTAATCGGTAATTGGTAATCGGTAATGGGCGTTCTAACTTATTAACAGCAAAACCCAGTTTCAATCGATTAATCTTGGGTTTGAGGGGCGCTGGTAATTAATAATTTGATTTTGGCCTGTAAAATCAGCCACCAATTAGCAATTAGCAATTAGCAATTAGTTAAAAATGCTTTCTTGTTCGGCTTGAAAAATATACTCGAAATCGAAAACTAAAGATTTGAGGTGGCGAATAATTGAAAAACCAAAATCAATCACCGTATCGGTTGTAAAGGTAGCGATCGCTAGCTCGGTCAACTTTTTATCGGTGAGATTGGGCTTTTGAATAAAATAATCGTGTTTATCAAAAAAGACTTTTTCATTTTTGGGAACGACTAATTTGTTGAGTTTATGGGCGAGTTGAATCGGTTTGATATACTCGTGAATAAATCGGGATGGATATTTTTGCAAAGAAGCTAATCTTTCGTGCTGCGACCAACTCATTTTAAACATCATCTTAAAAAGTTCAAACCCCAAAATATAATTAAAAACGTTATTTCGCTCTTCGGTATTGCTGCATAAGCGCAACGCGGATTCTAAATAACGCTCCGGCTGGCGGCGCATATCTTGAGCCGAATGGATATAAAACTGTCTCACATAGATTTTTAACAGGGATTCGCTGAGTTCGGTTTGAATGTTAAACGCTTTTAGATAGGCTTGGACGCGGTGTTGAGTATCGCGATCGCGCAGGGTTCTTGCAACTAAACCATCGGCGGTATAATAATCTAAAAATTCCGCTTGGACTTCAGGAGTTGCAGCACAAATTAAATGACACAAAGATAAAACGTAGCGCCGTTGATGCCAAGGTAAACTTTCAGCCCATTGTCTCGCAGCGGGAGGGAGTTTTTCCAGCATATTTTCTGCCCTCATATATTCAGAACTGGATTTGTCTTTAACGTTGGGTTCTGTCATAATAAATCTAAGTCACAAACGAGACGATCTGGTGAAAAAACGAGGCAGTTGGTTTAAGCGATCGCGCTGACGCCAACGAACTACTAACCAGGAAACACGAACCGTACACGCGACTTGAATCTAAAACAGCGAATCAGAATCATTCCACCTGACTCGCCTTTTAATCAGTATTCCCAGAGCTGGGCTAGAACACACACCCAAATCTATTGAGAAATTAGTCGTTTAAACAACAAAAGCCACCTTAGTTTCAAGGTGGCTTAGCACAAAATGCCAAAATTGTGTTGACTTTGAGCGGCTTGGGTTTCTACTGGTTGCGATCGCGCCAGCTAGGGGTGTGCAGATCGCGCCGCCACCCCTCAAGGGAATCGCAAAAACAAAGCAAGTTCAACAGTTCACCAGGAATGTCCTCGTAATGTTCCAGTAGGAAGTCCATCAGCGCCAGGTGGCGCATATCGGCAGCTTGCGGACGGCGAACCAGCGTCGGACGGTAGAGGTTGAGCGATCGCAGATAAACGCGATATCTTCGTAATTCACCTGCCATTTTGAGTCGAACTGTTGCGGTGTCATTGCTAGTTGACAGTATCCGTAGAAGTCGATTAGGCTGGTTTCTCGTTCAGTGAGAGGACGAATGCTCATAGAATATCCTCCATCGGTTCGAGGTCGTCTTCCCAAGCGGTATCGGCAACTGTCCAAACCGCACTGGGGGCGCTCGTATCCCACAGGAATACATCGATGAAATAGATGCACTCTCGCAAGCAACTGGGCGATCGCGATCGCAGATTATTCTTGAGGCTGTCGAGGCTTATTTGGGTAAAGAGTCAAGCGGTAGCCTTCTGTCCGAACTAGCTGCTCTCAGACGGGATGTAGAAGCTTTAAAAAAGAAAACTGGTTTGTAAACAAGTTTCTTAATAAAACCTGACACAAGTTATTAAGCGGGGCGGATGATATGGATTCCGGTTGCATCTGAATCATTAGGCTTTTTGCAAAAATACCGTTTGCGGTAGGGGCACGGCGTGGGTAAGTTTTGTCGCCAGCACAAAGTTGTTCGGATGCCGTGCCCCGTTCTCTGATATCATTTCTGGTTGCATCGGCATCGCGCAGGGGGCGGGTTTAGTTAAATTGTTTCTTGATCGCATTGGTTATTGGTAAAACCCGCCCCTACAACACCATTAACGATACAAGTCCGATACTTAAGGACTCGATATGGCAAACTTGTATCAAGAACGTACCCTGATGCGAATAAGCAGGAATTGCAGGAGTTATCCAAAAGTCCTCCAAGGGCAGATTGCCCTGGCTAGAGATGAATTAGCAGGGCGAGGACTGTACCTTGGGCGGAAAGCTACTGGCTCACGCATCGAGCAATTACAGCAGCAGATTGAGGCGTGGGAAGCAATGCTTGAAAAGTTGGGAGGGAGTGAGTGAGCTTACGCATTCCCTCTTCTTTGTGGCTCACGCATAGCAATCGAGTTCTGTTATACAACCGGATTTGCGATCGCTGTAGGTGGGTGAAAAAGCGATATGCACACCCCTAGCTGTATGCGATCGCTTACAGTTTAGCCGAATACAGCAGGAACCGATCTGTAACCGCGTTTTGCTGCGTGCCAAACTCTATGCCTTCCGTCTATAATTTTGTAGGGTTTTCCAGCACCGCGATCTAAACGGATCGGGTTCCACTTGCTATTTAATTGCTCTTCAAAAGTACCAACATCTTTTGTGATATTGAGAATCTTGTCTTTATCAAGTTCGCTCAAGTCGCGAATTCTAATGTCTGACAAAGGTACTTGTACAACTTCCATTTTTTCTCCTTAAATTAACAATTTGTAATTCCTTGGCTACGCATCCACTGAGCTAAACGCCTTGTGTCAATGTAAAGTTCCATCCAATTGACTCCTCGCTAAATTACCTATAGCCCTTGGTGTAAATTATCCTGCCGAAATCTAAACGCTGCCAGTCGGAAATGTCGGGGATTTTACGATCTAACTTTGTCGGAAATGTCGGAAAGATCGGATACAATACGGGAAAGCTCACCACAGACTTGACTTATGGACATCGCAGAAGTCATAAGATTGGCGGATCAGCTAGTCTTTGCCAAGACCGGAGAACACTTAGACTATCTGCAAGAAGCTATACTCCGAGGTGCGATACAAGATCGGAAATATTCCCAAATTGCAGAAGACTCCCACTTGAGTGAAGGTCATATTAGGGATGTTGCTTCAGACTTATGGAAAATACTTTCGGATGTGTTGGAAGAAAATGTTAGTAAAGCAAATGTTCGATTTATATTGGAAAGGGCAAAGTTTTACAATTATTCATCAGCTATTGGTAGAGATTACGTAACAGTTAATAATGTCAACATCTGTCCAGAGAGTTCAACATATTCAAAAGTCACGCAACAACCCCAAGAAACTTCAACTCAATCGCATATAGACTTAAGCGACGCACCCGAAATATTTACTTTTTACGATCGCACAGACTCACTCACCACTCTCGAAAACTGGATATTACAAGATCGCTGTCGCATCATCGCACTTCTAGGAATTAACGGAATTGGCAAAACTACGCTTTCATTGCGACTGATAGAACAAATCAAAACCCATTTTGATTACGTCATTTATCGCAGTCTCCGCTTTTCCCCAACTTTGAATGCAACTCTAACCAACTTGCTGCAAATCTTCTCCCCAGAAGCAGATATTCCCGACAGCATTGAAACGCAACTTTCCCAACTAATCGACTACCTACGCAAGTATCGCTGTCTAATTGTCCTCGATGACGTACAGATGCTTTTTAGTGAAGGACAACTCGCAGGTCAATATAAATCTGGTTATGAAGATTACCGCCTGTTTTTCAAACGCATTTCAGAAGCTTGTCATCAGAGTTGCTTGGTATTGAATAGTTGGGAAAAACCTAGAGAAGTTGCCGAACTAGAAAGAAAAAATAATTGCGTGCGTTCTTTCGTATTGGGAAGTTTAGGCGTTGCAGCTAAAGAAATTTTGAGAGAGCAAAACTTATCCGATGAAGATTGTTGGGAAACTTTGATCGATACCTATCAAGGAAATCCTCTCTGGTTAGAGTTGACTGCAAGTTTGATTCAAGAGTTATTTGGGGGTAGGGTTGAGGAGTTTTTGCAATGCGATGCGCTGATTTTAGACGACTCTTTGAAAGCACAATTAGACCAACAATTTCAGCGGTTAACGCCGCCAGAACAGGCGGTAATGATTCAGCTGGCAAATGAAAGCGAACCCGTTGCTTTACCGCAGATTTTGAAGGCAATGCAGATATCGGTATCGGATTTAGTCAATGCTATGCGATCGCTGGGAAGGCGGTTATTATTGGAGACGAAAGAACAGGGGAAGACAACCTTTTTTAGTCTGAATCCTGTTTGGAAACAGTATGTGATATCTATGACAGAGGAATAGCCTTGAAATAAATTTCAAGCTAAAACCCGTTAAAACAAGTTAAAATTCACGCCCAGTCCGTTAAAACGGACTTAAGCTCTACTACCGCGCTGAGATTTGATGGAGTTGTATGCGCCCAAGTATTAGTAGAAAGTGCTACAGAAGACAAAGAAAGTAACTCAAGCATGGGAGTGATAGTTGGTGGTGATGGTGGTGTCAACTGCGTTTCTAGAACTTGCTTGATTTCTGTTAACTGAGTAGCAATTCCAGATAGGTCAATATTCATTCCGCCAGAAATGTTAACAGGTACAGGTTCGGTAAATTCTGGTAAGTTAACCGGAATAGTCTGGCGAATCTGAATTAATTCTTGTTGCAGTTGAGTAACAGAGAACTACCGACAGACGGGGACAGGTGGGAACTCTTCGAGGGTCAGATGAGTAAGATTGCTCAGGTGGTACAACCGTACTGTTAACAAGATAACCCCTATAAATAAAAATATTTTATATTTCAGATATGCGACATATGTAATCTATTAACAGTGTGGTGACGATAAGGATGTTAACAAGGAAAACACTAGATATAGATATGTAGTCACCAAAATTTCACCAAAGTTGTAGACAAGAGCAGGAGATGTAAGAGAGGGTAGAAGGGTACACGGATTTCACCAAAACGCTGAGATGCTTGATAAGCCAGTAAATTCATAAAAGCTGGTGACAGGATTTGAACCTGCGACAGGTTGATTACAAATCAACTACTCTACCGACTGAGTTACACCAGCAACTATAGACACTATAGCAAAGTTTGGTACGTTGCGATCGCACCCAACGCCAAATTTTGCCTACTAAAGCTTGGACGCATACAACTCGCGCCGCCAATCTCTGCCTTTACCCTTATTGCGTGCCTTGTATGTGGGCGTCAGCGAGTGACAATTAGGACATAAGAAGCGGAGATTATCTGGGGAGTTGTTCTGCCAATTGCCATCAACATGGTCTACCTCAACTGGAATCTTTCCTGTATGAGGATTTACTTTACACCATCCGCAAAGCGAACACTTCTCGCCATCTCTCTCAATTAAATATCTCCGCACGTATTTGGAGATGTTGCCATATTTGAGACTGACACCGTTTTCAAGTCCTGCAAGCCAGGAAGTTACGTAAACTTTATACTGATGTTCGTGTTGGCATTTGTTATCGCAGTACTTATCTACCGCTCTTTTGGTTTCAATACCGCAGTTGAGGCATTGGCATCGGTAGTGTTCCATTGATGACCCATAGAATCTTATGTTACGCCGAATGTTTGAGAAATCCTTTCGGGTCAAGGGAGTCGGCTGAATTTTTGATAACATCAAAGATCCGATGGCTAAAAGACCCGTTTAAGTAAGTATGAGCAAAGGCACTCTGTTTGATAAAGTTTGGAATTTACACGCAGTTGGCACGCTACCGTCTGGACAGACGCAACTGTTTATTGGACTGCATCTGATTCACGAAGTGACGAGTCCCCAAGCTTTTGCGATGTTACGGGAACGGGGTCTAAAGGTACTGTATCCAGAACGGACGATCGCTACGGTAGACCATATCGTCCCTACAGATAATCAGGCGCGTCCGTTTGTGGATGACCTGGCAGAGGAAATGATGCAGGCTCTGGAGCAAAATTGTCAAGCAAATGGCATTACTTTTTACAATATTGGTTCTGGGAATCAAGGTATTGTCCATGTCATAGCACCAGAGTTGGGACTGACTCAACCAGGGATGACTATTGCTTGTGGAGATAGTCATACTTCTACTCATGGTGCCTTTGGTGCGATCGCTTTTGGCATCGGTACCAGTCAAGTGCGCGATGTTCTCGCTTCCCAAACTCTCGCTCTCTCTAAATTAAAAGTCCGCAAAATTGAAGTCAATGGTACTCTCAAACCGGGTGTCTACGCTAAAGATGTTATCCTCCACATCATTCGCACTCTCGGTGTGAAAGGCGGCGTCGGATATGCCTACGAATATGCAGGCACGACTTTCGAGCAAATGAACATGGAAGAACGGATGACCGTTTGCAATATGGCAATCGAAGGCGGTGCCAGATGCGGTTATGTTAATCCGGATAGCGTTACTTACGAATACCTCAAAGGTAGGGATTTTGCACCCAAAGGTGAAGAGTGGGATAAAGCAGTTGCTTGGTGGGAATCGATTAAGAGCGATCGCGATGCCGAGTACGATGATGTTGTCGTTTTCGACGCCGCCGATATTCCCCCGACGGTGACTTGGGGAATTACACCCGGTCAAGGAATTGGCGTCAATCAAGTCGTACCAACTCCGGAAGAACTACCCGAAGAAGATAGATTCATCGCCGCAGAAGCTTATCAATACATGGATTTGGCTCCCGGTCAACCTATCTGTGGTACTAAAATTGATGTTTGCTTTATCGGCAGTTGTACCAACGGACGGATTAGCGATTTGCGAGAAGCTGCCAAAATTGCTCAAGGTCGTCACGTCGCCCTTGGAATTAAAGCCTTTGTCGTTCCAGGTTCGGAACGGGTGAAACAGCAAGCAGAAGCGGAAGGATTGGATAAAATCTTTCAAGCAGCAGGTTTTGAATGGCGCGAACCAGGATGTTCGATGTGTCTGGCGATGAATCCCGATAAACTTCAAGGCAGGCAAATTAGTGCTTCTTCTTCTAATCGCAACTTCAAAGGACGACAAGGTTCGGCTTCTGGTCGCACCTTGTTGATGAGTCCGGCAATGGTGGCAGCCGCAGCAGTCAAAGGCGAAGTGTCTGATGTGCGCGAATTGTTGAATTAGAAACCTAACCCCCCCAACCCCCCTTCCCTGCTAGCGTTGGGGGGCGCTCAAAGCCTCTCTCCTTGCAGCGTAGAGGTTCTCTAGTTACCAGGCTCTTGCCTGGTAACACAGGTACAGAGGCTCTGCCTCGTTTCTCAGCGGAGGCAGCAGCCCAATAAAAATCTTTTTTAAAGGAGGCAGAGCCTCAAGAATTGCGTTACCAGGCAAGAGCCTGGTAACGAGAGAAACCCAACAGGCAACTATCGAGTAACCAGCGACCAATTTAGCTGAAACTCACCGGATTGACAGCGTTGATTTAACTCAATGAGAATATCTTCACAGGCGCGATCGCCTACTTCAAATACATACCGCTCAAATTCTCCGAGGTGGTTAAATAGCGGATACATATGTCTGATAATTTCCTCGCTGGCAGGGTTTTTCAGACGTGTAGTTGCCCGCAAAATAGTTTCCTCTAGAGGTAGGCGAAGCACTATGTAATTTACCGGGCAGTTTAACAACTGAAATTCCTCCGCCAGTGTCGGCAGAAACCAAGCGCCAAAAATGCCATCCACCACTACGTCATAGTCACCCCTAACATAAGCAGCCGTGGCACTAGCGATCGCTCGCATCACCGTTGTATTCTGTGGATGTGATTCTGGCAGAATTGGCGAGATCAAATCAGCGATGAAATCATAAAAAACATCTGCATGTAAGTGAACGCCCTTGGGTAATGCCTGCGCCAGTAAATTCGATAACGTTGTTTTTCCACTGCCAGGACACCCGGTAATAATCGTAATAGATGCCATGCGTGAGTTTGTTGAATGTTCCTGAGTATTCTGAGATCTTGCATCAGTATCCCAACCCGCCCGGAAATCAATTTCCGGGCTAATAGCGAAAGTCGGTTAAAACCGACTAAATGCTATCAATCCAGTTTGTTTCAACGGAATGCGCGCTACTCGCTGTGGGAATTTATTCCCTGGCGGGCTAATGCTAGAGGTGCAAGATCTCAATATTGAAACATTAAACGATTAATTGATTGCGAATCCACAATTCTTTTTCGAGGAGAACAAACAATGGTCAGCGAAGTTAAAACTGTTTCTGGACGCGGTATTCCCTTGGTGGGCGATGATATTGATACCGACCGCATTATTCCCGCCCGATTTTTGCGTTGCGTTACTTTTGATGGTTTGGGCGCACATGCTTTTGAAGATGATCGCAAAGCACTCAACGGCGAACATCCGTTTGACCAAGCACAGTTTCAAGGCGCGAAAGTTTTGGTGGTGAATCGTAACTTTGGCTGCGGTTCGTCGCGGGAACACGCACCGCAAGCGATCGCAAAATGGGGTATTCAAGCTTTAATCGGTGAAAGTTTCGCCGAAATCTTTTTCGGCAACTGCGTCGCAATAGGAATTCCCTGCGTTACTGCCGATGCTGCAACTGTCAAGCAATTGCAAGAAATTTTAACATCTAATCCCGAAGCACCAATGACGGTAAATTTGGAAACCATGCAAGTGCAGTGCGGCGACTTTTCTGCGCCGATTGCAATGGGGGAAGGTGCTAAAAATATGTTTGTTTCTGGCACTTGGGATGCTTGCGGTCAGTTGTGCGATCGCGCCGACCAAATTAGCACCACTGCTGCGAATCTGCCCTATATGAATTGGAGCAAATTAGCTGCTTATTAGGCGTTGCTAATTGCGAGCATTTGTCCCGATCGAGCTATTAGCCATTAGCCATTAGCCATTACCACTTTTTGTAGGGTAAGAATTTTCCAGACATGATGATTTTGACGCGATCGCCTTTAGGATCTTCTTCCTTTTCCACATTTAAGGTAAAGTCAATCGCGCTCATAATTCCGTCGCCAAACTTGTCGTGAATTACTGCCTTGATTGGCATTCCATAAACTTGCATAATCTCGTAAAAGCGATAAATTAACGGGTCAGTGGGTACAACTGGCCCCAATCCTTTGAGCGGACATTCGGTTAATTCTTGGGCGTAATGGGGGGGAAGTCCTAACGCTTCGATCAGTTGATTGGCTTCGGATTCGTCAGCACTCGCTTGACGGTAGATAACGGCGGCGATCCAAACTTCGTCGCGGCCTAAGATTTTTTCCAAGTCAGAAAAGGAAATGTTCTTTTCTTTTTTTGCAGCTAGCAGTTTCTGGGTAACTTCTGGAAGCATAAAAAACTCCGAAAATTGGGAATTGGGAATTGGGAATTGGGAATTGGGAATTGGTAATAGGTAATGGGGGTGGGATAAAAACAATTACCCATTACCTATTACCCATTACCCAAACAGAATATTAATGCGATCGCAAGAACTCTTCTACTTGGTCGGCGGTAGGTTGGGCGGCGATCGCACCTGGTTTCATCGCTATCATCGCCCCGACGGCACTAGCATAAGCCACCATGCGCCTAGCAGCTTGCGGATCGCTTAAGGCTTGGATACCCTTGAGGCAAATTTGGTGGATAATTCCGGCGACAAAGCCATCCCCAGACCCCGTGGTATCCTCAGCTTTGACGGGGAAAGCAGGTAACCTGCCTTCGTTTTCGTGGGAGAAGCAGAAAGCACAACCCTTGTCGCCATCGGTGATTAAAACTCCTTCTAACGAGTCGAAACGATCCGCGATCGCTTTTGCATTGGTAGTGCCAAATAGCCATTCGGCTTCTTCGAGGGAAAGCTTGACAAAATCAACGTGTTGAATTAGTTCCAAGATCTGTGCGGTGGCGGCGAACTGATCGGGCCAAAACATGGGACGCCAGTTTACATCCACCAAGATTTTGAGATGATATTGCTCTGCTAATTGAATCGCCCTAGTAATAGCTTCTCGCGTTTCGGGATAAGCGAGTTCGAGGGTACCGAGTACCAAAAATTCTGCGCGTTCAAATAGTTCTACTCGAAGTTGGTCAGCTTGCAGGAAGGCGTCGGCAAATTCGGTTGTATCGCTCAAGCCAAAACCGGCGAAACTGCGATCGCCTGCGAGACTCCGCAACACGTATACTTGGCGCGTCGGCGCTTTTGGATGGCGCTGAATGCCAGTGGTATCTACTCCTATTTTCTGTAGCAACTCTACAAGCGAGTTCCCTGCTTCATCCTGACCCACACAACCGATAAAGCCAGACGAGGTTCCCAACTTTACTAAAGCACAAGCTACATTCGCAGGCGCACCCCCTGGATAGGGTGTCCAAGACTCGACAGCATCGAGGGAGCGACCTGCTTGATCTGCCAAACAGTCGTATAAAACTTCACCAAGGCAGAGAACAAGGGGATTTGACACGGGTACGTTCCTTTTTTTGGATGTTACGCAAACAGGTTAAAAAAGTTGCAGCAGGTAGACAACCCCAAGACCCCAATATCCTTGCCTGAGTATATATCACCGCACTGACAGAACATAAAAGCCATGTCGTACAGTATTCTAAGGTTAGACTAGGTACATATACAGGTATAGGAATAGATATATGGCTGGTAACGTTTCAGAATCCCCTGCATCTCTCTCGGAAAGGGAACTGCAAATCATCGACCTAGTGGCGGCGGGCTTAACCAACCACGATATCGCCGAACAACTAGAAATTAGCAAGCGCACCGTTGACAATCACATTAGCAACAT
>DNGJ01000041.1:0-464 GCA_003486305.1 Cyanobacteria bacterium UBA11371
GTTGCACCAAAAGGCCCCGCAATTAAAGGGTGATTGGTTTTGATAGAAAGGTAAGCCAATGCTGCAATACCCAGGAAACTACCAATATAAGAAAACAAAATTTGTTTGTACGAAAACCGGGGTTGATAAACTGAACTGCCATGAAGCTTGCACAAAAAAATTTTTAACCGTGCCAAAGTCCGTTTGTAATTCCGTTTGCTCGAATAACTTTTCATAAACTACGTGCCCCAACACAATAAAAATGGCTTAACGATTGACAGAAAAAAATCAGACATACTTATAAATCCGGCAGCAACCTCAAGCCCCAACATCCAGGAGGATGGCTTAAGAATTTATACCTATGCTTAGAATACCCTTAAAAAGTCAAAAATGGTAGTTTAAGCTACAGAAAAGATTAATCTTTTGTCTATGTCCTGCTTATATAGCGGATTGTGACTTGACAGAATACACTTGATTTTTCATAA
>DNGJ01000041.1:773-920 GCA_003486305.1 Cyanobacteria bacterium UBA11371
GTATTCCACCAAGTCACAAACTGGTTATATACCCCGTGGCTGTCCCCTCTCTGGCGCCGACCATATATAGATAGTACAAGTTTATTAACATGTCTCTTGCAATTTGTGTAATATCGTGTGCGGTAGCTTTGGTTGTGTATAATTTTT
>DNGJ01000041.1:1146-5161 GCA_003486305.1 Cyanobacteria bacterium UBA11371
GGCGGGTTTTACCAACTAATCTGCGGAACCACGAGATATTTCGTTAAACCCGCCCCGCCCGTATGCTCGTGAAAAAATACCCAACCCTAGCTAACTAAAGTTGGGTAATTTGATAAAGGAAAGAGTTTAGTTCCTAGTGAGGACTTTAGTCCTGATTAACTCAAGTTGCTAGTTATAAGGATCGTAGGTTCCTGGCATTGTTAATAGCTAATTGCTAATTGCTCATGGTAATATTTTTTGGTTGTGCTATTAGCCATTAGCCATTAGCTGTTAGCAGCTTTAAAAAGATAACTAGCAACTTGCGTTATTACTAAGATTGTTCAGCCGCTTTTAATTCGGGTTTACTTGCCTTAACTGGAAAGCGAAAGATAGCGTAAATCGCCCTCACAGTAAAGAAGAACATCGCCAATGTACCAATGGCAAAAATAATGTCACCTGGAATTCGCAGCCACACCGTCCACCGCATCCAAGGACTGGTAATAACTTCAGCACTGCGCGCATACCAAGTGCCGTAATTAATCGACTGTGCTAGCTGATAAAAGCCGTTGGGAATTAAGCCAAAAATCAGCATCACAACTAAGCCGCCGTTAATCATCCAGAAAGAGAACTTCAGCAGATTTTCATTCCATGCATCTTCGGGTACAAATTCCCGCAAAGCAAACAGCATCAGCGCTAAAGCAAGACAGCCATAGACACCAAATAAAGCCGCATGTGCGTGAATAGGCGTAGTATTTAAACCTTGAGAGTAATAGAGAACAATTGGCGGGTTAATTAAGAACCCAAACACGCCAGCACCGATTAAATTCCAAATACAGGTAGCGATAAAAAAGCGCAAAGGCCAGCGATAAAATCCTTCAGCTTCTCGCGAGAGTCTCAAGGTTTGTAATACTTCAAAACCTATCAGCGTTAAAGGCACTACTTCCAATGCTGAAAAGACTGCTCCCAGTGCGGCAATAAATGACGGCGTACCGGAAAAATACAAATGGTGCAACGTTCCAACTACGCCACTACCCAAATACAAAATAGTCGTCAGGTAAGTGGCACGCAGCGCTGAGGATTTCTTCAAAAAGCCCAATTCGCTGCACAAGTAGGCAATCACAACGGTAGCAAATACCTCGAAGAAACCTTCTACCCACAAGTGAACAACCCACCAGCGCCAATATTCTGCAATACTTAAAGGCGTGCGGTTGGTATAAGCTAAACCGACTGAATAAAACAGGGGAATTGTAATCGCGCTGTACAGGAAAAAGTGACTCAATCCCGTGGGACTTTTTTCTTTAATCAAAGCAGGTTTGAAGGCGCGGTACATCAGCCACAACCAGAAAATCATGCCGCCAATTAGCAGCAATTGCCAAACTCGTCCTAGTTCGATGTATTCATAGCCTTGGTGTCCCCACAAAAAGCTATTTTTTACGTCTAAAACTCCCGTAATTGCACTCCAAGAACCAATCATCGAACCGACGACAACGACGGTTAAGGCAATTAGCAGAATGCTATTTCCCAGGGCTTGGAATTTGGGTTCAAATCCGCCGAAACGCGGGGCGAAATAAAGTCCGGCTGCTAGCCAACAAGTCGCAATCCAAAATACGGCTAGTTGCAAGTGCCAAGTGCGGGAAGCAGCATAAGGCAGGAATTTAATCAAAGGAATTCCGTAAAAACCTTCGCCTTCTACGGCATAATGCGCCGTGAACATTCCCATGACAATTTGCACTAAAAACAGCACCATCGCCACGCCGAAAAATAGCGAGGTGACTTTTTGGCTGGGTGTGGGAATTCGCACCGCTGGACGTGCTGGCACTGGCTGAATTTCATCGGGTTCTTCTTGGGTTAGATAGACAAACAGAAATGCACCAATTCCAGCAATCAATACGATAATTGAAACAATCGACCAGATAATAAATTGCCCCGGTGCTTGATTGCCAATTAAGTCATCGTGAGGCCAATTTGCGGTATAAGAAAAGGGGGCATTGGGTCGATTGGCTGCTGCTGCCCAAGCTGTCCAAGCAAAGAAGGCGGTGACGTTGCGAATTTGGGTATCGTCTTTAAACCAACCTTGAGGAATTGAGTGGATAGAAGAGCCGTAGGTTAATAGATTGTGATACTGGTCGAAGACGTATTTTAACCCTTCGGTTTGGGCGTTTGTCAGGGTTAGTGAGTGGGTTTGATTGTCGTAACGATTGGTTTTAAATTCTTCGCTGACTTGGGCTTGTAAGCTCGCTCTTTCTGGGGCTGCTAATGCTGCTAAATCTGCTTGCAAAAAGTTGGGATTATTGTTGTATAAAACCCCAGCAGTTGCTAAGCCCCATTTGTGGAGAACGTCGGCTGTCCAGTCGGGTGCTAAGTAGCTGCCGTGTCCCCATACGCTGCCAATATGTTGACCGCCGCGTGCGAGATAAATTTCTTGTCCGGCTTGAATTTCTGCCTTTGTGAGGATGATTTCTTGTTTTGGGGAACGTATAAAATCTGGGACGGGTGGAGCGTTTTTCCAAATAGCAGCACCCGCAGCTAGTAAAACGGTAAAGGCAACGATGCAGATTAGTACTAGCCACGCTGGAAAGCTGAGTTGGCGAGTTCTCGTAGCTGTTGCCGTACCGCTATTAAATACCGTGGTATCGGTCATAGCCAAATCTCCAAAATTTGTGAAAAAACCTTTTAGTTCTGTTGCTGATTTAACTAAAATACCTTGTAGCGTTTTGAAGATTATTCGTGCTAATTCCTTAGCATTTTTTAACTTTTGCCGAATTCGCTACACTTGAGGACTTATACCAAATCCGCTGCGATCGCCCCTTTTATGCCAAACGACTGAAGTCGCGGCTACACAAACAAAGCCCGCCTATGCCTCCGGCACGCTGCGCGAACGCGGGCTATAAAATACAGCAAAGAAACCGGGTTTCTATGAAAAATCGTTGGGAAAGTAAACCAGAGATCCAGGAAGAAACTAAGGTGATGACTTGCTAATTCTTTAGCATTTTTTAACTTTTGCCTAATTCGCTACAGTTGAGGAATTAAATAATGCTGAGTCCGCTAAAAATTTGTTAAGTGCGTTGGCAGCAGCGACAGGGCAACAATTGCCAGAAAAATGAAGGCACATCCTGTTTCTAGCATTGCCACATATTGAATTTTAGCGTTGCTAAACAATTCCTGTTGCCAAGCTATAATGGCAAATTTGAGTAGGGCGATGCCAAATGCTAAAGCGATCGCTAAAGAAAGCCAGCCAAAATAGTAGAGTGCGGCGATGATTAAGGTTGCGATCGCATGATACACCACCCCCGGCACCACCGAACTCGTTTTCGGTTTCCGCAGCTTTACACTAAAAATTGTACTGCAAAAATAAAGCGTATTAATCGCCCACAACCCGATAGAAACGTTTGAAATTGTACCTGTGGTAGCAGCATAGGCGAAGGGTGCCGAAAGACATACCGCAGCGAAGGTTACTATCTCATTGGAGATCGATTTTTGTTCGCGGTGGAAGACGGAAAAGGCATCGATAATTAAGGCTGCGATCGCACCCAAATAAATCCACAGTAATATCGGATATCTTAGGTAGAGATATACAGCGATCGCCAGACAAATTACCCCATACAATCCACCCCAAATTAAAAAACGCGGCTTCACGCTTTTTCGTTGTTTTATCTGTAGAACAAGCGGATGTTCAGCTTGAAAGCCAAAAAACGCACAAACTAAAGCCAACGTCGTTAAAAGCGTCCAATTTTGAGCCGCTGCTGCACCAGTAAAAAAAGAAACCAGCAGCATCACATACACCCCATGTTCCGGCGAAAAAGTTGGTTTATACCACGCCTGGGGGTGAGGTTTTTTTTGAGCTTCAGTTATTGTGGTAGTCATAGGTTGAAAAAGATTAACATTGGTTGACAGTTTAACTATTGCATGGTAAAAAAACCGAAGATTTTGTTGAGTAGGGGCACGGCAGTTGAAGTGTTTTGGTTTGAGCCAAAAATGTGACTATTGCCGTGCCCCTACGACGGTTTTACGATTGGCGATATGCCTTGGGCACGCT
>DNGJ01000041.1:5407-16641 GCA_003486305.1 Cyanobacteria bacterium UBA11371
TGCGCGATCGCTCCCCATATTTACCACGGCAGTTGAAGTGTTTTGGTTTGAGCCAAAAATGTGACTATTGCCGTGCCCCTACGACGGTTTTACGATTGGCGATATGCCTTGGGCACGCTGCGCGATCGCTCCCCATATTTAGTTATATCCATCGGATAAAATTGGTTGCACAAATTATCGTCAAAAATGAGGACAAAATGACCGAACTCAGACTAAATGCCATTACCAGGGACTGGGTAATTATTGCTACCGAAAGGGCAAAAAGACCCGACGAATTTGCCAAACCTCACACCGAAAAGGTTATCATCCCTTCCTATAGTCCCAATTGTCCTTTTTGTGCCGGTAACGAAGATTTTACTGGAATAGAATCTTATCGTTTGAACGATAATCGCGGCTGGAGAGTGCGTGCTGTTTATAACAAATATCCTGCTTTATTTCCCGTGGGACAAGCTATTAGAAAAGTCGAAGGTCTAAATCGTTCCTTATCCGGAGTGGGATTTCACGAAGTTATTATCGAACATCCCCAACACGACTTGACGACGGCACTGATGAAAATTGAAGACGTAGCCAATATTATCAGAGTTTACCGCCAAAGATATGCGGAAATTAGACACGACCCTCGCATTGCTAGCATTATTATATTTAAAAATCACGGTCAAGGAGCAGGCACATCTTTAGAACATCCTCACTCGCAGCTAGCAGCAACGCCAGTTGTTCCTTATCAATTACGAATTCGCTTGCAAGAAGCGATTCGCTATTTTGACGATACGG
The DNA here is from genome assembly GCA_003486305.1 of Cyanobacteria bacterium UBA11371. GTDB lineage: Bacteria > Cyanobacteriota > Cyanobacteriia > Cyanobacteriales > Aerosakkonemataceae > Microseira. The sequence continues at coordinate 6,179 of DNGJ01000041.1, forward strand.
GCGAATGTATCTTTTGTCGCACTATTAAAGATGAATTGGCAAGCCGGGAAAGAATCATAGCCGAAAGCGAACATTTTGTCGCGTTTATTCCTTATGCGGCACTTTCACCTTTTCATACTTGGATTTTTCCCCGGCGTCATACATCTTCTTTTGACGATATTACCGATGTAGAAATTGAAGATTTAGCCAAGATGCTGAAAACTATTTTGGCTAAACTTTATTACGGATTGAACAATCCCGATTACAATTATACAATCCGTTCTATTCCAACCGCAGAGGAACGCACCGATTACTTTCACTGGTATATTGCACTGATACCGCGAACAACTTTAGCCGCTGGATTTGAATTGGGCAGTGGCATGTATATTAATACAGCACTGCCAGAAGAAAGTGCTAGTTTTTTGCGATCTGTTGAGATTCCAGCTAATGAGTAATTTCAGAAAGTGTCAGCAAAAATGCAAAATTTTCCTCGGCTTTTAAGGCATGGGGAGCATTAGCAGGCATAAAAACAAAGATCCCCGGCTCCAGTGTAATTTCTCGTCCTTCTAAGGTGAGAATTCCTCGCCCTTGAAGCACGTGAACTGTCGCGTTTCGCGTTGAGGTGTGTTCGGAAATTTCTGTGCCAGATGCTAAACAGAATAGGGTGTACTGGCAATTATTGTCTTTTAGGAGAACTTTACTTAGAACTCCCCCGGCGGGGTATTCAATTTGTTCTCTCAGTTGAGTTGCGAAGGATGGGGTAGACACTGTTTTAGAAGTCATAATTGATTTTGGATTTTAGACTCCCCCCTTGTGTTTTGGGGTTCAAATTTTGGATTGATATCATGTTCGGTGGCATCGATAGCCTCTGCTAAGGAAGGGTTTATTTAACCTTGGCGCTCTTAGCAAATATCTCTCGTAAAACCCGCCCCTACTATACACTACCATTGCTTAAGGACATGATATGATTGGCTATTAACTCCCAGTTGTTAGCTATCTCATGCATAGCGGCTAATGGCTCTGGACAAATGATATGATATATTACGATATTCTCGCAATTAGCTATTAGCCATTAGCCATTAGCCATTAGCTATTTTTTAACAGCTACTAGAACTATGTAGCCTAAATCTTGCTTATATTTGTTGAAGATTTGGCGCATGGCTAGAACTCGTTTTCTGATCTGTGGGTTAGTTAAGACGTTCCACAGAAATTTGGCTGTATCTACCCAACCTTCATCTTTAATCATTGATGGCAGATTCAGTAATGCCATTGCTCCAGTTTTGTGTTGTTGAACTTGCAATCCGGCTGCGTTACAAGCTGCAATCCAGTTTGTTTCTGATAAAGGTGTGGTGTTGCTGCGGATGGTTTTTGCAAGTTGTTGGTGGATTTCTTCTTCGTTGTTTTGGGCTAGTAATTCGTGGGAGAGAAATTTACCTCCGCTTTTTAGCTTGTCCCGAATAGAGTTTAAGATTTTGGCTTTTCCTGGTGCAGATTGCATCGAGAGAATTGCTTCGGCAAAAACGTAATCAAATTCACCGGGAATTGCTTCTAAATGGAAAATATCTCCCTCGATAATTTCTATTTGTTGTTCTAAGCCAGCGTTGCGGATATTTACCCTCGCACGCGCTACGCTTTCCGGGTTTTTTTCTACGCCGACAACGCGGACGTTATAACGTTGAGATAATGCGATCGCACTCTCTCCAAAACTAGCCGCCAGTTCTAATACTGTCTCCCCAGGCTTAAAATTTGCCCACTCAAATAACTGTTCCGTCGCCGCTTTTCCGCCCGGTCGAAGAATTTTCTTCCCGGCTGCGGCTAATACTTGATGTCCCTGTGCAGTTTGAATGTTGACGGGAGTCTGAGTCATGTTAGATGCCCTTTTAACTCAGTGATATCTTTAGTTTGGCAAATTCTGACGATAATGTCTTTGAGGTAGCTCATGTTTGCACAATGCGATCGCTATGTGCAGCCCCGACAGCTCATTATGAGTGAAACCGTCTACATCGAAACTAGCATCTTGGGCTATCTCACAGCCAGATCGACTAAAAACCTAATTCTTGCTGCAAACATAGAGGTGACAAAAGATTGGTGGGAATCTCGCCGCAATGATTTTACACTCTATATCTCACAAGTTGTCTTGGATGAAGTAACACAAGGAGATCCAGAGATTGCGGCTATACGACTGGAGATATTACAAGATTTTCCATTACTTGATTTAAACCAGGCTGTCCGAGACTTGGCGGCACAATTTCTCGTGAAAAGTAATCTTCCATCAAAGGCTGCTGACGATGCAGTTCATATTGCAGCAGCTACAGTACACGGCTTAGATTATTTGCTAACGTGGAACTGTAAACATATAGCAAACGCTCAAATTCAGAAAAAGCTTTCAGCGATTTGTCTGGATTTTGGATACGAGTTACCCCGCATTTGTACACCTTACGAGCTAATGGGAGACTAAGCCATGTGGAAAGATGAAATTTTAGAAGAAATCCATCGAATTCGCGAAGAACATGCCAAGTCTTTCAACTATGACTTAGATGCTATGTTTGCTGATTGGCAGAAGAAGCAAGCTGCAAGTGGGAGACTTGTTGTAACATTAACACCAAAGCAACGTTCTAACAAATCGTTGCACCCTACTGCACCATAGTTATCCGCAGCTTGAATTGAATACTCGTGAAGAAATGCACGAGAGATAGCCGAGCATTTGAAGCTACTAAAAACCAAGTTTTAGGAAAATACTATGGGGCGCCATATTAAATTTTTGGTCTTTATTATCGGTGGATTCTTAACACTTTTACTGTCTGCTCTACCGCTTTCTGCTCAAACAACACTGACAGAACAATCGAAAGTAGCGATTGATGGTATCGGTCCCGTGCGCGTTGGCATGACGATTGCAGAAGCCGAAAGTTCTGCTAGAGTGCGGTTTGTAAGTACTGGAAGACTAGACAATTGCTACCACATTCAACCGCAACGGGGGCCGCAAGGCTTAAACTTTATGGTCATCAGTCCTCACAAAGAAGGCCCGATCAATCGCGAGGTTGACCGCATTGCGAGAGTAGAAGTTGTTAGCGATCGCATTACCACGGTGAGTGGGGCAAAAATTGGCGATACGGAACAGCGAATTAAATCTCTTTATCCGGGACAAATTCGAGTGACTCCCCATGAATACACTTTCGATCGAGGCGGACACTATTTAACTTATATTCCCAAAGATGCACGCGATCGCAACTATCGGTTAGTATTTGAAACCCTGAATAATCGAGTAACTATATTCCGATCCGGGAGACTCCCAGAAGTCGAGTACATTGAAGGGTGTGCCTAGATTGGCTGCTTATCCATACGCCTAATTCGTTCTCGCTTATCATGTATTTAGGAACTGCAAATTGAATCAGGAGGTAGCTGATATGACTCATTGCGCCCTCAGTAGAGAAGAAATTGCTCGCCGTGGCAAAGAACTCTATGAAAAGAGTATCCGTGCCAATGTGGAAACGGCAGAGAATATTGGCAAAATTATCTCGATCAATGTTGAAACTTGCGACTATGAAATAGGAGACGATCTAGTAGTTACCAGTCGTCGATTGCAAGCTAAACAAGCTGATGCAGCAATTTGGGCAGAAAGGATTGGCTTTAATGCTGTCTATGCCGTTGGTGGTACATTAGTTGTTATGCTAGGATTGGGTAAGTAATGGGTTCAATTTAGGATTGGCGGTTTATCATTGTGGATGTTCTAATTGAGTCAACCAAGAGATTTGAGAAGGATATTGCCAGCCTGAGTGAAGATGATAAAGCAGCTGTTATTAAAAAAATTAACGACTGCGCTAGCCTTTTCCCTACTCAAAAAGCTGATGTTTATCGTAAGCTGCGTTCTCTACCCCTACCATCTGCCCTTAATGGTTACACATCTTCACTTTATACCCTAAAGATTTCTGTAAAACTAAGAGTAATTTTGGCAGTTGACGAAGATCCAATTTTTGGGCAAGTTATCTTTACTCTTTTTCGGGTAGTTAAACACGATGACCTCGATAAAGCTTACAAAGGTGTAGCAGAGTCTTTGTATCAGGAGTTACTTAACCACAATCGAGAAACTTCCCAAATAGCGTAAGTTTGTTTATGGCACAAACCCTGACTCTCTGCGATGAATATGGCATTATTTATGAAGCTATGAAGATTTTGCCAGATGACGAGCTAAAAATCGCTTTTCTAGAGGCATTGTCGGAGCTAGAAGACCAAGAGTGCCATAAAACTAGAAAGTTTCCCAAAACAAGGCTACATAAAATCAAGGGTATTAAGCAAGCCGTTTATCGCGCTGATATTGATAAAATCTCAGGCTGGCGCATTCATATCCAATATATCAATGGGCAAATCCACCTTAAGGACATCATTGAGGGACAAAGACACGATGACGTAATTGAGGTGATTAAATCCAAGAAATCGCGGTATGAATAACTTTCTAATCTCAGGATAGATGGCTTTGCACAGTTCGCTATCTGATAGCAAATGCCGCTCTTAAACCTATATTATCTTCTCTCTGCGACCTCTGCGCCTCTGCGGTTCAAAAATATTAAACCGCTTGCATTTTTGGCAGCACCTCCCGCATCAAATCCGCCTCAACTTTATCGGTCACTATCACTTCACCAATGCGAGTAGGCAAGATAAATCTTACCTTTCCATCCTTAACTTTCTTATCAGTTTGGAGCGTATCAATTACCGCTTCAATATCTAATCCCGCTGGCAATTGTGTCGGCAATCCCGCTTTTTTAATCAAAGCATCTTGACGTTCTGCATCAGTTTTATCCCACATTGACAAATGCACCGCCAACTGTCCCGCCGCTACCATGCCAATCGCCACGGCTTCCCCATGATTTACTAACTTATATCCGGTCAAACTTTCGACCGCGTGACCAATCGTATGACCGTAATTTAAAATTGCTCTCAATCCCGATTCTTTTTCGTCTTTGCTTACCACATCTGCCTTGGCTTGACAAGATTTATTTAGGATTTGTTGCAATAATTCCTGACTGATATAGCGGAATTGATCCAATCTTTTAGATGCTTCTAAACTCTCAAATAATTCTGCATCCCAAATTACGCCATATTTAATTACTTCTGCCATTCCGGCGCGAAATTCTCTGGGTGGTAAGGTATTTAAAACTTGGGGGTCAATTAACACTAATTTGGGCTGATAAAATGCTCCAATTAAGTTTTTCCCTTTGGGATGATTGACGCCTGTTTTACCGCCAATCGCTGCATCTACCATCGCCAGCAAGCTGGTGGGTACTTGGATAAAATTAATCCCGCGCAGCCACGTAGCGGCGGCGAAGCCTGTCATATCGCCGATGACGCCACCTCCCAAGGCTACCATTGTCGAGGAGCGTTCTAGGCGGTTTTCTAGGGCGGTGTTATAGATTTTTTGGATGGCGGTGAGGGTTTTGTATTGTTCGCCTGCGGGGAGGATGCAGGTAGTCACATCGTACTCTGCTGAATTGAGAGAAGCGATCGCTTTCTCCCCATAATGCCGGAAAATGGCTGGATTGGACACCAACAGCACTTTTTTTCCCAGCTTTAACGATCGCATCATCTCACCCAATTTTTCTAAGTTATTGGGTGCGATCGCAATATCGTATGCTTGTTGCGGTACATTAACACTTATAACCGATTCCATATCAAAACCTAAACAACGTCAGAGGAGAAACGCAAATGCTGTCTGGTGCTTTAGCTTATATTTTGCTCTTGGGTGGTGCTTATGTCGTCGCTTTAGGCTTATTTTTCGCCTTCCGCGCCATCAAGCTAATCTAAAACCATGAACAATTAAGCGTGAAGCATTGCGGCTATTTAATTCCGGGTAGCCACTACGGCGTTTTTCCGCAATGCTTCACCCATTAGCAATTAGCCATTAGCAATTAGCCATTAGCAATTAGCCATTAGCAATTAGCCATTACCCATTAGCCAAAATCATTTTAGCGTCTACCATTGATTCCGCTTTGTTTTAGCACATCAACAATTGTAGGACAATAAACCGGCATTCCGAATGTTGACGGATTGACCGGATTCTGGTAAGTAAAATGCCTATAATCAAAGCTGAACCGATCCCAAGCACTCATTTGAATGTTGAACAAACGGATAAAGATATTCGCTATCCAAGGAGACAAGTTAAAGCGACGGGTAATAGGTTTATTCAAATAAGCGCAAGCTTCCTCAATGACTTGGTTAAGCGTCACGGGTTCATTTCCCAACACCAACCAGCGAGAATCTGGCGATTCTGGGGGATGGTCTATTAGATATCTTACCACTTGGGCAATATCACGTGCGTGGATAAAGTGAAAACTCCCATCTGCTTGGAAAAAGCGAATCAAATCAATTGGTTTAACTTTCAACAGCGGCTTGTCTAAAAAGCGAATTATTTCTGTTTCTTTCATCAAGTCTGGTAACCCTCCGGAAACATGGGAATAGGGATGTTTTTCATCGCCTCCTAAAACTAAAGTTGGAAATACCGTAGTGATGCGCTTTGCAATCGGGACGCGGGTTACTTGACGCAAGAAGTCGTATTTGGAACGAATATAATCTGTTCCCGCTTGTCCAGCTTCTTTCAGCAATTTATTTTGGCGATTTAAGACGCTAGCGGTGGAAAAATAAATGACGTGCTGACAAACTTTTGGATTGAGTAAATTCAGCAGTTCTATTGTTTTAAACACATTTACATCAATTGCTTCTTGTCCCCCCCAAGCCGCCGCCGCCAAAACGGCACAATTCATCGTCTTTAGCAGCTTGCTAAAGCGCTTGATTTCGCGCATATCACCTTGGACAATGTGAATACCGGGACGGGCATTGCAATCAAACTTTAGTTTATTTGGATTCCTTACTAATAGAAACAGTTCGTAGTCTGTTTGTTCAATCAGAGTTTCTACGATGTAGTGACCGATGCACCCACTCGCACCCGTAATGAAAATCCGCATTGGTGCATCTTCTTCTCCGGGCATATTTTCCGTTTCTCTTTGACTTTCTTCCTCTTGTTTAGATATTTCTGAGCTATTGGATGTAACGAAAATATTTGCTTTTGGTTTGGCGATCGCAGGTGGATTTTCTTCTGCTTCAACTGGTGCAGTTTCTGTCGCGGCGGGTGGAATAGATGCGCTTATCTTTCCTGTTTCTGTTTCTGTTTCTGTTTCAATAATCGGAACTGCTTCTGCAACGACAATCTCTGCTTCTGGATTTGCGATCGCCGGTGGATTTTCTGGCGCGGCGAGTCGAACAGATACGGTTTCTAATCTGGTTTCTATTTCAGGTTCAATAATCAAAACTGGTTCTGGAGTCGAAGCATCTTGAGGAATTATCAATTCCTCAAAATTGTCAGAGATGGGCGGTGAATCAGGCAAACTGGAGGGTATTGTCAGAGTTAATTCTGGACTTTCCTGGGGTTTTGGGTTATTTATATCCTCTGGCAATTCGTCTGGTTTCACCGTTCACCTCTGACCTTTTTCTTGAGATTTTGGATGGGTTTATTGCTGAATAAATCTAAAATCTGCAATCTGCCATCTAAAATTTTTATGCGTGGACGGCAAGTAATTGATCTGCTTGCTTGGCTGTTTCAAAGAAGAAGGCGGCGTTTTCTTCGGGGGTGGTGGGTAGAATACCATGTCCCAAGTTTAGAATATGACCTCGGTTGCCTGCTTTGCGAATTGTATCGAGAATGCGTTCTTTGATAAATTCCTTGGAACCGAACAATACGCCAGGGTCGATATTTCCTTGGACTTTGACATTTTTGCCCAATCTTTCCCGTGCTTCTGCCATATCTACTGCCCAGTCTACCGTAACGATATCTGCGCCGGATTTGGGCATTCTTTCTAGCACGCCAGCGCTGCCGCTGACTAATATAATTAATGGCGTATCGGGATGGGTTTGCTTGACTTGATCGAACACCCGTTTTTGATAGGGTAAAGCAAAGGTATCGTAATCTTGGGGACTTAATTGTCCTGCCCAAGAATCAAACATTTGCACGACTTGGGCACCGCAGTCAATTTGGTAGCGGACGTAGGTTGCGATCGCATCTGCCAGTTTACCCAACAATTGGTGCAAAATCGTCGGGTCGGAAAATGCCATGTTTTTAATCACCGAGTAGGTTTTAGACCCTTTCCCTTCGACAGCATATGCTGCTAAAGTCCAAGGCGCACCCACAAAACCCAAAACCGTGGATTGATTCCCCACTTCTTGGCGCAATCCCTGCAAAATTGTTTTAATAAATGGCAGAGATTCTTCTGGGTTTAACTCGCGCAGGTTATCGATTTGTTCTTGAGTACGAATCGGAGAATGTATAATCGGACCTTTCCCTTCCGCAATGTCCATGTCGATGCCCAATCCCGGCAACGGCGTCACAATATCGGAAAATAGAATTACGCCATCTGGTTGGAAAGCTCTCCAAGGTTGCAAGGAAACTTCAATCGCCACTTCGGGAATTTCCGAACGTTCGCGAAACGAAGGATACTTTTCTCTTAAATCTCGGTATGCTTTCATATACCGTCCCGCTTGACGCATCATCCAAACCGGAGGACGGTCTAACGCTTCACCCCGTGCGGCACGCAATAATAAAGGTATTTGGCTTGAAGCCATATCTACTTCTACCCTAGTCAGATTTTAAGTGCATTTGCTAGCTTACCACTCAACGCGAAGCCGGGTAATAAGTAATTGCGCCCAGGGCTAGGCAGGGCTACTTCACTCTCATCAAAGAAAATTTGAGGAGCTGGGGGAGCTGGGGGAGTTGGGGGTTGGCATATCACAAAACTAACCAATTAGCAATTAGCAATTACCAATTACCAATTACCTAACAATACAAATTCCCCCAATTTCAATTCTGCATCGTTCTTGGGGAGTTGCCGTAACCGCATCGGAAACATCTTCCAAGTCGTTGATTCTGGCATTATAGACGTATTCGCCCGCCGGGTAGTCGCGGGTGGGATTGGCGCAGTAGCGATAAGTGCGACCAGCTTCGGGATAAGCTACGACTACGAGAGAATCTGTAGACGGGGGACAGTTATTGAGGACGCGGAGTCCAAATTCAGTTTCTAATAATTGTTGCCTGCGATCGCGGGTTGCACTACCCCCCGTCGCCACTGGCGCTCCCGGTCTTAACTCGTTATTGGTAGCATCGTAAGTATACTCGCCTGCTCTTACCAAACGGTTGGGATTGGCGCAATATCGGAAAATTTGGTTACTTTCCTCGAAAGATACCACGACTAAAGAACCCGTAGCGGGAGGACAATTATCGAGGACGCGCAGTCCATAATCATTTTCCAATAACTGGCGTCTGCGGTCATTGGTTACCGTCCCGCCACCCGAAGCAACGGGCGCCCCCGGTCTTAAATCTCCGCTAGCCGCATCATAAGTATACTCGCCTGCTCGTACCAACCGGGTCGGGTTGGCGCAGTAGCGATAAATTTGTCCCGCTTCGGAAAACGATACCACTACCAAAGAACTGGTGGCGGGAGGACAGCTATCGAGTACCCTCAAACCATATTCATTTTGCAAAATTTGTCGCCTGGGGTCATTGGTGGGCGAAGTGGAACCTCCGGCGACAGTTGTACCCGATAATCCAGAAACGGTAATGGTATATCTGCCCCTGCTGTTATTTTGTCCTAAAACCAGAAGTCTGTATTGCCCAGTTGCAGGGACGCGAAAGCGCAGCGAACCATTGATATCATCGTAAGCGACTTGCCTGCCCGTATCCGAGGCAATGAGAACTAATACCGGGGAAAGATTGCTTCCGTCTTCGGGATCGACTGCAATATTAACTGTGTCGCCTTGCCTAGCATTAAAAGTATATTCGTCACCGAGGGCAGATTGAAGTGGAGAACCCGTCCTGGACTCGTTGCGGAAGCGAAAAGCGGGAGAATTAGCGCGGATAAAACCATTTACAGTATCGCCGTCTCTTAATGCAGTTTGCGCGATTCCGCGAAGCGGATCGCCCAAAGGGCGAATCGCACCCAAGTTGCTGCTTAATAGCATCATCCCAGTGACCGCAACCGTTGCCGCAATTTTCTTAATTGACATACGACTCCTTATAATATGCGCCCTGTCTAACCTGTTTCGACAGATTATATCGGGCTACGGTTCCCCGTGCTACGCACAGTCATGGCTAATGGCTAATCGTTAATGGCTAATCGTTAATGGCTAATCGTTAATGGCTAATCGTTAATGGCTAATGAGCAATTAGCAATTAGCAATTAGCAATTAGCAATTAGCAATGAGCAATTAACAATTAGCAATTAACAATTAGCAATTAGCAATGAGCAATCAAAAACTTAAAATCCCTGCGTCGGCGTCCAGGTGCGCCATAATTCCTACAGGTAAGGCGGCGTTGACGCCATCGTGTCCGAAGGGCAGATCCGAGATAATCGGGAGGGAAAGATCGGATAAGCGATCGCGCAACACTTCTTCTACACTAAAACTAGGTATCCCCGCCACAGGGAAGCACCGACTAAAACGCCCCAATG
>DNGJ01000169.1 GCA_003486305.1 Cyanobacteria bacterium UBA11371
CACACAGCTGAAAACCGCAGTAAAACGGGCAAGGAGGACAATGGAGACAAGGGGGATTATTATCTGAGAACATAGTGCTTTCCCCTCTCCCTCTCGCTATAAAGATGTCACAGCAGCAAGTTTTTGAACAATCGATACAAATCAATGCTCCTGCTACAGTAGTTGAACAGTGTATCGCCGAGCGGGTTTTGATGCACCGATGGCTGAATCCGGCTTTGCGTTGCGATCCTGTCGGCGACTGGAGTACAGATGTTGGCAGTCGCAGTCGCTTTGTAATTCAGGTTCCCTTGTTACAACCTACACTCGAAAGTACCGTAGTCGAGCGAGAACCGGGGTTGATAGTATGGGAATTTGAGGGATTTTTTAAAGGACGCGATCGCTGGGAATGCCAACCCATAGAAAAAGGCACTCGCTTGCTAAACCGCTTTGAATTCGAGGTTCCTAACCCCATTATTCGCTGGGGTTTCAATACTTTTGCCGCCGCTTTAACTCAACAAGATATGCAAGCGCAACTGCGTCGCCTCAAACGAGTAGCAGAAGCGCAGCTAGGCAAGTAGGGGCGAATTTTACTAGCAATTACCAATTACCAATTACCAATTACCCATTCCCGATTTGGTCTAATAACTTGCGAATCGCGCCTGCATCTTCAGCATTTGGAACGCGCACGAGATAAGTTTGCAGATCCTGGCTCGCCAGGGTCAACTCTCCGATTTGATAGTATAGAAGACCGCGATCGCGCAGTTCCATCGGCGCCCCCGGAAACAACAGCAAAATGCGCTCAACAACTGCCAGCGCTTTATCCAACTGAGCGCTATTGAGGTAAATTAATTTCAGATTCATCAGCATCCGCGCTAAAAATCTGCGGTTACTAACTGGCTCTAAAAAAGAACGTTTTAACTCTACTCTTTGCTGATATACCTGAGATAATCTTTCCTGACAATCTTGATCGAACAAAGTTTCGCCGCGATTAAACGCATCCACATAGATACCAGCATCTTCAAAATCAGGTTTAATTAAAAAATGACCGGGCATCCCTATTCCCACCATTGGAAAATCGACCCGCTTGGCAATTTCCAAATAAACTAGCGCCAGCGTAATTGGGATGCCCGTGCGCCGTTCTATGACATCATTTAAGAAGCTGTTACGCGGGTCGTAGTAATCATCCGTATTTCCAGAAAACCCCAAATCATCGTAAAGATACTTGTTAATAGTCTGGATAACCCGCAAGGGATAGCGTTGAGCAGGCAGACGCTCTTTCACCTCATCTGCCATTGTATCGAGAGCGCTGAGGTATTCATCCGGGTCGAGGGTTGGATACTCCTCTTGGGCAATATACAAAGCTGCCTTTGCCAGGTCGATTTGTTCTTCTGGCTGATATATCTCTTTGTAGAAGTATTGCCGTGGGAGGGGAAAGTCCATTTAATTAAAACCCAATATTTCAGACACTGCTTTTACGATATCAAGATAAATGTTACCTTGCATCTGACGAAACAGTTCAAAAGGCTTGTCGGGAGAGCCAAAAATCGGCCTCAGAGTCCAGCCTAGCTGACTGCCAACGAATCCATAAAGCAACAACCATAACTGTAGTATCTTGGTACGAATTGTTTGACCTTCCGGGTCTTCATCAGAAATTAGCTGAATACCATTATAAAGGAATTGCACCCCAATTACCCCAGTGAGCATAAAAATTGCCACATTCAGCAGTTTAAAAAACTGATAATGCCCAGTTGTAATCAGAAAAAACAAAGTAACGGGTGCAAAGCCAAATAAAAGAGCGCTAATCACAGAAGCCGCACTCAGAACAACTGCAAAATGCTGTCCCAGGCTGCGATTCGATCCAAAAAAAGTACTAAAAATGTACAGCGTTGGCAGACAGATTAACAGAGTCAGCAAGTAAAGACTCGGAAGCTTAATTGCGGAAGATAAAGATTGAGCCGGACTGTGGAATAACCCAATAATTGCCCCATAAAGAGCGAAACAAACCGAACTGCAAACCAACAGAGAGATAATCTTAACTTGAAGACCTTCCCCTTGGCGAATTTCTTGCAGAAAAGCCTTGCGATCGCGCAGCAGACTAATCAGCACCGTAAAATGATTTGTTGAGCGAGATGTTTTTTGAATCATAACTGACCTTGCTAATTGCTAATTGCTAATTGCAGATTGCAGATTTCAGATTTCAGATTTCAGATTTAATTCGATCTCAAATCTGCAATCTGAAATCTAAAATCTAAAATTATCCTTCGCTTCTTCGCGGTTAAATTAACGAAATCCCAAAAGATACCCTAGAGATTGAAACACACTCACATAAAAATTACCCTCCCTTTCTCTAAACAACGAAAACGGAGAATCAGGCATCCCGAAAAAAGGTCTAAGCGTCCATCCTAACTGACAGCCGACAAACGCATAAAGGAATAACCAAGCTTGCAAAATCTTGCGTCGCGTATCGCTACCTTCAGTATCTTGTTCTAAGATACAATTCGCCGCCTGATACAACGAAGAAACCCCAATCCATCCAGTTAAAGTAAAGATAGCCACATTCAACAAAATCAGAAACTGATAATGGGTGGTACTAATCAAAAAAAACAAGGTAATTGGCGCAAAACTGAACAACAGCACGCTCGTCACAGAAACTGCCGTTAGCACCAAAGCGAAATGCTGTGCAAACGTGCGCTTCGAGCCAAAAATAATGTTAGAAAAGTACAGCGTTGGTAGACAAACGAGCAGGGTAATTAAGTAAAGCGCTGGCAATTTAACCGCAGAGGATAAAGCTTGCATCCAGCTATGATAAATTCCCATGATTCCGCCATAGATGGCAAGGAATAGGGAACTGCAAACGAGGAGAGAAAAGATTTTGCTGGGGAGTTTTGCGCCTTGACGAATTTCTTCGAGGAAGAGGGAGCGTTCACGAAGTGTGGCGTCAGCCTTATCGCGCAGCAAACTTATCATCACACCAAAGGATTTCGCACCCTGAAATTGCTGTTTCATCCTGCTTATCTCCTAAACTAATTTATCTCGTACCCAGGCTCAGCCTGGGTACGAAACTGTGGATGCTCTGCATCGTTTTACTAATCAAGGCGGAGCCTTGAGGATATAGTTCCCAGGCTGAGCCTGGGAACTAGAGTATGGAGTAATCGCCGCCTGAGCCATACTGCCAAGCTTCTACCCACCGATGGTAATAATATTGCCCAATTGGCGGTAAATTTTTCATCCAAGGTTCGATTGCTTTCCCCATTGGATAAAGAGCGCTATACGCACCCAAATTTACATAATGAACCATCCAATCCAACAATGGCAATAAACCTACCTGCGGAATAATTTTCAGGACTAATCCAGGCTGGGAGAGAGAAGTTTTAAACAGTGTTTGCGACAGGGCGGCAAATTGCACCACATCCTGTAAAAACGGTTTTAACACATCTTCTCCCAACTGCTCCATTTCTTTAAATACCCCCGTCAAAAGTTCGTTAATTTGATTCGGGGCTATTTGTTGATTAATCCCGGCGCTCATCGAACGCTGAAACATCCACGTGACAGCTATACTCGGCTGATAAGGCTGTAGGAGTTTCAAAGCATTTTGACTCAATTGGTCGCTTTGTAGAGCCTCGTGGACGCCGTTCGAGAGACGTTTTAGATGCCGTACCATTGCCCCAAAACCGCCAAAGCTTAAAGGCGATTGACTGCCGCTGCTATCTCCAATGGGAAGAATGCGATTCCAAGGCATTCTTAAGGGACTTTCGCGGAAAGTGGGGAAAAAACCAAACAACGCCCGTTTAAATTGCAATTGTTCGAGTTCTACCTGCTGATATTGGGGTAAAAGGCGCAGGTAGTCTTCAAAAAATGCTTCTAAACTAAAGCGCTGCGGGTTAGCATCCATGTAAGTAAACAGGTAGGTTGTTCTGCCATCGCGGGCGGGAAAGGCTTCCCAGAAGTACTGGCATTGATTTTGCAACGGTGTGAAGGAGTACAACAAGTCGCCCGTATCGTTTTTCGGAAAACCTGTTGCACAAGTTCCGACAACAAGACAGACGCCATCGGGTTTTGCTCCTGCCCTGGCTTGTTGTACGATGGGGGAAAAATGTCCCATTGCGTCGATTAAGAGGCGGGTTTTGCAGTTGGGTAATTGGGGATTTTGTTGGAATTCTATGGATATGCCATCTGGGTGGATAACTGCGTTTTGGAAGGGGGTTTTTTCAAATAGCTTGCCGCCTGCTTCTAGGAATTTTGTTTTGAGAGTTTCTAAGAGATAAACTGGATCGACGCCGATGTTGAGAACGTTTTCTACCCAGAGATCTTTGCCGCCGAAAAAGCCGATGCGCGCGGGGTTGTATTCGGTGGCGATCGCTTGCTCTAATTCTGCTTCTGAAAGCAGCCCCAATTCGACAAATGTTTCTAACTCTTTGCGGGATATATTCCATTCTTGATCTCTCCCGCGCAAGATTCCTCGTTCAACTAAAGCAACTCGCCAACCTTTTTTGGCTAATGCAGCGGCGATTAATATTCCTAAAGTGCCGCCGCAGATGACAACATCAAAATCTACTTCTCCCAAGGGTGTGGGATTTTCTTTGACTACGTTGGGGATGGGTGCGGTGTTTTCTTTGAGGGATTTCCAAAGAGTATCGACGCGGCGCAGTTGTGCTAAGACACCGCCGGGGAGTTGGTCAAGAATTTGTTCGGTGAGAGTCACGATTTAAGAGGGGTAGAGATGAATTACTAATTGTTATGGTAGTGCGATCGCACGCACCAGAGGATAGAATCTAGTCAGAGCGCAACTTAGCAGACTGCTGGAAACCGTCAAATGGTAAAAACTGCACAACTCAAAATCGACTACCCAGAGACATTTCCCGATGCTTTGCAACAGACAAGAGAACAATTTGAGCAAGAAGCTAAATGGGCGATGGCGGTCAAATTGTTTGAAATGAAACGCTTATCTTCGGGTATGGCGGCTGCATTGGTAGGGACAGATCGAGTAACTTTCCTGCTAAATTTACATCGTTATGGAGTCGCGATGATCGATTTAAGAGAAGAAGAACTTTTATCCGATTTAGAGAATGCTTGAAACTAACAGAATTTTCATCAACACTGCACCGATCATTAATATTGTCGCTGCTTTAAGCGATTTAGAGATACTTCGCAATCTCTATGCTCAAGTCCTAGTTCCGTTTGAAGTCTGCTAAGAAATACTTGCCGGAGGTGTCAGCGGATTTGCCATTGCAGAATTTGAGGCTGCTTTTTGGTTACAAAAAATATCTATTCCGATACAAATTGCCCCAATTTTCCTCAATTCTTTGGATCTAGGTGAGGCATCTGTGATTCAATTAGCCTTGAATGAAAATATCCAAACTGTTTGTATAGATGAGCCAGCAGGTACGAGAATTGCTAGATTAAGTGGTCTTTTAGTAACAGGTTCTATCGGTATTTTACTGCGTGCCAAGCGGGAAGGTTATCCACTTTCAATGCAGCAATCAATTGAACGGATGAGAAATAGAGGCATTCGGCTAAGTGAGACTGTGGTTAATTTTGCACTTCGGGATTGGGTGAGGGTGGATGAATGCGATCGCTCGTTGTGATGCCAAACTAGCCGAACGAGTGAACTCGCGGCTACACAAACTGAGCAACGCCTTCGCGGGCTGGGTGTTTAGATCGGTAAGATTGCGGGTGCGATCGCCAGCAAAGGTTTCGCAAAATACAATAAAGGGCTTTCGGCTTTGGGTTTTCTCACCAACGCAAAATAGCCCGAACGAGTAAACTCGCGGCTATACAAACAAAGCCTGCCTTCGCAGGCTAAAACACTCACAGCCCGCGCAGGCGGGCTTCGTTTGTGTAGCCCCACCCTTCAGGGTGAGGGTAATTTAATAAGAGGAAAAAATGCACAAAAATTTTACACAATTGTACCTGCATTTTGTCTGGGGAACTTGGGATAGATTGCCCCTAGTCACACCAGACATTCAAGAAGTCATTTATGCCGCAATTATTAGTCAATGCCGTCAATTGGGATGCACGGTAATTGCCATTGGCGGCGTCGCAGATCATGTTCACTTACTCACCGATTTTCCGCCCACGTTAACCGTATCTGAACTAATCGGCAAAGCCAAAGGCAGTTCATCTCACCTAATTACCCATGAAATTAAACCCAAAGAATTTTTCAAATGGCAAGGCGGTTATGGTGCATTTACAGTCAGTCACCGAAATATCGATCAGATAGCTAATTATATCCGAAACCAAGCCACACACCATCAACAAAAATCCCTCATCTCCGATTGGGAAATCGATTGATTGATGCTTGACGCCGCAACGCCGCCGCCGAACGCCTAAAGGCGCGGCTACACAAACAAAGTCCGCCTACGCGGACTTTGTTAGCCTGCGAAGGCAGGCTTTGTTTGTATAGCCGCGAGTTTACTCGTTCGGCTTTGTTTGTATAGCCGCGAGTTTACTCGTTCGGCTTCGTTTGTATAGCCGCGAGTTCACTCGTTCGGCTTCGTTTGTATAGCCGCGAGGTTTTGTTTTTCTGAGCCTGCGAAGGCAGGCTTCGTTTGTGTAGGCGCGAGTTCACTCGTTCGGCTATATTTAATTTATTACATAAACAATAAATATGTTATCAACCAAACAAACTTTTATCTTATTTCTATTCCTCCTCCCCATTCTCATAATTATCGGCACTTTCAACCTAGCAAACTCGCAAAACAACTCATCGGGCGAAATCATCGTCCAACAGGGGGAAGTGCGCCCTTTACCTGGTAAACTCGATGCAATTCCAATGTTTAACAGCAACAGCCCAGAATGGTTGAGAACCGAAGGAATTTTACTCTCTACCTTTCCCCCATCTGGAAAAGCAGTTCCTCAAGCACATCTCAACTTTCCTTTTTCTGGACGCTTTGATATATTCGCCCACCACCAAACGATTAATCCCAAGGATTTACAGACGTATTATCTGGGAATTATTTTGCACAATCCCGGTTCTCAATCTGTCACGGTGCAAGTTTTACAAGCGGCGACTTCTCTCACACAAGATGCGCCTTATATTGTGTTGCCAAATTATGTGGAAAATCCAGATAATACGGTTTATGCTGGACCAGGCGATCGCATATCCCTAGACATCCTCCAAAACAAGCGACAAACTGACTTTCCCTCCCGCCTTATTATCCCACCTGGACAATACCGGATGTTATTAAATCATCCCATGCCCGTGCGGAATGCAGCCAAGTATTTAAATGGTCGGTCTACTTTAATGCGTTTGCAAAGTAATGGTAAAATTTACGCCGCCAGTTTAGCCGCTTTTGCTAAGAAAAATACCGATGAAACTGAACGCGCACCTACACTACAAGAATGGATATCTTTACTCAATACCGCAAGTTTAGCCCTCCCCCGCGATAAAACTCCTACCCCTCCCGAACAAATTGGGGGGCAATTAATTTATGGTCGCGTTGCTGGGGTGGCGCAAGGTTCGGTTTGGAAGGCATTATTAAGCGATTCTACTAACTCGAACAATCTAACAATTCCCCAACCCGGAAAAGCCATTTCTTATGGGATTAATACGCTGCGGGGTGGGCGCTTAGGTACAAATCAAATTCAAACCGCACCAATGTTAGTACGCTATCCCGATACAGCCTACGAAGCCCACGGGAATTATGCTATTGAATATAACATCACCTTGCCGCTTTATAACCCTACCAATCAACCCCAAACTGTTACTTTAACTTTGGAAACGCCTTTAAAAGAAGATCAATTAAGTCAAGGCGGTTTGCGCTTCCGAAAACCATCCCTAGATTTCCCATTTTTTCGGGGGAGCGTGCGGTTGCGCTACACTAGCGACAAGGGACAGATAAACACTCGCTACGTACATTTATGGCATCGCACGGGACAAGTTTTAGAACCTTTAGAAACCCTAGTAATTTTACCACAAACTCAACGTTCCGTACAGTTAGATTTTATCTATCCACCCGATTCCACACCTCCACATGTACTAACAATCAGAACCCTAACAGCCAATAGCAATTAGCCATTAGCAATCTTAAGCAGATCGTCCGCTTTCCCCCTTGATTACCGCCGCACCAATTAAATGTGCAAGCCGTAGCGCTTCGGGAACATTACCGCAGTCTGTCAGGTTTTTTAGCACTTCTGCGATTACCTCTGGACTCTCACCGCAAACTTGAAAATAAAACGGCGGGAAAGCATGAATTTCCCCCGCCCTTTGCAACAGCTTTAAACGCTTTTCAGGATTTGGTAGACGGCGCATTGCTGCTTCCATATCCTTTAAAGAAGGAAGACGACGCATAACCGCAACGCAGGGTAATGCAAGTGTTTCAGAAAGCTTTGGTAAGTCGATAACGTTCAACCCACCAAAACCAATACCATCGAGCAAAACTAAATGTAATTGCGGCAAAAATTTACCGCCGATGAGCAATTTGCAAATTGTATCCGTCGAATTCCAACCATCTTGACGGATTTTCCCCCACACCATCCCCTCAAACCTCGTCCCCGCACAAACAATTCCTGTAATATGGACTTTGCTGGCTTTTTTGCGCTTAAACGGCGCATCGTCGAAGCCGATGACGCGAATTGTGCGACGATGTTTGAGCAGTGCGGCTAGTTTCATAAACCCTTAACATACCGTAACAAATCCGTACAATAAAGGCAGGCGTCATATTCATAACCACTATGTACCTGACTTACTTGGACAGCAATAGCTGGCTGATTGAAATGGGCGGGAAACGCATCCTGCTTGACCCCTGGCTGGTGGGGCCGTTAGTTTTTGGTAATATTGACTGGTTGTTCAAAGGTTCGCGACGCACAGAACGTCCTATCCCGGATAATATTGACCTGATTCTGCTGTCTCAAGGTTTGGAAGACCACGCACACCCGCCGACGCTGAAGCAACTTGACCGCAATATCCCCGTCGTGGGTTCTCCTAATGCGGCAAAAGTTGTGCAGGAGTTGGGTTATACCAGCATAACCTCACTGGCGCACGGGGAGAGTTTCACCTTTAGTGAAAGTTTGGAAATTAAAGCTGTTCCCGGCTCTCCTATTGGCCCGACTGTGTTGGAAAATGGTTATCTGCTCAAAGAATTGGAAAGCGGTTTGACTCTGTATTACGAACCTCACGGGTATCATTCTCCATCGCTGAAACAATATGCACCTGTCGATGTGGTGATTACACCTATTATTGACTTGGTGCTGCCGATTGTAGGACCTTTTATTAAAGGAACGAAGAGTGCTTTAGAAGTGGCGCAATGGTTACAACCCCAAGTTATTTTACCCACTGCTGCTGGGGGAGATGTGGAGTTTGAGGGATTGCTGATCAAAATCCTTCGCGCTGTGGGAAGTGCGGCGGAATTTCAATCAACCTTGGAACAGAGTAACCTAAGGACGCGGGTGATTGAACCAACTCCTGGCTCGCGGTTTGAATTACCATTAGAACGTCGTGCTGTAATTGCTTAATTGTTCTAAATTATCCGGTGCGTTACGGCTAGCGCCTAACGCACCCTACATAAGAACATAAGATTAGAGGGGTGGATGAAAAGGCGATCGCTTGTTTATTTCGGTATCAGTTTAGCCGTCTTCGCTGCTAGTTCGTTCCTGCAAGTTTCAGCGCAGTCGCAAACTGGAGTGACTCAGCGAGTACAATTTGAACGAGGACGGTTTTCTACTATCATTAAAGGCTCGGTGACGCAGGGAAATAAAGATACGTATATTTTTCGCGCCCGTCAGGGTCAAGAAATTATTATGGATGTAGTTTGGGAAGGTACCCCCGTTGATGAAAATGAAGATCAAGGGCTTTCTGGTTTCACTTTTATACAGCCTGATGGGAAAATTTTTGAAGACCCGCAAAGTGGTTATTTCAATGCCATATCAACGGGCGACTACCGGGTTATTATCGCACAGCCTTACAGGTTAAGCAGTCCCGCATATACGTTTAAATTGACTATTCGCTAGATGGGTGTGAGGAATGAGGAAAGGGTTAATTCGGGTGCGATCGCTTCTTAATCTCACAGCAAGTTTTACCATTTTCGGCGCTATTTCTGCGGTTTCAGTCTTAGCGCAAGATCGATTGTCTTTCAAGAATTTCAGCATAGAAACTCTCAGCAGATTGAACGGTGAATGCCGAGGTTCTACTGAAGTTAACTATCGCTCTCAAAAACTTAGATCCCCAGATGGTAAAACTTCTATTTACTTTAATGGAGTTATCAGAAGAGTCGGTCAAAATACCAGTCGTAGGGGCGGTGTCGGTTCTATAAAATGCGACCCCTATCAACTAGAAACCCCCGCTGCTGAATTAGTTATAGAAAGCGATACGAGTTTAAGAAAAAATCTCTCTTCCCTGGGATTTGAGCGGCGATTCAATGGTTTTTATATCGTTAATCCAGTCGCTTTTTCTCCCGATAGTCGGTACTTAATTGCTAGAGTAGATGTTTCTTCTAACGGTTTAGATGCTTGGACTGGATATGCGGTATTAGATTCTCAAAAAGACTATCAGCTTTTATCTCTAGATCCTTGTAAAGATACCGACTTTGGCGGAGAATACAAAGGATTTACTTCCCCTTTTGAAATTATTTTTGATTGTTCGGCGGCGGGAGAAGTGTATTTTGAAGTTTTAAATCTCAACAGACAATCTATTAGCAGAATACCCAGTCGCTCTTCAGTTTCTAATAATCAACTTCGCTCTTATGGTTCCGTATTTTCCACCTTTGAAATTGTCAGAGTCCAGCAGTTTCCACGTCGGTGAATCAATTATACCGGATGGCAATCGTATCAGGTACATCGAAGGAATGCGCGAGCGGCACCCTTAAGGGTGCCGCTACACTTGCCTTGCGCGAAAATGCTTTCGCTCACTCATAGTGCAATCCCCTGTATGTAAAGGCGTGTAATACCTGCCCATCTATGCCATAATCGACAATTGTTATAATACTGTTTTCCCATCAATGGGAAACACTTGGGGCAACGGCGGGTGCAGCTAAACTTTTTGTTTTTATCAAAGGTTATTGGTAAAATCCGCCCCTACTATTGCTACAGGTTTATGTGTAGCACATTCACGGGAAAATGGTATAAACCTGCCCCTATCAATTTTTAATAAAAAAGGTGATAAAATTACTAAGAATCAACCCAATGCTATTACTGCATTTTGACCCCCGAATCCAAAACTAAAACAAAGCATCCGTCTAATGTTTCCTCGACGCGGTTCTTTGACTAAATCTAAATCAAATTCTGGTTCGTTTAATCCTACACAAGGTGGTAAGATTTGATACTTCAATCCCATCAGGCAAAAAGCGACTCCCAAGGCTCCAGATGCTCCCAAAGTATGACCTGTAGAACCTTTTGTAGAACTCACAGCGACGCCTTGGGGAAATAAATGCCGAATCAGATAAGCTTCGTTTTGATCGTTGAGTTGGGTGCTGGTGCCGTGGGTATGGATGTAATCAATATCACCAAAAGAAAGATGGCTGCGTTCTAGACATTGTTTGACGGCTGCGATCGCACTCTTCCCCCCCAATTCCGGCGCGCTGATATGATACGCATCCGCCGTCAAACCAAATCCTAAAATCTGTCCATAGATAGATGCGCCGCGCCGATGCGCTAATTCTGCGGATTCCAGAACCAATACCGCCGCTGCTTCGCCCAATACCAATCCTTCCCGATATCGGTCAAAGGGATAGCAGCCAGTTTTGGCTAATGCACCCATTTGCTCAAATCCAGCGAGGGTTAGGGGTGTAATCGGTGCTTCTACCGCACCAGCGATCGCGCGCTGACATTGTCCAGATCGGATCAGTTCAAAACCTTGAGCGATCGCCCAAATTCCGGTTGCACAAGCTGCCATTGGGGCTAATACTGGTGCTGTGGAACCAATTTGACGAGCGGCGGCGATCGCTCCCATATGGGGTAGCGTTTCTAACCAATCCTGTAGCAGGCAAGGCAGAGCCTTGCTATAATCGTTCCCAGGCTGAGCCTGGGAACGAGAATGGGGATGCTCTGCATCGTGTAAACGAGAATGGGGATGCTCTGCATCGTGTAAATAATATGAGGCTTGCGCTAGTTTCTCCCACTGCGCCTGCTGAGAGCGACTCGATCCGATGACTACTCCACAATCTGGTAAAGGTGGAACTAAACCAGCATCTTGCAGCGCATCTTTTACTACTTGATGAACTAGGACGTTTAAATTTGCTGGCTTCTCGTCAATTAAAGCTAGGGGAAGAGCTTTTAATTCTGGAAAAGGTTGATGCAATTTAATCCCAGACTTAGATGCTAATAAACTTTTCCAGCTTGAGTCCAACCTACCCAAAGCTGAAATCGTACCAATTCCAGTAACAACAACTTCCACAGCGATCTTTAATAGCTAATGGCTGTTAAAAAATTAGCCATTAGCCATTAGCCATTAGCTTTTTTTGAGATTATCTGCGCCAGAGGTAACTTTGGCGGATTCGATGCGATCGCCCTGTTGAATTTTATCAACCACATCCATGCCTTGGGTGACATTTCCAAATACGGCGTAGTCGCCATCTAGGAAAGGTAGATCTGCCAAGGCAAAGTAAAATTGTGCCGAAGCCGAATCTGGGAAAGGCGATCGCGCCATCGCCACCGCACCCCGCTTGTGCTGCAAAACTGGCGGCGCAGAAACGCCAGCCGTTTTGAGGGTTTTGCTGTAAACCGGAGTTTCTGCCCCTTGGGGCTTAATTTCTAGGGGTATGTAACGAGGTTGACCAGATGAATCGATAAAACTACCAGTTCCCAATTCTCCCACCGGGAAATTCGGATCTTTCCCTTGGGGATCGCCACCTTGAACCACAAACGGTTGCGGTTCGCGGATCACGCGGTGAAATACGAGTCCATCGTAAACGCCCCGTTGAACCAAATCGACAAAATTACCTGCTGTGATGGGAGCATCGGTTCCATCGACTTCAATCGTAATCGGCGATCCTTTGACCGTCATTACTACAGTTGCCTTACCTTCCAGCCGAGGTAAATTGCCGAAAACAGGATTGCTGGCTTGAGTGGTAACGAAAGCAGTAGCTTCATTTGCTGGCGAGGTTGGAGATGCTTGGGAAGAGGTAGCCTGTGGAGTTGTGGTGCATCCCCCGATTAGCAATGCACCGATGGCTATGACAGACGCGAACCAGTATCTTAACTTGATCTGCATTTCGAGTTTGACTCTCTTGTGCGAGTTTCCCATCATCTCATACTTAGACTGACATTTTAAAGCCCTTCTAGAGGGACTCCCAAAAAGCGGGCTAAAGCAGCGCCTTGATTTTCCAGTTCCGACAAAGACATCGGTTGTCCAACTCGCGTCAGGGGAATGTCTCTGCGACCTTTGATCCGCAGATAGAGACAGCGTTTTGGATTTAAACCTTCTTGGATTTCAACCCGGACAGATTGGACATCCTCAGTACGACTACTGATTTCGATGGTGCGATTTTTACCTGGAAAGCCCCAGCGGAAGATTTTAACGAAGCCGGTTTCCTTGTTGAATTCGTTGTAACCGCCTCCTACATCGAGAACGATCGTCGTCCAGAGGTACAGTGCCAAGAGGATACCAGCGGTGCCATAAAGCCCCATAACCAAGCCTTGGGGGACAAAAATCAGTTGGGTGGGATCGGCAAACGGCAACAGATTTTTGTGCAAGTAGCTGGAGATTCCAGCGAGTAAAAAGCCGGTAGCGCCTAAGGAGACAACAGTTGCCCAAAAGTAGTTGCTCAAGCGGCGAGAACCTAAAACCTGTTGGCGGAGTACGCGATCGCTACTAGAAAGTGTTTTTGCGGTCATAACTCTGGGTTGTTCTGTTACCTTAGAAGATTACGATACACCAAAAACTAGAGGCAGCTTTGGCAAGATGCCGCGACTGATAACTTGATTGAGGATACTTTACTAATTTTGGTAACTCAGTAATATATAGTTATGTTAACTTACTTAGAAACCTCCCAGATTTAACAAAGCAAGAGGGTTTGAAATGACTATTGCAGTCGGACGCGCCCCAGCAAGTCGCGGATGGTTCGACGTCCTCGACGACTGGTTAAAGCGCGATCGCTTCGTTTTCGTCGGCTGGTCCGGCATCCTGCTATTCCCCTGCGCCTACCTGGCACTCGGCGGCTGGCTCACCGGCACCACCTTAGTAACCTC
>DNGJ01000024.1:0-17729 GCA_003486305.1 Cyanobacteria bacterium UBA11371
GACACACCACCGTGTTGGGTAGCGATGTTGTTGATCAGTTCCATCATAATGACGGTCTTGCCAACGCCTGCACCGCCAAACAGACCGATTTTGCCGCCGCGCCGGTAGGGAGTTAGCAAATCGATCACTTTAATCCCAGTTTCAAAAACGGAAGGCTTGGTTTCCAAATCCGTTAGTTTGGGCGCTGGACGGTGGATGGGGAAGGTTTCTGTAACGTTGACTGGACCCTTGTTATCTACAGGTTCGCCCAGTACGTTGAAAATGCGACCGAGAGTAACAGTACCAACTGGCACGCTGATGGGAGCGCCCATGTCTACCACTTCCATGCCGCGAACTAAGCCATCGGTGGAACTCATAGCAACGCCACGGACTTGGTTATCGCCCAGCAGTTGTTGCACTTCGCAGGTGACGGACACGTCTTGTCCGGCTTCGTTTTTGCCTTCAATCTTCAAAGCGTTGTAGATTTGGGGCATTTTGCCGGTGGCAAACTCTACGTCTACCACGGGGCCGATGATTTGGGTAATACGCCCGATGTTCTTGTCTGTGGTGGCTACCATGCTGTGCCTGTGTTTCAGATACGGGAGTTGGTCTTAACATTTAGCAATGCTAATTTTTAGCGTACCACTGAAGGGGTACGATGTTTGGCATCGGGCGATCGCGCACCTCGACACCCCCAATATCGAAACTCGCGCCACAGCCCGAATCTTGCCTGATGTGTCGGGAAAAAGCGATCGCATAGGTCGCCAACTGTTGCGTCGAGACGCCCAAAGGACTAACTGCCGTATCTCCCAGGAAACACGGCAGTTAAAAAATTTGGTTATGCTAACAGCTAAGGTTATTTTTTCAGAGCGCGAGTTGTTGACGGTGTAAGCTCACGCATCACTGCGAGAAAGCTTAACTCGGCACGGCTCGCATTTTGTCGGTTTGATGAAACTGCTGTTAGTACCATAGCTTTGCTTTTGCCTTAGCAGCGATTAAACATTCGCTTTTTGTTGTTGTTTGCGCTTCAGTGCAGAACCCGCACCCATCGCACCAACCGCTAATAAACCCAATACAGAAGCAGGTTCGGGAACCGAGCGGCTAATCAGGATCGACTGCCCGTCACGAAGGCTGGCTGAATTGTAAGACCATTGCAGATTTTGACCGTTTAAATCGCCATCGGTGTTGCGGATACCAACCGTTGCCGAGCCGCCAAAAGCTCTGAAATCTCCAGAGTCAGCGTCCAGGTAGGAGAACAAAATGTTGTTGCTTCCCTCAAACAGAACCGACTGGAAGGTCATTAAGCTGGGCGAGTTGTAGAATCCCCCGATGTTGTTCCATTGGGTGATAAAGCGTCGGTTGCCCGCCGTACCCACTGTTTGGTAATACACTGCGTCTGTGCCGCCTTGGAAGGTTTGCAAGTCGTCCCAAAAAGGCGCGATAGTTGGCAGGTTTGACCACGAACTTTCAGTCAAGCTACTGTTAGAGAAACTAGAGTTGCTGCCTCCGAATGTCATCAGCCCGTTTGAGCTAAAGAACACGCTGTTATAGTTTGTGCCGTAGAAGTTGAAGTTGAAGCCCAAGTTCGCCGAGCTTGTAGAGTCGTCAACACCTGATAGAACTCGACTACCTGTCCCCGAAATGTCTTGATAGGTGAATGGTACTTCGTCAGTTGCCCTGTAACCGTAACTATCTGGCCCAAGGGTAAGTGCTTCTGCTTTTTCAATACCAACAGTTCCCAGGGCAATAAATGCCGCTCCGACCGTAGCCATCGAGAACTTTTGCAGAACAGTTGAAATTGCCATTAAACTCATTCCTTCAAACAGCTAAATGTTGACAGTGAAAATGAAATAAATTGAATTTGCGCCAGAGTCTTTACCGAGCCGGTGATTCCAACGTATCGTTGCGATGCTTGTATATTGGTAGACGATCAAAAACCGCTTAATCGAGGAGATTAGTTATTTACTTAATTCCTGATTTTTCAGACTTTAGCAACTTTAATGCTAATACCAACTTTTTGTCAGTATTAAGTTCCCCCCAGGTGTCAAAGTTTTAGGTGACTCATGACTCGGTTCAATTTCCTGACAATTCAAAGTTAACCTGATTCCCCAACCCAAGCAACCCTTTGAGTTAATCTTTATCAAAACAATATACATTTCCGCCCCTTCTGTGAAGATTATGTTAAATAAATTCCCGCTCAGTAACTGTTAATTTCCTCAAGTGCTATTTTTCCCGATGACACCCTATAAAGCGATTCAATTTCCCTATTTATATGCCAAAAAAAGCCAAAATTTCAGAGTTATTACTGAGGTCATTTTAATTTTTTGCGTGCATATGCTTTTGCCGATACCGTACAAATAAGTAGTTAGGCTAAAAAAAGTAAATTTCTATACGTAAATACGCGGAAAATAGCTGAGTCGGTGCTTGGGGAGCGATAGGTAAGGGGGCGCACCCACTCGCGATCGCACCCCTGACGCATTTGTGGGAAAATGCGATCGCAAATCTTCGCTAGCATCCAAGCTGGCAAAAAAACTGTCCAAACTACTATCTGCGTTGCCGTTGGCGTAAAAGCAGCGAAGTAGCGCCGATTGCACCTAATGCGATCGCACCAAACACCGAAGAAGATTCCGGAATCGCTACTTTCGGTTCTCCAATCGATACATCACTTGGAATAACCTCCTCAATGCTTCCAAAGGTCATGTTATCGAAGGCAAAAACATCGCCTTGTCCAGTAGACATATTAAATAATATGCTGGTGAAGTATTCTTCACGGTTGTCAGCAATTATCCCAAAGTAAAGCACCGAGCCATCAGTACTCCCAGTGCGACCAATCGTGTTGGGGACAGTCAGTTGTGTCATCCTACCTCCTCCAAGATTCAGGACGAGCTGACCCCCAAAATCGCCAATGTCTATGCCGTAGAAGCCGAAAGCCGCTACTGTTTGATTGAATGTAATCCAGAATTGACCCCAGTCCGCATTGGCTTCCCAAAAGTTGCGCCCGTAAATAGAGTAACGACCCAGTCCGTTAGTTGTACCCGGAGGTACGCTGACTATAGATCCGCTCCCATGAAGCGTTGCTGCTATACCGCTTTGGGAAGTTAAAGTCAATCGACCCCCAGTTGTTGGAGTAAAACTCTCAAAGGTTTCAATCCCTGTGTTCGTTAACCTAGATAGGAAATTGGCTTCGGCTGTTTGTGGATTCGGAAAGCTCCGAAGCGGGATATTAGGACTGTTATTTAAATCTTCCCCAAAAAAGATAGTGTAGGCATGAGTCGGAACGGTAACTCCGATGACCGCAGCAGCAGCCCCGACCATTAAAGATAGCTGACTAAATTTTTTAACCCAGCTGAAAATAGCCATAGATCCTATAGTTAAGTGTCTTGGACATTGGAGTTGCGAAAAAACTGCGGTTCCCTCACGCGATAGCTAAGCGCATCCGCCCCGCGAGAGCGAACGCTTCACGCTTAGTCGAAGGGAGGTATATCGCTAAAGCGACGCGATTGGAGAGCCTTACCTCAAGGCATCAGCAATTAATTAGTTATTGGTAAATGCTAAAAATATGTAAGTCGTGATATTACTTATAAAGTTAATCTAATCGCGAAACTTACATAAGTCGGTAGCTGAGATGCTTCCCGTAAAATGTTATCCAGCCCTTCTTACTTGTAAAGGTTCTGGCTAATAACTTGGCTCAGTGCCGAGTTATTACTTATCAAACTCTGCCATAATCTCGTTATATTTATCAATTCTTCCGAGTTATCTTCATCAATAAAATATAAAACACCAGTATTTTTGTAAAGTTTAAGTTAAGTAAATTGACAGGGGCAATTTTACTCGATCATAATCTGAGTCCCAGATCAAAGTCGATTGGTTTAAAAAATGCTCAAAGCAGTTTTGATCGTGGCTGTTTCGTCTCAGTAAAGACACTTACTAAATCAGACTTGATCTGAATTTAAACCCGAATATAACTACGAAATAATACGTATAAATTAGCTAGATTTTAGGGCGGCATCAAGTGCTTATACATAATTTTACTGAAGCGGCATTCGCATAATTCAGTAAAAATACTACAGCAGTATGATGTTTTGGTAGCACAGCGCGATCTCTCTTCAACCTTGAAATCAACGTATCTGTGTTGCTGTGCTACTTCGCAGTAGATGAGCGAATCCCTCTTGACGCCCAGGTCTACTGGTGGCGCTGCGGTTTGCGCTTGAGTCTGTTGGCGACACCGATGGCGCCAAAGGCCAATAAACCCAAGACCGCAGCAGGTTCGGGGACTTCCTTCACTTCAACCTCATCTAGGCGAAAGTAAGCTGCACCGCTCCCGAAGGGACTTTTGGTCGGAACGATGCGGAGCGAGTACTGTCCCGGTGCGAGATTGAACGCACCTTTACTAATCAAGGGATCTGCGAAGCAGGTATCGGGGTTGTCTCCGCAGCCGCCCCCTATGGAAGGTGTGGAAGTTGTTCCGATCAAACTATCAAAGTTGAAGATATCGAACCGATCGCCGCGGAAAAAGGCATCGGTTACTTTTAAAATAGCTCCAGCTGCTCCAACTTCAAATTCCCAAGGCGAAGCACCTGCAAACTCAGAGTTTCCGGCTGAACTTGGCGTACAGGATGGG
Organism: Cyanobacteria bacterium UBA11371; assembly: GCA_003486305.1. Lineage (GTDB taxonomy): Bacteria > Cyanobacteriota > Cyanobacteriia > Cyanobacteriales > Aerosakkonemataceae > Microseira. The sequence continues at coordinate 4,601 of DNGJ01000024.1, forward strand.
GCAAAAGGATCGGCAGGAGAGCAACCTTTGGCATCTTTTCCTACCTCACCAAAACTGAATTGATACCAAGCGCCGCCGAAGACGATATTGCTTTGCATCGCTCGTGCGTCAGCAATAGCTGGTAACTGTGGCTCTGGCGTCGCAGCGAATCGCCCAAAAGAAATACTTAACTCTTCGCTCTCAGGCAGATCCAAACTTTGCCCGTTCAATGCAATTGCCTCTACCTTGTCTGTTACTGCCAGAGCGATAAATACACCTCCAGCAGTAGCCATTAATAACTTCTTCATTACTGTTGAGATTGCCATAAAAATCATTCCTGCCTCTAAATAGGCCGATATTTACAGTGGGAATGCGCCTAACTAACTGGGGCAAGCGTAGCTATTGAAAGTCGCTCCACTCACTTGGATTGCCGCAAGCGTTTTGTAGCTCTGTCTCACGACCGATTGCTAAAACTTTTGTATCCGTAGATGCTAAAAACCTGTGTTCTCGTAAGATTACTGAGTTTGTTAATCTTACGCTCATTTTCGAGTTCTCACTGAAAACAATTTGGCACATCTGCTTCAGTCCTGTCCGTAGTTTTAGCCCATCTTTACCAAAAAACTTAATAAAGCTGGCCTTTGTGAAGGTTAAATAAAATTTTTGAACCAATAATTAAATGGTCGCTATAGGATTATACGAAAGCTCCCCCCTGAGAAAGTTTCCTTTCCCAATTGCATCTTGATTTAAAAAACACAATTCACTAAATTTTGTAAATTTTTTGTGAAGTTTGAGTAAACAGTAATTTTGATTACATTATTAAGCTTTAAGTATGGTATGAGGTTGGGCTGAGAACTGACACTGAAGCGATCGCAACGGCTCAATGTCAGTTTTCGCACATTCTGTTGATTGATGAAGGTTTACGAATTTTAGAGGTAGGGCATACCTCGGTAGCTTCTGGAGAAAGAGTAAGACAAAGCTTGGGTACTGCCGAGAGTGAGGCATCCTTCGGTGAAGGAAGAATCCCCGCGAATGCGAGTCCGGGGAGTATCAATTCCGTTTCAGCCAAACATGGTAACCTACCCCAACAACACCAAAGGCTAAGGTAGCTAACGCAGAATTCCCTTCTGGAATCGCCTTTGGGGGTGGTGGTGGCTGAATTTTAACACTGCCAATACTTAGGTTATCGAAACCGAAAAAATCCCCCATTTGTCCGAGGTTACCAAAGATGACTTCGGTGAAATATTCCGACGGAGTTTGGGCAATAACGCCAAAATAAAGTACCGAACCATCTTGGCAGTTAATCAAGCCATCTGGGCAATTGGGGGTACTGGGAATGGTGAGCGTGGTGGCGGTGGTATCGTTTTTGAGCGTCAGGGTGAGATTACCCTTAAAATCGCCGATATCGGTAGCGTAGAAACCTAAAGCTGCCACTGGCTGTTGCAGAATAATCGAAAAATTACTAAAAGTGTCCCAATACTTGTTGCCGGAGAGCGGGTAACGTCCAGCGCCATTAGTACCCGTAGGAAAATTCCTGATGCATCCTTTTCCTTGAAGAGTTACGCTATCTGTCTTTGAGATGTTGACAAATAGATCGTCATAGCATCCAGATCGGAAATTATCGAAGTCTTCGGTTTTTACATCCACCAAGTGAGATAGAAAGCGATCGCTCGCCGCATCCGCATTGGGACGGTTAACCAAGCGAGTATCTTTACCTAAGCCCGCGTCTTGACCGAAGAAAATTTGCAAAGCCGCGACGGGAGTTGCGCTCCAAGTTGTAGCCGCAACTGCGCTCAATACCATCAAGGATTGAGGGAGTAATTTCTTGACAGGCTCAGAAGTTGCCATCAAAATCTTTCTCCTAAAAAACGCATGTTACCCGCGTAAAAACGCTGAAATTGAGCTTTCTTGTCACAACAGCTCATCAATATAGCTGAATCATAAGTATATCTTCATAAAGTTTTTAATTTAGCCCAGGTTAAAAATCCGGATTTATACGTAAAAATTTAGCCGATCGGGTACGGCACTAGCCAATTATTCCTACGAAACTTTACGTAAACATTACATAGACAATTGCATAAAAAATCTAAAAAAACGCCAAAAGCCTTGCAAGAACTAGATTTTAGACGATACTCTAGCCTAATGGTTTTATGAACGTTGGATAAAGCACAGACAAAAATAGAAGAAAAGAGAAAGACAACAGAGCGGGGGAAAAATTTAGGGGTTTTTTTCGGCGCCATATCCATATTTTTGAACCTTTCTTCTGCTTACTCGGTCTAAAACAATCAGAAATCCCTCTCAGGGTGAGGAAAATCGACAGGTGTCAGTAATACCAAAGGTAGATGCATCAGCCCAACAGCAGTCCGACTCGTACCTAGTCGAACAATGCTTGCAGGGAAACAAGGATTGTTTTCGACAACTCTACCAGCGCTACCAACAGCGAGTCAGGTACTCGCTGTACCGGCTGTGCGGGGCATCATTGCTCGACGATCTGGTGCAAGAAGTTTTTTTGCGAGCTTGGAAAGGATTGCCCCATCTGCGGCAGGCAACTCAATTTTCTACCTGGCTGTATCGCATCACTTGGAACGTAGCTTCGGATCGGCGGCGGCAGTTAGGGCAACAGCGCTGCCAAGAGGCAAAACTGATTGGCGATCGCACCAAGCTATTCCCTGCCCCTGACTTGATGCACCTGCACTATCAAGACCTGGTACAACGGGGATTACAACAGATCAAACTAGAGCATCGAGCCGTACTGGTACTGCACGATCTAGAAGAACTACCTCAAAAAGAGGTAGCTCAAATTTTGGGAATTCCAGTCGGGACGGTGAAGTCTCGCCTGTTCCATGCCCGTGCAGCCATGCGGCAATTTTTAGAAGCACAAGGAGTCCAATTATGAGTCAGCCGCCAACAGATAGCGATCGCTTGGTAGATTTTTTGCGGCAACATCGCCAAGTCCCTCCATCCCCTGCACCGGATTTGGAGCAACGGATTATGGCTGCCGTAGCAGCTTCGCCCCATACCAAAACTTTCCCCCACCGGCGACAATGGCTGATACCATCAGCCATCGTCGCTAGCTTGTTGATTGCTTGGGGAAGCACAAGTCTGCTGATGCAGCCAAAACCTTCGGCTGCGGAACTAGCCAGTATAGAAGCATTTCTAGAAAACACCTGGGAAGATTTTGAGCCGACTAGCGAACCCAGCGATGCAGAACTCTATGACTAACAACCATACAGATTCTCAAAGGAAATAAGTTGTATGTGGCTGCGTTTAGCTTTTGTTGTAACTGTTTTGAGCATTACTCTAGATGGTGCATCTGCCTTAGCCGTACCAGATGCCTTATTGCCGCCAGCAATCGCCCAAAACGAAGGAAGACCAAATCGACCAGATCGAGGAATGCAAAGCTGGATTGGGGAATTAAACCTGACGCCGGATCAAATGCAGCGAATGCAGGCGATTCGCTCGCGCTACCAAAACCAAATCTCCCAACGCACTCAAGCTTTGCGCCAAGCTGAAACCGAATTGCAACAGTTAATGGCAAGTAACGTCGATTCAAACCAAATCCGCGCTAAACACAATCAAGTTCAATCCTTAAGACAGCAGCTGGCTCAGGTAAGATTTGAAATTATGCTGGAAATGCGAGAAGTCCTGACCCCAGAGCAACGCCGTCAACTCGCCGAACGCATGACCCACAGACGGCAAAATTTTCGCGATCGCAGGATGAGATGATGCTTGTTATCGGGGTGTGCTCTTGTGCTCTTGTGCAGGTGAGATGCGGTAATGGCTAATGGCTAATGGTTAATGGCTAATGGCTACTTTTCCAGAAGGCAAAAGCCTGTTAAGCCAATTAGCAATTAGCGCTGTTACAAGTTATAACTAGCAACTTGAGTTATTACTTATACTTCAAGAGTCCTCTGCACAAGAGCACAAGAGTACACCTTCCCCCATGCCCCAAGCTTTCATTTATCTGCACGGATTTGCTTCGAGTCCTCAGTCGGCTAAAGCCTTCTATCTGCTCGAGCGCTTTTCTTCTCTGCAAATTCCCCTGTTACTTCCCGACCTCAATCAAGGCGATTTTTCCCACCTCACTATCACCCGACAGCTGCGTCAAGTTGAAGCAGAATTTCCACCCCCACCCACGCCAGTGACTCTCATCGGTTCGAGTTTGGGGGGTTGGACTGCAACCATACTGGCTCAGCGACAACCCCAGTGCCAGCGTCTGGTACTGTTAGCCCCAGCGTTGCAATTTCTCTGCCATTGGTTGCCCCGCTTGGGAGAACAAACCCTAAACCAATGGCAAACTGAGGGTTATCTGTCTGTTTATCACTATGGAGAGAAGCGATCGCTTCCTTTAAGTTACGACTTCATCCAAGATGCCCAAACCTACCAAAACGAACCACTCAACCGCCCGATTCCTACATTAATTCTGCACGGCAGTCAAGATGAAGTTATCCCAATCGAAAGCAGCCGCAATTTCGCGTCTGGGCGTCCTTGGGTCAAATTGATCGAACTCGATAGCGATCATTCCCTCGACAACGTCCTGCCGGAAATTTGGCAAGCTATTGTGGCGTTTTGCCAGCTTTCAAATTGAAAAGGGGCGGGTTTAGATAAACTGTCATATCGTCTTGTAGGGGCAGGTTTTACCAACAATTAAGTGGAAGCACGAGATATGTTTTTAAACCCGCCCCCCGTGCGATGCCGATGCAACCGGATATGATATCAATTATTGCATCGGGGCGGGTTTGGATAGGCTGTAGGCTATGGCATAGATGGGCAGGTATTACCCGCCCCTACATCAGCATCGGGGCGGGTTTAGATAAACTGTCAATTATTGCCTAGATGGCTGGTAAAACCCGCCCCTACATCAGCGAAAATAAAATACATGCTGCCATATATTCGCTCAGACCTTGCCCAACTGACTGCCTACACGCCCCATCCGGGCGGTATTTCGGGAGAACCCGTCCCATCCGACATGGTGGATCGGTTGGATACTAATGAAAGTCCGTTTGATTTGCCCTTCGAGTTAAAACAAAAGCTGAGTTTGACTTTTGAGCAAATAATCGAAAGCAATCGCTATCCAGATGGGGCTTATATTGCGCTTAAGCAAGCGATCGCTGACTATGTAAACGAGTCTGCTTCCCCAGCACAAGTCACGCCGGATAGCATTTCCGTCGGTAATGGCTCTGACGAATTGATTCGCTCGGTGTTAATTGCTACCTGCTTGGGCGGAGAAGGGTCGATTCTAGTTGCCAATCCCACCTTCTCGATGTATGCAATTTTGGCTCAAACTTTGGGGATTCCCGTAGTATCGGTAGGTAGAAGCGAAGCGAACTTTGAAATTGACCTAGCAGCGGCTCAAAAAGCGATCTCACAAACTGAGAATCCGCCGATTAGAGTTGTTTTCGCGGTTCACCCCAATTCGCCCACCGCCAATGCTTTGACCGCAAACGAGTTAGACTGGCTCAGAAGTTTACCGGAAAGCATATTGGTAGTCATTGACGAAGCTTATTTTGAATTTAGCCAAAATACGGTTGTGGGGGAATTGTCTAATCGTCCTAATTGGGTAGTATTGCGGACATTTTCTAAAGCATTTCGCTTAGCCGCCCATCGAGTAGGATATGCGATCGCTCATCCCGAATTGATCGCTGCTTTAGAAAAAATTCGCTTACCCTATAACTTGCCCAGCTTTTCCCAAGCGGCTGCAATGGTAGCACTTTCAGATCGACAACAGTTGTTGGCATCTGTGAGTCAAATGCTAGACGAACGAGAGCAGTTAATCGCCGATTTAGCCCAATATCCAGGGATTAAAGTTTGGCCTAGTGCGGCTAATTTTATTTTCCTGCGACTTGGTGCTGGGAATGAGAAAGATCTGGCGAAGCAACTGAAAGCGCAAGGAACTTTAATCCGGCATACAGGTGGAGGATTGCGCCTGACGGTGGGGACTAGGGAGGAGAATAAGCGATCGCGCGATCGCTTGCAACCTGCATTGACGAGCATTCAACGGTCATCTTCTGGAGCCATCTGATTCCCCACCAGTATGACGCACCAGATGAACCGTTTGTGGTAAGACACCCACTAACCGAGCAAAAGCCTCATCCGGCATTTGAGCCACGGTCTGGGAATCAAAAAACGCTTCAAACTGAGTCAGGATTTTCTGCGCTCGCTGGATTGGCTGTGGTTCATCGGTGACTTGTTTGGTAAATCGAATCCACTGTCGCCGAATCAAATAAGCTTTCTGGCGGTCTTCATCGGATTCTGGTTCGAGCAAAGAAAAATTTCCCACCGGAAGTACCCGCTGACAAGCCATGTCAAACGAGCCACCAACAGCCGATCCAGGTCCAGCAAACTCGGCGTGGAAGTCCTTATAGAGGATCAAACCATTCCGCTTGCGGGCGTTGACTATCATGAGTTTGCCACGTTGCAGGTCAGCTAAAATATCCAACCCGTTTGTATGCTCAATCTCTTGTTTCATCAAAAAAAATGGGCTGGGGATACGCCTTCCATATTAGCCTTCCGGTATCACCCGGTGCGAGCGTGCAAGCGTTTGTGTAGCAGAAGGCGGCGGGGCTGTCCTAGCAATAGAGAACCCCAACTGCGATCGCTCTCGTGCAATCGGTAGCCTAATTTAAAATACAAGCTTTGTGCTTTATGGTTGTTTTCCAACACGTGGAGGTAGAGATCCTGGAAACCCCATGTCAGCGCAATGCTTTCGCACTTTAGCAGCAATTGCTTAGCCGCTCCTTGGCGGCGGCAATCTTGATGCACTGCCAAATTAGACAGGTAGGGGTATTGGGATGAGTCCAAAGGCCAAGGATATTTGGAGCGCAGGGACATTTCCACGGTTCCTGCGGGGTAATCCCAGGTGTTAGGGCGAGATGTTGGGGAAACTACGGCTACCAAACAAACGTAATGGGGCGAAGCTTTGTTGAGTCGATTGCGGATATCTTCGTAGATACCCAAGCGCAACACAGGATAAATCCAACCATTGATACCTGTACGCGAGTGAAAGCTATCGGCAAGGATTTCGGCAAGGGCGGTCAAATCCTTGGGGGTAGCCCCACGAATATGGAACTGGGAGGCACTGCGCGATTGTGCGACCATTTCTTGCTGGTGCTGTTTTGAGAGCCTGATTGACACTTTGCGACCTGAAGGTGCGGCGATATCCTGACAACTTAGGAAACGCTACCGCAATCCTGCTGACGTTAGGCGGTTTGCTATCCTAGTGTTGCAAAGGGGTGGGTTTTAGCGTCTTGTGCTGACTCAAGCAATTTTAACACAGTTGCTGCGATTGACACTCCCCCCATTCCGGACGGGGGCACACGGTACACTGATAGCCAGTTTAAGCGTGGCGCTGCAAATGTTAGAAAGGTTTGTGTGCTGGGTAAGCTTAAGAAGTAAACAAGGTTAACAATGGCCTCGTAGGCTTGCTCCACACAACTAACGCGATCGCATTTTTGCATCGTGGGAAGTGGTGGAGAGGCGAGCATACCAATCGCTTTTTAGCTACCCTGTGGTGGAGAAGATGCCGATATCTGCTGCCGGAAGGCACCCACTTGCGATATGCCTCGGGCACGCTGGTGCGTGAAGCTCCGCGATCGCGCTTTGCGATCGCACTTTGAAGCCTGCGGTTTTTGGGTGTATCTGTCTGCAAAATCAAAAAACGGGGTGTACTGCCAACAACTGTCACAATGGTTTTCAAGGGATGGGCAAATTATACAAAATCAAATCGCAGCAGGGATCGCTCTATCAGTTTATCATCCGTGGATGTAACCTTTTGCCCTTTAATTTGAACCAGACGTTTTTCACCCAGAGGGTCAACAGCAGCAGGAGAGCGGTGGATGACATCTCAAAACTTTAGCAAGCCGAAAATTTTGGTTGTCGATGATGAACCCGATAATCTCGACTTGCTATACCGCACGTTCTATAGGGAATACCAAGTGTTGCGGGCGACTTCGGGGCCAGCAGCACTGGAGATTCTAGCAAATCAAAAGGATATTGCCGTAATTATCTCAGATCAGCGGATGCCCCAGATGAGCGGCACCGAATTTTTGAGCCTGACTGCTACCCAATATCCCGATATCATCCGGATTATTTTGACCGGCTATACGGATGTAGAAGACTTGGTGGAAGCGATCAATTCGGGTAAAGTGTTCAAGTACGTGACCAAACCTTGGGAAGCGGAAGAACTCCGGGGTGTGGTACAGCAAGCTTTAGATACCCACAACGTTTTGAGGGCGCGCACGCGCGAGTTATGCCGCACTCTGCGCCAGGAATCTTTGCTCAATACAGTCACCAATACGATTCGCTCGCGCACCGACTATCGGGAAATCTTGCAAACGATCGCTAACACCGTCGGTCACATGCTCGAGGCGGATGCTTGCATCATCCGTCCGTTCCAAGACGAGCAGATGGTTAACCAATGGTTTGTCTACCAAAAGCCCCAAGGCAAATCCAAGCAAAACGAACCAGAACAAACTTCATCGGCGGTTTTGGCGCAAACGCTTTGGGAAGTGGGCGACGTGCAGGTAATTTTTGATGCGACGAAGGACGATCGCATCCAGGGGGAGACAATCGAACTGCAATTGCGATCGCGCGCCTATCAAACTGCCGATATTCGATCTTCCCTGGTAGTACCCCTGATCTGCCAGCAGGAATTAATGGCTGTTATGGCACTCCACCAGTGCGGCACTATCCGCCAGTGGCAGGATGATGAAGTCCAACTAGCGTTTATGGTAGCGGATCAAGCTGCCCTTGCTCTTTCCCAAGCGCGCGCTTACGAACGCTCTCTGGCGATGGCGAAACGGGAAGCTTTAATCAACAGCATCACCCGCGCCATTCGTTCCAGCCTTAATCCCCAAGATATCTTTGCTGCGATTACTTACGAGTTAGGTCAAGCTTTACAAGTGGATGGCTGCGCCCTGTCTCTGTGGACTGAATCGGATGAGTATGTCCAGTGCGTGGGATTGTACGATAAAAATTTTGAAGTTTCGGTAATGAGTTGCGATCTCGAAGAAGCAATTCCCAAAACGCCAAAATCTCCAAACCTTTTACATTTACCCCTGTCGCAAGTGCCGATAGCGGGTAATCCCGTGCTGCAACAGTTGTTGATTACGCAACAACCTGTGGTAATTAACGATCTGGAAGCCACACCCAGACTCAAAGGGTTTGAATTACCTTTGCGTCAAAGTGCTAGGGCGCTGTTGGTGGTGCCGCTGTTATCTGACGGTAAAATTATTGGCAGTATTTCTTTGCGGGAAGCTTATCAGCCGCGCCAGTGGAAGCAGATGGATATAGGTTTGGCGCAAGCAGTAGCCGCCCAAGCTGCGATCGCTGTCCAGCAATCCCGCCTCTACCAAAAAACCCGCCAGCAAGCAGAACGTTTACTCGAATTAGACCGGCAAAAAACCGAATTCTTCCAAAATATTTCCCACGAATTTCGCACCCCTTTAACTCTAATGATGGGGCCTTTAGAATCTGTTGTATCGCAAAAACAAGATTTGCCTTACGAACAAGCAGAAATCGCTTTGCGAAGCTGTCGCCGCCTGCTGCGACTCGTTAACCAACTGTTAGATATCCAGCGCATCGATGCCGGTCGAGTGCAAGCCAGGTTTCGACCTTGCGATTTGAGCGAAATGATCGCTCAAATTGTGGAAGCATTCCGCCCCTATTGCGAGAAAAAAAATTTGCGTTTGGTGAGCGAATTAAAATCCTGTCCCCTGGTTTATTTAGACCCGGAAAAATTTGACAAGGTGCTTTACAACCTATTGTCAAATGCTATGAAATTTACCAACTCTGGCGGGATAATTGCGATTAAAGTCGAACCGGCTGGCGATCACATTCGCATTCAAATTAAAGACACCGGGATTGGCATTCGCACCGAGCAAATTCCCCACTTATTCGAGCGATTTCGTCAAGCAGAAGGATCGGTGAATCGTTCTTATGAAGGTAGCGGTTTAGGTTTGGCTTTGGTGAAAGAATTAGTCGAACTCCACGGGGGTCAAATTTCCGTCGAGTCGATTTATGAAGCCGGAACCACTTTTACCGTGTGGCTGCAAACTGGAACCGCGCACCTACCCATCGACCAGGTGCTGGAAGTACAAACGCAAGTAGAACTTTCCCGCGCGGCGGTAGAATTGGCAGATTTAGAACTATTAGAAGAGTCAAAAACAGAGGAGTCGAGTGGAGGCGAGGAGTCTTCGATCTCCCGCACGATCTTGGTCGTCGATGACAATCCGGATTTACGCGCCTATGTATCCCGAATTTTACGTTCTAGCGGGTTTGAAGTGTTAACCGCCCGCGATGGGGCAGAAGGTTACAGTTTGGCGAAAAGCAAGCAGCCCCAACTAATCGTAACGGATTTGATGATGCCCGTGGTGTCAGGCTGGGATTTGATCCGGATGGTGCGAGAGGATGAAAATTTAGCCGGAACGCCGATGATCCTGCTGACGGCAAAAGTTGACGACGATACCCGCATCGAAGGGGCGGAAATGGGGGCAGATGCCTACCTAGCCAAGCCGTTTAACGACCGAGAATTGTTGGCAGAAGTGCGGAATTTGTTGGCGCTCAAGGAAAACGAGCGCCGAGTCAGCGAGTTGAATACTTACCTCACCGAGTCGGTACTGAAGCGCTTTTTACCCCCAGCAATGGTGAAGGGAGCAGCGTCGGGAAGGCTGATGCTCGATTTGCGCCCGGAACCGAGATTGGTGACGATTTTATTCAGCGATATTGTGGGATTTACGCAACTGTCGAATACATTGCGATCGCGCCGCATTGCCGAGTTGTTAAATGAATACCTGGAAGCGATGACCAAGGTAGTATTCGATAACGGCGGCACGGTGGATAAATTTATGGGCGATGCCGTGTTGGCGTTGTTTGGCGCCCCGGAAGACATGACGCCAAACGAACAGGTAAGGCGTGCGATCGCCGCCGCGCGACAAATGCAACAAGTCCTAAGCAAACTCAACGCCCGCTGGAGCGAACAGGGCATCCCCGAAGTCCAGTTTCGCTGCGGCATTCACCAGGGAACCGCGGTAGTAGGCATGTTCGGCAGCGCCCAGCGCTCCGACTATACCGCGATTGGCCCCACAGTCAATATTGCCTCGCGCCTGCAAGAAGCCGCCAAACCCAATGGCATCCTGGTTTCTGCGGCAGTAGCAGATTATTTAAAGGAGGATGAAATTATTAAGGGCAGTCCCCTGCAACTCAAAGGCGTCGATGAAACCGTTCTTACTTTCTGGGTAGATCCAGAAATAAAAGCGTGAAGCTGTTGTCCTTCCTGGGAAATTGTGTTATATTAGTTAAGTTGCAGGCAAAATTCCTTGCCCTGCGGGCGTGGTATAATGGTAATACCTTAGCCTTCCAAGCTAAAGACGCGGGTTCGATTCCCGCCGCCCGCTTTTAATGCATTAGGCTCTGAGTAAGGCTTTCAGCGTTTTGATAAAATCCGTTTACCTTTCTGAATAACGTTATTGCTTGAAACAACCCTAAGAGTTGCGCTGCTACCTGCCGCAACAGCACCAACAACGCCTATTACTTCACCTTCTGTTAGCTTCTTAGCAAATTCTTCATCCAAAAGCTGTTTGAGTATTCACTAGAACCGCGATTAGGGGGATAGCTTCGCGTCATCTGAATCTCTCCAAATTTTGTTCAATGTTTCTGTTTGGTAGATCTCCGATCAATCTATCGGATTCTACTCTGGTGAGACAAAAATAACCAAATTCAAAATCACTGGTAATTGGAATATCGCAAGGTGGTGGATCTTCCTCATCATCATCATCTGGTGGTGGTCGGTCAGGAGTAATTGGAATACTGAATCTGGCTGTACGATTTTCGTAATAAACATCAAGTTGTATATCTTGATTAGGCGCACGAGGATTCCAAATTGTAAGAAATGTACGAGTAAATGTCCCAGCTATAGCAGCGCGACCCCTAATTTTCAATGGCGTAAAGGAACAGAAATCGTGACGTACTATAAACCTTCAGATGGTTTTGAGTTAAAGCTTTATGTTGTTAACAAGACAGAAGGCATCAGGGTAGTTCAAAAGGTAGTAGCACTTGCAGATAAAGTCTTTGACCCAGAATGCATCAATCACAGCAAGAGCGATCGCAGCTTCGCTGTTAACCCAGGTACAGAGATGGTATTAGGTGAAAGACGGCGCAAGAGACGGCGACGCCCGATCGGTGAGGTGACCTTTGAGTATGCCCAAATCAAGCCGTATCAGATTTTGTAATGGGACAGATAGATCTAGATACCTTTCTTGACATTTTTAATCGAGCGATATGCCTCCGGCACGCTTCGCGTGAAGCGAAGCTATCGCTCCAAGAATCGCACCCCCCAAACCCCTTCCCTACCTGCGGGTTTGTATCCCCTCAGACTTTAGTCTCCCGCAGCCTTTGTTAAACTCAGGTGGCGAAAGACATTCGATTTATCGTCATGCTAGAACAGCCCCAATCCCAGGATTTTGAACACAAATGGCCTAAATACTACCAAGCCGTCGCCGGAAGACCCCCCCGTCCTACCCTTTTAGCCGCATTAGAACGCTTTGAAACTCCAGGGTTCGCGGTAGACTTGGGATGCGGCGAAGGTCGGGATACCGTGGAACTGCTCAGACGAGGTTGGCGAGTTTTAGCCATCGATGGCAATCCCGAAGCCTTTGACCGGATGCTAGCGAGAGAAGACTTGCCAAATATTGATAATTTAACCACACAAGTCGCCAAATTTCAAGCAGCGACTTGGCCCCAAACCGATTTAATTAATGCTAGCTTTACCCTGCCCTTTTGTCCACCCGAATATTTCCCCGAATTGTGGGATAAAATCTGCCAAAGTCTCCGTCCGGGAGGTCGTTTTTGCGGTCAATTATTTGGGGATAGAGACGATTGGGCAAGTATTCCCACCCACACCCATCATACCCAAGAACAGGCAGAAAAGTTACTAGAACCATTTGAAATTGAAATGTTTAGAATCGAAGAAGAAGACGGAAAAACAGCATTGGAGGAACCGAAGCATTGGCATATTTTTCATATTGTGGCGCAAAAGAGGTAATGGGTAATGGGTAATTGGTAATTGGTAATTGGTAATTGTTGAAAATGTAGGGGCGGGTTTCACCAAAGGATTTGAACTCCAACCGACAATTTATATAAACCCGCCCCGACAAGA
>DNGJ01000024.1:17912-30121 GCA_003486305.1 Cyanobacteria bacterium UBA11371
ACAATTTATATAAACCCGCCCCGACAAGATCTTTGATGTACGCGCGATCGCATCTAAAAAAATCCGGCACCATATATCACCAAATCAGGTAGGGACACGGCATCCAAAATCTATTTGTCACAGCCAAGATCTGTTGATTGCGTCCCTACAGGCGATGATAAAAAGGGAAAGATATCGCGCGATCGCACCCTACTTAACTTGCTACAAATTACTAGAAATTGTCTTAAATTTATCCGGCGAACCAAGGGAATAATCTTCTAATTTGAAGTCGGCGAAGGGTTTCTTTTCTAACCTATCCCGCAATGCTTCATCCACATTTACGCCTGGTGTTTTGTTTCTAACTCCAATAATTATCACGCTTCTTTGGTATGAAGTTAAATCTTGATTCGCCTGACAACCACTCCGTCTAAATTGCCCTAAATTTAATAAGCGATAACCTTCGACGCTACGCACATTACGAAAGATTTTTTTCGCCACAAGTTGTATTTGCTGCGCTCTTTGAGAAGCCCGCAGTTCTTCTTCTGCTAAATTGCCCTCACAAGAAGCGGTTCCCACCGATATAATTTCAGTTGGGTTTTGCATGATTCTGCGGATGCCTTCTTGTTCCAGGTTCTTTCTTAACTCTTCAAGGGTGATAATTTGGTTGTTATGTTGAATCTGATAAGTACTGCCAAAAGACCATTTATATTCAACCGAAAGAACCGCAACGCTAAATTCGGCTGTTCTCCCTTGACTATCTGCACCTTCTATGTATGGAAAATAATCTACTTTACCTTTTCTTTCGGGTCTTTGAGTGACTATATTATTAATGCGGTTTATACCACTCAAAGCTAAAGCAGTTAAACCAATTAATCCCAAGGCTATCAACAGCGCGGCAATTATACCAAGAACGGGTAATTTATCGTTTTCTTGCCGCCGGGGAGAGGGCAATAAAGTTGTTGTTCTTGTCCTAATCCAGCGCAGTAAAGTTGAGAGTAATGCTAGACCACCAACCCAGCGCACTAAGGTTGGTATTAACGTTGTATTTCTCCTATTTGGGGGCGGTACTGCTGGCACGAATGTTGTATCTCTACTGATTCCGCCTACATTGACAGTTTCAGTTAGTTCGCGTTTAATGTCTGCGATTCGTCGCAAAAGATCTTGCGTATTGGCGGGGCGCTGTTTTATATCTTTTGCCATTAATCGATCGATTAAATCTAAGAGTAACGGCGAAACGTGGGTGGCATAACCGCGCCAATTTAATACATCGTTGCGGCTATCGTACATATCTAAAGGGTGTCTTCCTGTTAGTAAAAAGACAAACGTGCGTCCTAAAGAATAGAAATCTGACTGGGGTATTGCTTGACCAAATGCTTGTTCGGGTGCTGTATATCCCGATGATTCAATTGCGGTTATTCTTTCTCCGCCGCCGATCTTGGCGAGGTAGGTATAAGTCATTTCTCTGGCGGTGCCAAAGTCGATTAATACTAGCTGTCCGTTGGGACGCAGCATGATGTTAGATGGTTTAATATCGCGATGCAAATATTGCTGGCTATGGACTAGATGTAAAATTGCTGTTATTTGTTCTAACCAATTGAGGGCTTGGTCTTGACTAATTGGTTGATTGCCTCGTTGTTCAAGCCATTGTTCTAAGTTGACGCCCTCGATTTTTTCCATGCCGATGCAGTGCAAGCGGATGCCATTTCTGGTTTGATATTGGAAATAGCAATCGACTTTGGGAATGCCGGGGTTATCTAGTTGTCCTAATACGGCTGCTTCTTGCTCGAATAATTCTACGGCTTTGGGGTTGCGGTTGAGGTTTTCTTTGAGTACTTTAAGAATTTTGGGGGTGTTACCTTCGTAGGCTTCATATACTTTGCCAAAGCCTGTTTTATCGCTTAAAAGGCGAGTTACCCGATATCGCCCCGCTATTTCTAGGGGTGAACCGCAACCTTGACAGAAGCGGCTGTTACCATCGGCTGGGTTGTCTGGTTGAGGGCAGATGGGGTTAATGCAAAGGCTCATGGCGCGCAGCGAGGTACTTTATCTGTAGTATAGGATGCGATCGCACCAACAGCACTGCATCTAGAACCCCTCGCTAGCAATCTTGCTATCGCATATCGGTGTAGGGGCACGGCTACGCAACATTATCATCCTGCCGTGCCCCTACAAGATCTTACTGCCCAGAACAGCGATTAAACCAATCTTGATAAGTTTGCTGATGAGTGTCATCTTCGAGGACAATTTCCACGCGCACGTACTTGCATTTGTGATTTCGCTGCTTGGAAATTGCATCTAACAGCAAACTAGCCGTTCTTGGTGAATTAAATACGCCGCTAACAGTTGGCTGATTATCTTGGCTAGCAATTTCAGTTTGTTGAACTTCAGGGATTTCTTCGGGTTGTCCTAGATCGATTTCTGCTAATTGTCTGCGTTCTGGCCCAACTTGTTCTACTATTAGTTTCTCGCGTCGGACTGGAACTTGGATGATTCTGGTTTCAACTTCTTTGCGGACAACTACATCGCCCAGTTTCTGTTTTTTGAGGTCAACTACAAGTCTTTCTTCCAGTAATCGAATCACTTCTTCTTCGACTACATCCAGAGGTTCGGAATATTCCGGTGAGCCATCTTGTGATTCAGTTACAGCGGGCATTTGTGAAATATCGCGAGCCATTTCTGTGGGTTTATCTGTTGTTATTTTAGGCTCTGCATTTTGCTTTTCGGCGGGTATATATTCAGGCAAATGCTCTATTTCTGCTTTACTCAGGTCTACGATTGCCGATTTATTTTCCGAGTCTACTTGCTGAATGTGGCTGCTTCTTAATAAAAACAAGCGGGATTCGTTATAATTATCAGCTTCAGATACAACTAAGTTTAGCTGACGCGCCGAGTCTATCACCACATCCTTTACTCGCCCCATGACAAACCCTTGCTTGTCTAAGATGGAAAAATTTTTGAGCTTACTCTTCAATTTTTCCATCAATACTTTTATCCGAAGATTGTGCTGGTAACTTTCCAGTTTGTTGATGGACGTTGTGTTAGTCATTTTTTTAAACCTTCGTGAAAGCAAGTATTTTTATTAAAAGTAGGGTACTTGTGTTAGCACCCTACTTTTAGACTAAATCGCGCTCGTGAGGCAAGCTGCTTAAATTAGGTCGGAACGGGTGTTACCGGGTTGCTCAACGACAGGAGTTCCGTCGGTATTCACATCTAATTCTTCCCGACGAATGGTTTCTTGAGCTTCAACTGTGTCGCGATCTACGACTTTCCGGACTCGCACTTCTTCGCGCACAAAGGCTTCTTTGTGAATGTCGGGAGTTTCTTCGTAGAGTTCGACGCGCGCTACTTCACCTTCTTGGAAAGCAACTTCACCAGGATTAACTACCGTACCAGCGTCTGTTGGGGTAACTCGCTCAATTACAACCCGTTCTTTTTCGATGGGAACGGAAACTCTTGCGGTTTCGGTTTCAATGCGCTTACCAACTGCTACTTCTCCTGCTTTGTAGCGGTTTTTGTTAGCGATCAGTCGTTCTTCGTAAAGTCTGAAGGTTTGGTGATCGCGATCGTTCAAGCCATATAAATTGGGTTCGCGATCGTAGTTGTAGCTATTGCGATCGTATGTTGAGTAGTCAGCTGTAGTGTCAACGGGTGCGGATGCTTCTACAGGTTGAGTGCGGTAAACGCCTCTGACTCGCTCTTCGTAATCGTAATCCGCTGTCATGCGATCGCTATATTCTGGCAAGTTTTCTGCTTGCTCTCGAGTCATCCCAATCGCATATACGCGATCCGCGTTATAGTCGATGCGGGTACGACCAATTGGCAGCAATACTTTCTTGCCAAAAATCCAAAAACCTAAGTCTACCACCAAATACCGAAAATGACCATTTTCATCGACTAGCACATCGCTAACCGTGCCAATCTTTTCATCGCCTTCTGCGTAGACGCCCAGCCCTTTTACATCGTCGCCTTCAAATGTTTCGCGATAGTTTGGATCGAAATCTTCTAATTTTAGAAGTGCCATGCCACTGTTCCTCTAATTTTTCGCATCTGATACTCTTTAATTTATTGATATTTTTGCTAGCTTTCCTCCTACTACGGACTGAATTTCCTCTGTTTTTCTCCCGCCGATTTTTCTCGTTCTTTAACTGTTGGATAAATCTGCCAAAAAGTAGATGTGTAATTTTCTCATAAACCTTATAAAAAAATACGATAAATTTCTTCTGTCTAGGGGCTGAGAAACCGGGTTTGTCGAACAAACCCGGTTTCTGCGTCGCTCTCTCGTTTCCAAACCAATGGTTTTTCCTAGAAACCGGGTTTGTTTGCGTAATTCCCGTCGTGGTAAAACTGTGCAATCGGGCTAGCGATCGCTCTCGGCAGCGATCCCCCTTTACTCGCCCCCAGTAAGCAAAATCCCCCTCGATCTTGTTGGGGTCAACAAAGCAACTGCTTTCTATGGGAAAGTATTATTATTGAACCCCTCAAACTTAATTTTTATTTATTTTAACTAATATAAAGTAAATAAAAAAGAAATCAAGAAATATTAAAAGCAGTTGAGAGTGATAAAATAAACGAAGAAAGAGCGAGAAAAGATGTATAATAAGGAGATTTGGCTAAAGCTGTTGCGGTCGGAAAGAGCGATCGCAGTCATCCGCGCCCCAGAAATGGAGTTAGGGCGTCAAATGGCGCTGGCGGTGGCGACGGGGGGAATGAAACTGATTGAAATAACCTGGAATAGCGATCGCGCAGCAGAATTGATTGGCAATCTGCGCGCGGAACTTCCAGACTGTACGATCGGAAGTGGGACTCTATTAGACGTTCTCCAGCTGCGACAAGCGATCGCAGCTGGGGCGCAGTTCCTGTTTACACCCCACGTTAATCCAGTCCTGATTCACGCCGCAGTAGAAGCTGGCGTCCCCATCATACCGGGCGCGCTTTCACCAACGGAAATTGTCACCGCAGACCAAGCGGGTGCGAGTTGCGTCAAAGTCTTTCCCATCTCTGCGGTAGGAGGAGTAAGCTATATTAAAAGCTTGCAAGCGCCCCTGGGTCAGATTCCCCTCATTCCCACTGGGGGCGTAACGCTGGAAAATGCGAAAGAATTTATTAAAGCAGGTGCGATCGCGGTAGGATTAGCCGGTGAATTATTTCCTCAAAAATTACTCCAACTCGGAGATTGGGAAAGCATCCGCTACAAGGCATATCGCTTGCGCGAAAATCTAACTTAAAGTGTCCGATCCGACTAGCTCGATCTACCATAAAAAAAACTATGCCCTAGTTTTTGCTGCGATCGC
Source organism: Cyanobacteria bacterium UBA11371 (assembly GCA_003486305.1). GTDB lineage: Bacteria > Cyanobacteriota > Cyanobacteriia > Cyanobacteriales > Aerosakkonemataceae > Microseira. The sequence continues at coordinate 23,183 of DNGJ01000024.1, forward strand.
TGCAAAAACTAGGGCAGCCAGTTTTAAATTTTCTGTCTGAGGAGTGATGCAAAAATGAAAAAATCGATCTCTTCTTTCTGGCTGCGTTGTTCTTCGGCATTAGCTGTCGCTACTGTGCTAAGCATGGGTGCATTTTCGGCTTGGTCAAAACCATCCCCAAGGGCTTTGTCGAAACCATCCCCATCCAATACTGTTTCAGCACAAGATAAAATCGCTAACAAAATTCTCTCTTTGCAAGAATCCGAACAACGCTGGATTCAAGTTGACCTTTCAAGTCAACGACTAATTGCTTGGGAAGGATCAACACCCGTTTACGCGGTGATTGTTTCCACTGGAAAACGTGCAACCCCCACCCGCGTCGGGACATTTGCGGTTAAAACCAAGCATGTCAGTACCCGAATGACCGGGCCTGGTTACGATGTCACGAACGTGCCTCATACCATGTATTACCATCGAGGCTATGCGATTCACGGTGCTTACTGGCATAACAAATTTGGTACTCCCGTCAGCCACGGGTGCATTAACGTAGCGGTGGATCACGCTAAATGGTTGTTTAAATGGGCTTCGGTGGGAACGCCGGTAGTTGTACACGATTAATTAAAAGGTAAAAGGCAAAAGTAAGCCGGGGCGGGCCCAACGAGTAAGGGCTACTTTAACGAAATATGCAAGTGGTTCCACTTAATTGTTGGTAAAACCCGCCCCTACAATAAAACTCTCGTAATATCATGTCCGGTAGTAGAGACGTTACATGTAACGTCTCTACTCGTGTGGTTAATTGCGTCGTAGGGGCGGGTTTTACCAGATACCTTTGATTCCAAGCGAATTGTGTTGATAAACCCGCCCCCCGATCGGTGCCGATGGAAGCGGACATGATATAATATCATGTCCGGTGGCATCGGTAGCGTAAACCGGGGCGGATTTATCTAAACTTCTCGTGGTTCCACAGATTGGTTGGTAAAACCCGCCCCTACACAAAGAGAAAATATACACAACCGATGGAAGCGGACATGATATAAAACCTTTTACCATTAAAAAATTATCCAACTTGCTGAAATTGGCGCTCCAAAGTTTGTAGTTAACCTCCGGAAAGGAATTGAGGAGGTTAAAAGCAATGAAAGCTAAGACTGGTATTTTGTGGGCAAGTACGGCATTATCTCTTGCTGCTTTGTGTGCGATTTCTTTCCCGGCTATAGCGGTACCAGAGTCAGCGGGAACTAGACAAAATCGGATTGCTCAAACTATTGGGACACTCAAGCGATCGCCTCGTCGTTGGATTCAAGTTGACCTCTCAGATCAACGCCTAATTGGTTGGGAAGGTTCAACGCAAGTTTTTTCCTATCTTGTTTCCACTGGTAAAGCTGCAACTCCCACCCCGACGGGTGTATTTTCGGTTCAAATTAAACGCATCTCGGATCGGATGCGAGGCGAAGATTACAACGTTCCTAATGTGCCATACGCGATGTACTTTTCGGGAGGTTATGCGATTCACGGCGCTTACTGGCATAATCAATTTGGTACGCCAGTCAGCCACGGTTGCGTTAATGTCAGAGTCGATCGCGCTGAAAGGTTGTTCGATTGGGCTTCAGTAGGAACGCCGGTAGTTATTCATCGATAGGCATTCCTTTGATATACTGCCTCAATACAGGTGGCAGAATGTAACTATTTGCTTGTTGTTCTATCAAGCAGCGACGCGATAAAGATTGTAGCGCGTTTAGTAAATCTGATGACGGAATTGTGCTATTTTCTAGCAATTTTGCTAGGTTGATGGGAGCTATTTCTTTTGCTAATAAGGAGAGGACTTGTTTTTCTAGGGCGGATATGCGATCGCACACCTGTTGTAAAACATCTTTCAAATCTTCCGGTAACAATATCGTATCATTTGGTAATAACTCAATCGCGCCGATTCCCAACTCAAGAATCTGAGTCGCCACGCTTTTTAACCATAACGGATTGCCTTCGTAGCGGTGAATCAGTGCTTCTGAGTTATCGATTTCTGCTAATCCGTAATCTCTCAATATTTCCCGTCCCGCTGCGATATCTAAACCAGAGAGTTGTAAAGTACGAATAGGAGTATTTTGGCTTTTAACTTGAGTCACTTCTCTCGGATGTTCCCAACCGATTAACAGAAAGCAACTTTGATGGGATAATGTTTCTATCTGTTTGAAAAAAGAGCGATATTCTTCGTATCCTGGTTTATACTTTCCTGCCAATTCGCCGCTACTGAAAAGATTGTGAACGTCATCTAAGACTACTAAACAGCGATGTTTTTGTAAATATTTAATTAGGGGTAAAGGTTTTTGGTTAGTTGCAGGCGAATCTTGCTTTTCTGATTCGGAGAAAAACTGTATCAGTTTATGTTGAAATTCGTCAGGGGTGTGGGATTCGTTTAGACTGCACCAAATTACGTATTCAAAGTCATCTTTTATTTGTTGAACGAGTTTCGCTGCTAATGCGGTTTTGCCGATACCGCTGATGCCGGTGAGGGCTATTAGGCGACAGCGTTGTTGTAAAATCCAGGTGGTGAGGGTTTCTAGTTCGGGGATGCGATCGTAAAAAGCACCCAACTCCGGCATCTCGCTTAAATCTTCATGCGAGTTTTCAGTTTGTTTTCGGTTAGATATTTTGTCATTGCGTGAGTTTGGTAGATCTGGCGGGTGTCTAGCTTCTCCACAATAATTAACGCAACCTATTTGCACAGAATCTTGTGCAAAATATTTTGAAAATAAGGAGACTTGCAACCTCTCCATTGCCGAGCGTAAATTCGATTTACTAACATCTTCCCCTAACCCTTCTGAAAGTATCCGCCATAATTCCGATCCCGCATTCCTGACGCTACTTTCAGAACAGTCAAAATCCTTAGCTATTTGCTTATATGTCTCGCGTTGTAGAGTTCCTCGCAGTACCGCTTCTTGTAAATCGTCAAGGTGCTGACCCGTTTTGGCAAATACTATCTCATCAGCGAGCTTTAACGCTTCTTTAAGATTCATCAGGGCAGGAAGATGTGAGGATTTTGTGTATTATAGCTCACATTTCGCGACTTTTTAGTACATTTTTGTACATTTTTGTACAAAGCTAGATTAAAAATAGTGAATTTACGGGAAAAATGTCGGCAAAATTAAACATTTTTTAGGCAGACAAAGCCTGGATTTATCTATGATTCTGGTGAAGAGTATTAAAGCATAAATTTAGGCATTAAGCGCTTGCCGTTTTATATCTTGTAATGGTGTGTTAGACCGCAGTTGCAGTCTAATTAATACTTATGCCATTCAAGCTATTGGTAAGGGCAGTATCCTAAAGCTCTATGTCTGTGTTCAGCCATTAAGGATTTTAGAAATGCAGTATGCGAACATTGGAAAGCGTTTCTTGGCTTTTCTCCTCGATTTGCTTATCTGGTTTGTCTTAACCACAATCGTCTATGCGTTACTATTGGCGTTTTTTTCAGCGCTATTAACAAGCGTTACGACCAGTTCTGAAGCTAGCGATCAACTGTTTTGGTTGATATTTATCATTGTGGGTTGGCTTTACCACTCGATCAATCATAACTCTCCTAGACAGGCAACGCTCGGTAAAAGAGCTTTTGGGCTTACTGTATCTGACCTAAATGGAAATAAAATTTCTTTTGCCAGGGCAACCGGAAGGTATTTTGCTTTTGTATTCTTCACTGCGTTTGCTCTAGCTGACTTTCTTCCAGTTCCCTTCACTGAAAAGAGTCAGGCACTTCATGATTTGATTGCGGGAACTGTAGTAATTGAAAAAAACACCAAAAGCAAGAGCCAATAGTGATAGTGTAGGTTGGGTTGAATTCATCAAACCCAACCTCTTTTTTCAATCACAATCTTATCCATTTCCACCATGCCAATGCGATGATTGAACTCTCAAGCGATATGCCAAGGGCTAGCTGCGCGAACGCCTCACAACCGAAAGCGCGATATGTCTCCGGCACGCTACGCGATCGCTTGAACCAAAATCAAGAGCGATTCTTGGAGCGATAGCTTCGCTTCACGCATAGCGTGAAATTGGCAATTTACGATATAATAAATATGTTTTAACCCAACCATCAGTTATGTTGCGAGAAAAGCTTAAGCAGGAATTAGACAGACTTAACGAAGACCAACTTAAAAAAATTGCCGATTTTATCACATTGATTGAGTCTGAATCTGAGCGAGTTACATTATCTTTTGTGCCATTTTGGCAAACGGCAACACCAGCAGAACGGGCTAGGGAGTTTCGCGATTGGATTTCTCAACTTCCTAGAACAAATGTGAGCTTATCTGATGAAGCTTTTAGCCGCGATCTGATTTACGAAGAATGACAAAATATCTGCTAGATACCAATGTTGTATTGCGTTTTTGTAACCCTTCCGACGTTCAACATCATCTGGCAACAGAAGCAGTGTCTTGTTTACTAAACCAAGGGGATGAATGCTTTCTGACAGCGCAAGTATTGATAGAACTTTGGGTAGTTGCAACAAGACCAGTTGAAGTGAATGGCTTAGGATGGAATACAGAAAAAACGCGAAACATAATAGACGAGCTTCTTAATCGGTTCCCATTGCTAGAAGAATCCCCACAAATTTTTCCAAATTGGTTAGATGTGGTCACAACTAATAAAATTATGGGTAAACGTACTCACGATGCCCGTCTGATTGCCGTCATGCTGGCAAATGGAATTACACATCTTCTGACCTTCAATCCAACTGATTTTGCAGTCACTTCAAGCATTAAAGTTGTACGTCCGCAGGAATTAGTGACACCTGAACTCAATGAGCCATGACCTGAGCTTTCGCGGCAAATACCAACCGTAAAGCAAGTAAACCCAAGATCTTTTTTCACTCACAATCTTATCCATTTCCACCATGACAATGCGATGATTGGACTCTCTAGCGATCGCCTCCCAACCGAAAGCGCGATCGCATAACCAAAACAAAGAGCGATCGCTATCTGCGGTACAATAAAGGTAAAATTCACGCTTGGTATATTTAATACAGATGACATTACAAGAATTGCAAAAAGAAATACTGCAATTGCCAACTAGCGATCGCTGGCAGTTAGTGCAAACTATTCTAGAGTCACTAAAACGGGAAACACTCCCTATGTTGAAGCCGCGAAATCTGTCTCGGCTGCGAGGAATTGCCAAGAGTTCGGTGGCAGCAGATCGTACCGATCCTAAAGAAGATTATGCTACCTACCTCACAGAAAAATATAAGTAATGAAAGTTTTAATTGATACCAATATAGTTCTTGATTTCTTACAAGAGCGAGAGCCATTTGTAGAAAATGCAGCGGCACTATTTGAGCGGATTGATGCTGGAGAGATTGAGGGATTTATTGCAGCAACGACGATTACCAACATCTATTACATAGTTCGTAAAGCAGCAGGGGCGGTAGTGGCTCAAGATGCGATTGCCCAAATCCTAACAGATTTAAACATCTGTCCAGTAGATAGAGAGGTGCTGGAACGAGCAATTTCACTGAATTTTCGCGATTTCGAGGATGCCGTGCAGTATGTATGTGGAGTCGTGCATAGCGTGGATGCGATAGTGACTCGCGATGCCTCTGGATTTGTTGGTGCCCAGATTCCAGTAGTGTCGCCTGAAGAGCTTAATACCGTCAATAACGGTGAATGAAGAAAACAACACAACATAGTGCGATCGCCTAAGCGATGCGTAGCATTATCGCCCTTTTTTCTAGGCTAGATTGAAACAAGGACACCCAACATCTTTTTTCTCTCACAATCTTATCTATTTCCACCATACCAATGCGATGATTTGACGGATAGCGATATTGCCTTGCGGCTAGCTGCGCGATCGCCTACGTCACACTATGCGATCGCACCACCAAAAGAAACAGAGATAATCCGACCCATCGCTACCCTTGACGGCAGGTGCTAGAATAATTGGCGTGTGGAATCAGTGGTTTGAATGCCTACTAATGCCCAACTGAGAGGTTTATATCGTCTTAGCTATTGGCTAACGTATATTATGCTTCAGCCGATACATCTTGTGTGCATTGATGACCGAACAAGCAACCTCTATGTTTTGGCAGGAAATAGCGAAAACCTTGAATTCCAGATTACTCCAAATGGGGAGGTGTTCTGATGAGTCAAGTTAACTATGCTGCTATGTCTGATGAGGAATTAAGACAATATTTTCTCAGACATCGTGAAGACAAAATGGCTCTTCGAGCCTATTTGGATAGGATAGGTGACCGCCCGCGCCATATTATTACGACCGTAGACGATCCCGACTTTGATGCCAAAATCCAAGCAGCCGTTCTGCGGCAAATGCAAGTAGCAGATAGTAACGGTGAAGCGGCTCTCTAAATCTACCAGTATCCTGAAGTTAATGGGCAACAAGTCTTCACGCATCAACCCTCTCCAGTAAGCTGGAGTAATTATATGTCTCCCAAAGTCATCAAAGTCGAACCTTTAGAAAACTATCAACTTCGCCTCACCTTTAGTAATGGCGAAATTCGCCGCTTTGATGTCACTCCCTATCTCGACAAAGGAAGATTTACCGAACTTCAAAAAATCGAAGATTTTCAACAAGTCAAACTTAGCTTTGGCAGCATTCAATGGCCCCACGATCAAGATTTTAGTCCGGATACCCTCTATCTCACAAGTCAAGCCGAAGAAAAAATAGTAGAGCCTCAATCCCCAACCCCTGCCCTACAATAGTGCGATGACGCATGTTACCCAACATCTTTTTGCACTCACAATCTTATCCATTTCCACCATGCCAATAGGATGAACAGAACAATCTAATACAAACTGCATTAAAATCTGCGCCCCTCTTCAATCATTTCGCGAATTGAACTTTTATCCAATGCCACTGCTTGCCGCAGTTGTCGCATTTTAGCAATTGCTTCAGTAATTGATTTTTTAGTAGTCAGCTTTCCCCAAGCGTTATATTTTGGCTGAGTTTCCTCAGATGATAGCGGCT
>DNGJ01000449.1 GCA_003486305.1 Cyanobacteria bacterium UBA11371
GCCTCCTTGCGGGAATAGGTGAACTACCCAACACCGATCCTATCGGGTACGGTGTGGGCTTCTGACTTCATTGACCGTTGCCCCTTACTCAGACTATGCAGGTGGTCTTACACAGCCTCGATCGGCAAGAGCGGGGTTCCCTCCGCCCATAGATAATATGCGAATTCCTTCATTCCTGATATTCAGTGCTGCATTACCATCACGGTCATGATGAGTACCACACGATGGACAATTCCATTCACGAATATCGAGTGTTAACTCATCAAGGACGTGACCACAGCATGAACAAGTTTTGGAACTGGGGAAGAATCTTTCTATTTCTATAAGTTGACCATCTTTGCGCTTCAACTTGTAGCAGGCATCGAAGTGATTGCGGTGCCGCCTGCCTACACGTCGCAAACTTGCCACGTCTGCAACCATATTGGATTGCGGAGTGACAAGCGGTTTAAGTGTGGACGCGGCTGGCATGGTGATGCTGATTTGAACGGTGCAATCAATATTTCCAAACTTGGGGCTGTATTAGTAAGCCAGCCTGGAGGCTCGGAACTAGCGTGTTCTTTGAATCGTGACGTTTCAGGGCTACGACAAGACCAGCCGATTGAGCCAGGGAGCGAAAGCCCCCGCGCTTCAGCCGGGGGTTAGCTTACTTCGTGTAGGACGTGGGGCTTCTTTTGGATTTAGCTAAAATTCATCGCTGTCTGCGTCTGTATCCTCAGATTCTAAGTCGTTACTGCCGAAGCGGGGTTGGGCGGGTATCGCGGCAACGATCGCATCCAATACTTTAGATACTGGTATAATTTCTAACCCTAAATCTTCTGGGAATTTTTGTCCTTTGGGCACGATCGCTCGTTTAAAACCGAGTTTAGCAGCTTCTTTGAGTCGCAATTCCATTTGAGAAACAGCACGAACTTGTCCGCCTAAACCGACTTCGCCGATTAAGACGGTAAGAGGATCGACAATGCGATCGCGAAACGATGCGACGACTGCGATCGCTATTCCCAAATCTACCGCCGGTTCTTCTACATTTAAACCCCCCGCCGAAGCTACATACGCATCTAATTTAGATAGGGGAATGCCAACTCGTTTTTCTAATACGGCTAAAATTTGCAAAAGTCTGTTATAATCCACACCCGTGGTTGAACGGCGGGGCGAGGCGTAACTTGTAGGACTAACTAACGCTTGCAATTCAACGACGAGGGGGCGAGTACCTTCGCAAGCGACGACAATGGCGGTACCGGGGGCGGCTTCATCCCGGTTGCCTAAAAATAATTCTGAAGGATTGGCGACTTCTCTCAGACCGCGATCGATCATTTCAAAGATACCGATTTCGTGGGTAGCGCCGAAGCGATTTTTGACACTACGTAGGAGGCGGTGAGAGGCAAAGCGATCGCCTTCAAAATAGAGTACGGTATCGACGAGGTGTTCGAGGACTCTGGGGCCTGCGATCGCGCCTTCTTTGGTTACGTGTCCTACAATCAACAGCGTGATATCTTCACTTTTAGCCAGCCGCATCAGCGCCGATGTACATTCTCGCACCTGCGCCACCGAACCCGGAGCCGACGCCATAGTCGGTAAATAAATCGTTTGGATACTGTCAATTACAGCTAAATTTGGTTTGAGCGACTCCAACTCGCGTAAAATTTGTTCTAAGTCGGTTTCGGGTAACACGTAGAGATTGGGTTCCACAGTCTCGGTGGCAGCGGGTTTTTCCTCCGACTCGACATCGGGGGTTAAAGCAATACCCACGCCTAAACGAGACGCCCTCAATTTAACTTGCTGTCCAGACTCTTCCGCCGATACGTAGAGGATGCGGTAATCCATCGCCAGTCGATTGGCTACCTGAAGCAAGAGCGTTGATTTGCCAATACCCGGATCTCCCCCAATTAATACCAGAGAACCGGGAACGACTCCGCCACCGAGTACGCGATTGAGTTCGCCGTAACCGGATGACCAACGTTCTTGCTGTTTTTCGGTAATTTGGGAAAATTTGAGCGCCATTCTGGGTTTAGGTGGGGTGTTGGCTGATGATTTAGCGTTTTGCTGGGTGGTAGCTTGCCAATTAGTGCGACTGGAATGGCTCGTTGCCTGGGTTAGAATTTGTTCTTCTAGCGAGTTGTAAGTGCCGCAGCCGGGACACTTGCCAAACCATTGAGTAGACTCGGCCCCGCATTCTGTACAAACATAAGAGGTTCGAGACTTTGGCATTTCTTTATTTTCATTAAAGAATCTACATGTAGCTTAAATCTTAAGAAACCTTGAAAGGCTGCACCTGCGCGAATTTCAGGCTTCTTAAACTGACACGATCGAGTACGATCTTAATACACGCTACTAAAAATTAACGATCTGAAATTTGACTTAAGGAGTGTTGACCAAATTGGAAAGCCATAAAGAAAAAATTTTGGTGGTTGATGACGAAGCAAGCATTCGCCGCATTTTGGAAACTCGCCTATCGATGATTGGTTACGATGTGGTAACCGCCGCCGATGGGGAAGAAGCTTTAGAAACATTTCGCCACGCCGACCCGGATTTAGTCGTTCTGGACGTAATGATGCCCAAGCTAGATGGCTACGGCGTCTGTCAGGAATTACGTAAAGAATCCGACGTGCCGATTATCATGCTAACAGCACTGGGAGATGTTGCCGACCGGATTACGGGTTTGGAACTGGGGGCAGATGATTACGTAGTTAAACCGTTTTCGCCCAAAGAACTCGAAGCCCGCATCCGCTCGGTTTTGCGGCGGGTGGACAAGACGGGTGGCGGAGGGATTCCCAGTTCTGGAGTTATCCACGTCGCGAATATAAAAATAGATACAAACAAGCGGCAAGTTTACAAAGGCGACGAGCGCATCCGCTTGACTGGGATGGAATTTAGCTTGCTGGAATTGTTAGTCAGTCGTTCGGGCGAAGCGTTTTCCCGTTCGGAAATTTTGCAAGAAGTTTGGGGATACACGCCAGAGCGTCACGTTGATACCCGCGTGGTGGATGTCCACATCTCCCGCTTGCGGGCGAAATTAGAAGACGATCCGAGCAATCCAGAGCTAATTCTCACCGCCAGAGGAACCGGCTATTTGTTCCAGCGGATCATCGAGCCAGGGGAGAATGAGAAGTAAGCAGGTGAGCAAGAGGAGCAGGTGAGCAAGAGGAGCAGGTGAGAATTATCTTTGCCCCATGCTGATGCTCAATGCTCAATGCCCAATTACCAATTACCAATTACCAATTACCCATGACCAATGACCAATGACCCAAATAGAGTGTTGCGGCGGTTACCAATAGTTGTTGGTGTGTTGGCGGGTTCCCTGCTGATGCTCAATCGCTTTTTGACGCCGCAAATAACCGACTCTCAGGCGCGATCCGATGCGCTGGGAGTCATTTTGTCTGCGCTGTTGATTTTAACCGGCTTGCTGTGGCAACAGGTGCAGGCGCGATCGCCTGACGCAGTTCAACTCATCGGCGAAGAGGGGTTTGAACTCGCGTCAGATTTACCAGAAACGGTAAAAGCAGAATTGGCATGGGCGTCTCGTCTGTTACTCACAAATACCGTCACCCGCAGCATCGTTGTTTGGTATGACGGCAAAGTCTTGTTACGACGGGGCATTTTAGGGGCAAATTCCGAAGTAAAGCCTGGAGCAATTGTCAAGCGAGTTCTGGAAAAGCAAAAGCCTGTCTATTTAGTGGCTCTGAAATTATATCCGGGCAAAATTGAATTTGATTACTTACCGGAAAATACCCAAGGTGTCATCTGCCAGCCTATAGGGAGTAAAGGCGTGTTAATTTTAGGCGCGAATGCTCCCCGCAGCTATACCCGACAAGATGAAAACTGGGTAGCGGGAATTGCTGAGAAACTAGACGTAACCCTGCAAGAATGGCAGAAGAACGAACGTGTGGAAACTTGAATCAATACCGCAAGATAGAAAAACATTCATCCGTTTAGGTGAAGCATTCCAAAACTTTTTTTTGTATTAATTTGATTAAACAAGGCGTGAAAGTTTATGGTGATTCTCTACTGGCTGCTGGTGGTTTTGATGTTGGTGGGTGTCGTTGGTGCGGTGGTTCCCGGTATTCCGGGTTCTAGCTTGATTTTAATTTCTGTCGTGGTTTGGGGTGCGATTCACGGTTTTAGTACCGTGCAAATACCCTTAATTGCAGCGATCGCTGTCTTTATCCTCAGTATCGGAATTGACTTGCTCGCTACTTACTGGGGAGTAAAGCAAGCCGGTGCGAGCAATTGGGGTTTGACGGGTGCAATGGTAGGTTTAGTTGTGGGAACGTTAGGTTTGCTACCAGCGTTACCGTTTGGCGGGCCAATTTTGGGTATCCTGATGGGGCCTTTACTGGGAGCATTTATCGGAGAATTTCTGTATCGGCGGGAGTTAGAATTAGCACCTAGAACCCAACAAGCGTTTAAAGCCGGGGTAGGAATTGTCGTCGGTACAATTGTGGGGCGAGTGATTCAGGGAATACTTGCGATCGCCGCCTTTGGCATCTTCCTGTGGCAAACTTTACCCTTAGTGTGGACGGGACAGATTTGATGAGTGAAACTCTGCCTTTGGTATTGCGATTGCATCCGGTCATTCAACTAACAGATGACCAATTTTTTGAATTCTGTCAACAAAACCGCGATTTACGCATCGAACGCAATGCCAAAGGAGAATTATCGATTATGTTGCCAACTGGAGGTAGGACGGGTGGAAGCAATTTTAAGTTAATTCAACAGTTAGCAAATTGGGTCGATATTGACGGTACTGGCATTGGTTTTGACTCTTCTACTGGTTTCAAACTTCCCAATGGTGCAGAGCGTTCCCCAGATGCTTCGTGGGTAAAATTAGAAAGATGGAATGCTTTAACAGAAGAAGAACAGGAAAGATTTGCTCCTATTTGTCCTGACTTTGTGGTGGAATTGCGATCTCGCACCGATAGTTTGCAAGTTTTGCAAGCCAAAATGCAAGAATATATCGACAACGCTGCTGTTCTTGGCTGGCTAATAGATTGTAAGCGGCGACGAGTTTATATTTATCGTCCCCAGTGCGAAGTTGAACGTTTAGATAATCCAGAAACTATTAGCGGCAATCCAGTTTTGCCTGGATTTGTTTTAGATTTGAAAAAAATTTGGTAAGCAATGGCATATAGCAACTTCACCCTCAGCAAAGTTAAGAACAACTTAGCTATAACGCTTAATTTTTCGTCTTATATGATTTCCGCTACCAAAGGTAGTGGATAATTTTTGATGGTGTAGGGGCGGGTTTTACCAGCCATTCTGTGGAATCACGAGATATTTTGTTAAACCCGCCCCGGCTGACGCTACCGATGCTACCGAAGATGATATTAATCTCATATTGTATCTATAACTCTGTATAATTTTGAACCCTTTACATGATGCGATCGCCACGTAATTCTATACTATAAACTCTGGATCGCCTAATACTTGTTCCATCATTTCTCTAAATGAACGATACCGATGTATACCGAATGTTGTAGAAAAACTACAAAACCAAGCTTCCCATTCGCCATCAGATGTAACAATTTGAGGATTTAGTAAATAAATAAATCCCATATCTTTACTACTAATCTCTAAAGCTGTTTGTAGATACTCAGGACGAAAAGCTGAATCAGATTGCTCATCACCATAAACAAAGTATTCTTCGTCTGTTACTGGGATTTGCCAAGTTTCGGTAAGTTCATCTATAAAATCTTGGTTACCCGGAGCATACCAATCTACTTTTTCAGCACAATAAAATTCGATGCCGTATTTTGATGTAGAACGCAACCCATTAGAAACTGTGAGAAACTCTCGGTAAGAAGGTGGAAAATTTACACCTAAGCAAGCTTCGGCGCTGGTAATTTCCTCCTCTGTTGCACCCGGATAGCCTAAATACCATTCTTCAAGCACTTTTGGAGGTAACTCTAGTTTTTCTGACTCAGTTAGTAGTTCTATCCGTTTACGGCTCCATTCCCTAATATGATTTTTCCAGTCAAAAGTTTTCATAATTCAAAAAGTTCGCAGTGTAATGCACCCATTAGTTGAGAGTTGCCGACATTCTAGAGCGTAATTAACCCAAAGAACTTCTTGGCGCGGGGCTTTTACAGAATGACAATTTTTAATCGGTGCTTCAATACAAATCCAATCGCTGTATAGTTTATTCATCAAGTCGCCGTGATAGCTAGATAAAGCAACTTTGCC
>DNGJ01000451.1:0-1763 GCA_003486305.1 Cyanobacteria bacterium UBA11371
TATTGATATCGTAACCGAAAATGTTTGCGATCGCACCCATAAAACCAGGCAGCGGCACCCCTATTCCTTGGTCAACTGCTTCTCGTCCTATGAAGATTTGACCGTTGTTGATCGCTATTTTAGTCACCACTACGACCGCATAGGCAAAAACGCCGATAATTACTGAAGGAATACCCGTCAGAACGTTAGTAATGAAACGAATACCGCTGGCTGTTTTGGAATTTTTGCCAAATTCAGATAAGTAGATACCAGTCAACAAACCGAAAGGAATGCTAATTGCCGAAGCAATGCCGACCATAATTAACGTTCCTACAATAGCATTGCCAAAACCATTTGGCCCTTCTACCCCAACAGGTGCTGGTAAAGAAGTGATGCTTTCTAGACTCAATTGGGGCAATCCCTGACGCAGGATTGACCACAATATTTCTACTAGGGGTAACAACGCCAAACCCGTTAGGGCAAATGCTAACACAGTCATGCCATAGGTGAATAAAGTTCGACCTATAGGTAAAGGTTTGTTGAGTTCGGCAATAATTGATTCTGGAGTTTCTAACTTCGAGGAAGGATTGGTCATGAATTGCTAATGGCTAATGGCTAATTGCTAATAGGTTGTTAGATTGGCGATTGCGATTATGCTTGCTTGTGTCCTAGTACCCTGACTAAAAGAACGGCTGCTATGTTAACCAGCAAGGTGATAACAAACAGAATCAACGATAAATACATCAATGCGCCGATATGCAATGGGTCTAATGCTTCGGCAAATTGAGTAGCCAATACAGAAGGAATTGTAGATGCTAAATCGAGCAACGAAGGGTTAATTTGAGGCGAGTTGCCAATCACCATTGTCACCGCCATTGTTTCGCCTAATGCCCTTCCCAAGGCGAGGGTAGAAGCACCCAAAATTCCCGAAGCACCTGAAGGTAATAAAACCCGAAATATAGTTTCCCAACGAGTCGAGCCTAAAGCCATTGAAGCACTTCGCAAATCTTTGGGAACGACTAGCAATACATCGCGGCTAATTGCTGCTATTGTCGGCACGATCATGATGGCAAGAACTATCCCCGATGTGAGCAAACCGGGGCCAGAAGGTGCGGTGCTAAATAGGGGAATAAAACTGAATCTATCGAATAGCCATTGTTGTAGGGGGAGCAGAAAGGGAATTAAGACAAAAATGCCCCACAGTCCGATAATGACACTGGGAATAGCGGCGATGAGTTCAACTACAAATGCAATTGGCGATCGCACCCAATCCGGGATAAAATCTTCACTCGTGACTAGGGCTACCGAAACGCCCACGGGGAGCGCAATTAGGAGTGCGATCGCGCTCGATACCAGCGTGCCATAAATAAACGGCAAAGCACCGAACTTTAACTCCCCAATATTCCATTCACTCCCCCACAAAAACCCCAGCCCAAATTGTTGAATCGCTGGCAGCGCTTGCTGTAAAATCACCCAGGAGAGCCAAAACAGCGTCAAGGCCGTACAGATAGCAACCCCATAAACTAGCCAAGTAAAACCTTGATTTAGCCAAAGATTGAACCCCCCTCCGGCTGTTATGTCCAATTGGGCATCAAGCTTTTTAGCGGTATTTTTAGATGGCTTTGAGCGATTTTCCATAGCTTTTAGTTATTAGTCATTATTCCTCAGCTATTGCACCAATATACGGGCGGGCGGGACGCCCACCCCACAACAAAGAGATTAATTTTTCTTGTGGGATAGGCATCTTGCCTGTCTGTCCCACCCACCCCACAAGAAAGAGATTA
>DNGJ01000451.1:2003-12943 GCA_003486305.1 Cyanobacteria bacterium UBA11371
AGGCATCTTGCCTGTCTGTCCCATTTGAGGTATAAGACTTAACGGACTCCGCTATTGACTGCTTGAACCACTTTGCTAGCAACTGGAGCAGGAATGCGCGTATAGTTGAGGTCATCGTTAATTTGTTGACCGTCGGTCATCACCCACTGAACCAAGCGCTTAATTGCATCAGCTTTACCAGGCTGAGGATACTGTCTGTAAACCATCATCCAAGTTAAACCTACAATCGGATAACCTTGGTTGGGGTTACCAAATTCAGTAAAGTTGACGCGGAAGTCTTGGTTAAAATCTACACCTGTCAAAGCTTGGTTTGCTGCCTGCATCGAAGGCGCAACGTAAGCACCACTGCGATTTTGCACTTGCGCCATCTGCATGTTAGCGCTCTTGGCAAACGAGAATTCTACGTAACCAATCGAACCCCGCGTCTGTCTCACACTTTGGGCAACACCCGGATTTCCTTGACCCCGCAGCGGATTTCCAGGCCAGTTGGGTGTAGTGCTAGCAGTTACTCTACCCCGAAAATAAGGATTAATTGCACTTAGGTGATTGCTAAAAATAAAGCTAGTACCGCTGCTATCTGCACGCACTGCGAGTCGAATTGGTTGATTGGGCAAGTTTACCCCTGGATTAGCAGAAGCAATTCGGGGGTCGTTCCAGTTAGTAATTTGACCGGAAAAAATACCAGGCAGCGCTTCGCGGGATAGTTTGAGGTTGTTAACCCCTGGCAGATTATAAACAACTGCAACTGGGCCGCCAGCAGTGGGGATAAATATTACACCCCGACCAACTCTCCGCATTTCGTCATCTTTCATTGCCACGTCGCTACCGGCAAAATCTACCGTTCCGGCAATCATTTGGCGCACTCCAGCACCGCTACCAACGGCTTGGTAGTTAACTCGAATGTTCGGGTTTCTTTGGCTGAATTGCTGAAAATAGCGCTGATACAATGGCGCCGGAAATGTTGCGCCCGCACCGTTAAGTGTGACTGATGCTGTTTGGGATGTTGCCGTGTAAACGAAGCCTCCCACAACACCAACTGTCACGGCGGAAGCCACTACAGCTCGACGCAAAGTAGTGGAAGATAAAGCCATACTATCCCTATCCTTAAGCAGAAATGCATTTTTGATTAAGCACTTCTCACGCTACACTTTACGGGTTAAGAAAAGGAAAATATCAGTCTAATTCTAGGTTAAGCCGAGATTAAATTGTCTTTAAACACAAGTTATGTTAAAATTAAAAACTTTTAGTTATTTTTATTTAACTTCTGTTACCAAGTTTAGATCGTCAAGAGTGAAGCTCAACATACCCCTTTAGGGGTATTTTCTGCCGCGATTTCCTAGTGGGGGTTTTATATCATGTGTAAATGCTAATAGCTAATAGCTAATGGCTGCCCTCTGACAATTAGCCATTAGCCATTAGCCAATTAGTCATCTGTTTGAGCGATCGCAACTTGCCACCCTTTCTTAGTTTGCCCCAATTTCAAAGAGCTACAAGACTTGATAAACTTAGGAAAATTACCGTTTAAATTCAATTCATCCATGATCTTACTAATAGTTTTACCGTATTTTTTATAAAATTCACTTCCTAAGCTTGACATAGAAATGGCGCTTTTAGAATATTTAGCTGTTAAATTTTTCAACAGATTAACAAGCGCCTCTTCTAATTCAGCTTGCGAACTAATAGATGAATTGACAATATCATTTTGTTCATCCGGTTCAGGAGTTGAACCATTGCCATTTAAAACCTTCGGATCAGCCATTTCAAATAAAGTAATATAAACTTGCGATCGCTCGGAAACTTGATGCGCCACAAACTCAGATGGATACTCGAAGAAAATATCTCTTGTTCTTTTCCCTGGAAAGTGAGTCGCAACAACTTGAGTAATAGTAAACTGGTACTTACTTTGAAACAAATTTGAAATTCTAGATAACTTGAGCCACTGAGAACCAGTCCGCAATTGTTCGGCTTTAATTAACTGTTTTAAAGAGGCAATAAATTCCTCAACCGAAGGCATTTCAGGAATCGGTTTGAGCGAATGAGTTTGAGTTTGTCCCGTCTTGCTATTAAAGACTGCGATCGCATCTTTTTGTTTGCGAACCCGGTATACAGTTAACCCGTGAGTTTGCAGCGTAGTACATAAATGAATAATCGCGTTATCCGACGAACAAACTAATACTTCTTTCGCATTTGGGTAATGTACAAAAATAGACGATCCCACAGTTGCCATTTTTAAATCGGCGCTGTCTTTTCCGGGGGGAACGTGAATTAGTTCGTAATGACGTTCGTGAAATTCAGCGTCTTTTCTCCCCATGCTGCGCCAATTCGCAAACGCAATTTTAATTTGAATCGGATACGTACATATTTTCTCTAAAAATTTCTCTGTTTCTACATCCAATTGTAAGTTTTCTGCATCTAAAAGTAAGATAGCAATAGCACCCGCCGATTTTTCATCCCCATTTGACGGCGTTTCCGGCTGAACAATTATCTGACGCAGATTCTTTACTAATACTTTGAACTCAGCCGATTCAAAAAAGCTAGTTTCCAAAATAAGTTGCAAAAATTTTCTAACTTTAAGCAGTTGTGCTTTTTGGTCAGAAGCATTTAGTAGTTCTTGTTTCAACCTATCTTTGAAGATAGACTGATAGCGGTCATCTTGCCATGTTACTTTTCGATACTTTTCTTTCAGCCATTCCGGATGCTGTCGCTGCATCTCCAAAACAGCTTCATAGATATAAATACTTATTTGCTCTAAAACGGCAGAATGAGTCACTGACAGTAAGCAAGAATGATTCAGCATAGCCCGACTCGCGCGGGGAGTGGCCTATAAAGTCCATAATAGAAGGAAGTTTAACCTTTACATATCTTAATCATGGCTAGGGACCTGCGGGGATTCATCAAACTACTGGAAGAAAGAGGACAATTGCGGCGCATTAGTGCCTTAGTTGACCCAGATTTAGAAATTGCAGAGATTTCTAACCGAATGCTGCAACGAGGCGGGCCTGGGTTAATCTTTGAAAATGTCAAAGGATCGCCTTATCCTGTAGCGGTGAACTTGCTGGGAACTGTAGAACGCATTTGCTGGGCGATGAACATGCAGCACCCCCAGGAGTTAGAGGAATTGGGGAAAAAACTGGCAATGCTGCAACAACCCAAACCACCCAAAAAGATATCCCAGGCGGTAGAGTTTGGCAAGGTGCTGTTTGACGTGCTGAAAGCCAAACCGGGGCGCGACTTTTTCCCCGCGTGTCAGCAAGTGGTAATTGAGGGAAATGACCTAGATTTAAACAAAATTCCGATGATTCGCCCGTATCCAGGCGATGCAGGTCAAATTATCACCTTGGGATTGGTAATTACCAAAGATTGCGAAACCGGCGTACCGAATGTGGGAGTGTATCGCTTGCAACTGCAATCGCGCAATACAATGACAGTGCATTGGTTATCCGTCAGGGGTGGGGCGAGGCATTTACGCAAAGCCGCGCAACAGGGTAAAAAATTGGAAGTTGCGATCGCACTCGGAGTAGACCCCCTCCTAATCATGGCAGCTGCGACCCCCATCCCCGTAGACTTATCGGAATGGCTGTTTGCAGGGCTTTACGGCGGTTCCGGCGTCCAACTCGCGAAATGCAAGACAGTCGATTTAGAAGTCCCAGCGGACTCAGAAATGGTCTTAGAAGGGACGATTGCACCTGGGGAGGTATTGCCAGATGGGCCGTTTGGCGATCACATGGGATATTACGGCGGCGAGGAAGATTCGCCTTTGATTCGCTTCCATTGCATGACCCAGAGAAAAGATCCAATTTATTTAACCACCTTTAGCGGGCGTCCGCCGAAAGAAGAAGCGATGATGGCGATCGCTCTCAATCGCATCTACACCCCCATCCTACGGCAACAAGTCTCGGAAATCGTCGATTTCTTCCTACCAATGGAAGCTTTAAGTTACAAAGCTGCCATTATTTCCATTGACAAAGCATATCCCGGACAAGCACGCCGCGCCGCCCTAGCATTTTGGAGTGCCTTACCCCAGTTTACATACACCAAATTTGTCATTGTCGTCGATAAAAACATTAACATCCGCGATCCGCGTCAAGTCGTATGGGCAATTAGTTCTAAAGTTGACCCCTCGCGGGATGTTTTTATTCTGCCCAATACACCATTTGATAGTTTAGATTTCGCCAGCGAAAAAATCGGTTTAGGCGGACGCATGGGCATCGATGCGACAACTAAAATACCCCCCGAAACCGAACACGAATGGGGCGCACCTTTAGAATCAGATCCAGATGTAGCCGCAATGGTAGAACGCCGTTGGGCGGAATATGGATTAGCAGATTTGCAGTTAGGCGAAGTCGATCCCAACTTGTTTGGATACGACATGGCGAAGCACTAACCAAAAATTTGAAATCTAACAAAGACCTCTGGCAAAAATAACACCGGACGGGCTTTCCGGCCGATCCCACAAGAGTAGAGACGTTACATGTAACGTCTCTACATTTTTTCTTGTGGGGTAGGCGACACGAGCCTGCCCAAAAAGTAGATAAACAACTCTCTTTTCTTTGTCTGCGTTCTGGAGCGCCTGGAGCAGTTTTAATCATTCAAATGCAAACAAAATTTTGGTGAGTCGAAGCGTTCTTCGTCCTCAAGCTGAATTATTACCGTTACAAGATGAAGATACAGAACTGGCGATACACTTACAAACCTTAATAAATCGCGTATATCACCGGGCTGCTTAGGATTTAGTGATAGATTATACTCGCGAAGCAGTCCCACCCCTGGGGGAAGCAAATGCAGCTTGGGTGGATGCACTGCTGCGAGAAAAAGGCTGACGGTAAGATAAAAAATTTTTTCTGATACTTTCCGGATCTGCTCCAACTCTATGGGGAAAAGACTATAAGCGATCGCGGCAGTTTCTAGAGCAGCCGCAAAATGCGCCGCAGCTAATTAGCCCCAAACTTTAGCAATATCACTAGAGCGTTTTGTCTTTGCACAAAGCGTCAGATGCATTTTGCAAAGTTTGGCAATCCAAATAGAGGAAAGGGATGCACCCCCCATGTCAGAAGCACCGCTTTACAACAACAAGAAAAATAAAATTCGCGTCACCCGGAGTTTGCTAGAAGCAAAAGGAGGTCGATATCCAATTCGCAACATTTCTAAAATCAGACTCGACAAGAAAGGCGAAACAGGAGGAATTTCTTACAACTCAGTCTTTGCCACTTTTCTAGCAATTTTAATCGCCTTTGGTATTAGCCAGCCGATTGTCGCCTTAATCGCATTCCTGGCTTTTTTCTTTGCAGCAGTCGATCCATCGACTAAGCCTCAACCCATCTTCGATCTAACAATTATCTTATCTCCCAATAACGAGGAACTCACCCTATCTCCCGAAGATGGTGACGACTTGAGATCGCTCCAAAAAGCGCTAGAAGACGCAATTGATAGTACATACCATGCCAGAGATATCAAAATAATTAGCGGTTCATTAAAATAAGGCGACAGAGAAATCGCTAACAAGAAACCCGGTTTTTTAGCAAAACCGGGTTTCTGGCATTATCGCCGATAATACTGGTATCCTATAATTCAAATTACCTCCTATTAAATACTGAGAATGCGGCTTGTACTGGGACAAGCCAATCCGAATTTTTGCGGTTATGCTATAACGTATGAGTACTAATTCGCAGGACTTCGCATCGTGGCTTCAACGCTAACTTTCGCTGTTACTTAACCTTGCGCGTCGCTTGGACACCAAGCGGAGATATGCCATAACCAAAAAACAGCGAAAGCAAAGCACAAACTGAAAGGGGTGCATAGATTTTAATCGAGAGGTTGGTTGATAACAGAAGGTTCAGGTGGGTTTGTACACTTGTTCTGACATCTGTTTGTTGGGAAGCCACAGCGCGGAACTGCGCCTTGTAATTTACCCCAAGCAATAAAGCTGTCAAAGTTTTATAAACTTCTGTGAAGAAATCGGAAATCACCGCAACTTCATCAGTAGACAAGAGTGTATTTCACCTGCGTGAGATGCACCCTAAGCAATAGGGCTGTGGGGCACACTTGTAAAATCGGAATGTACCCGCATATGCTATCTACCTCTGAAAAAGTCCTTTACAACAAAAACAAGGTTCGCATCACTAGAGCCTTGCTTGAGTACAAAGGAACCGAGTATCCAATTAGGAACATATCAAAAGTCAAGCTGGACAAGAAACAATCTGAGGAGCAACCCTTAATAAATTTCATCGTTCTTGCTTGTCTAGCGGCAGCATCAGCCCTGGTTTTTAATCTGCCGACTTTAGGAGTACTGGGAGCGATATTGGTTTTACTTTGGATTTTCAATCCAACTGAGGTAGAGCCTACTTACAAGTTATTGGTCACTACCAATCAAGGGGAAGTCATCACCCTCGAACCTAAAGATGGTGACGATATGAAGCAGATGAAAGGCGCGCTAGAACAAGCAATAGATATGTCTGATTATCGGTCATAGTAGGGGTGGGTTTTACCAAATTTTTTAAGGGTTGGTAAAACCCGCCCCTGCTGATAAATTTGGCCTTAATCCTAGCCCCTCTCCTCGTAGGAGAGGGGCTAAAATCCATAAAATTCACTCTTAAGGGGGATGTCTCAGCTATTAACAATAGCCGATAATAATAGTAAAACTACCCTAAGCAATAAGGCCGTGGGGCACGCCTAGAGAATAGGAAGGCACCCACCCACTATGACAATATCATCGCCAGAAAAATTTTACGAAAACAAAGAAGAGCGAATTCGGATTACCAGGACTGTGCTTGAGTATCAAGGGACGGATTATCCAATTCGCCATATTGAGAAATGGAAGGGTGAAAAGGATTTTCAGTCTGAAAATTCGCCCCCGCTCGATATCATCCCTCTAGGGGGTCTAATATTGCTAGTTACCTGGGTTTTAGGGCAAACAACGTTAGTATTGCCGGAGTTGGTATTGCTTGGACTTGTAGCGATCCTGGCAGCAAGTGAGGAGCCTACATACAAGCTGATTGTGACGATGGATCGAGGTGAAGAAATAACGCTGAGGGCTAAGAATAAGGAAGAGCTAGAAAAAATGAAATCAGCCCTGGAAAAAGCAATGAGTCATTTAGGAGAGGATTAGTTGCTTGCTGAGGAATTCATGGCAATTTTGGGCGATCGCCTGCCAGCGATCGCCTATTCTTCACCAATGCATTAGAGTGGCAGGGAAACCGACAAGTTTACGCCTGTTTGAATCGTCGGTATCGCTGCGGTTTATGCTGGGAAATGGGAGCAGCCATTAATAAAATTCTCTCCAACAACCAAGGAGAAATGCGGTTGCACCACGCCGCTAAATGACTTTGCCATCCGACTAAAATTTCAGCGGATTCTTTGTTCAATCCCGCCATCAGTGCTTTAGCTACTTTTTGCGGCGTTGTCGGTACGACGAAGCGGAACCACTGCAATTCTCGCACCATGTCGGTATCGGTTAAAGATGGCAGCAAAGCCATGACTCGAATATTATGTTCCGCAAGTTCTCCCCGCAATGCTTGGGTAAATCCCAAAATGGCAAACTTAGTCGCCGAATAGGTAGCCATTGTCGGTGCTGCTACCTTCCCCATCAAGCTGGAAACGTTAACAATTGTACCTTCGCCTTGGGTTGCCATGCGTCGCGCTACTAAACGAGTCATGGCGTACATGCCGATTAAATTAATGGCGATTTCTTGTTGCACGTTTGGGAGTCGAGATTTCAAGAAAGGTGCTTGATGTGCAACGCCCGCACAGTTAATCAGCAGATGAATTGGGCCGTAATCTCGCCATGCTTGTGCGATCGCAATATTCACCTCGATTAATTGCGTCAAATCCAATGGCAAAATCGCCACTTCCGCCCCCAGCGCCTGGATTTCGGTCGCTACTTCAGCTAGGCGAGTGGCATCCCGTGCTACTAACAGCAGGCGTTTTACCCCTTGTTGGGCTAATTCTAATGCGATCGCTCGCCCAATTCCACGGGAAGCCCCTGTAACTAGAGCCGTTTTTCCTTCAACGTTCATAACTTAAACCTCCAAAATCATCGCGCCGCACATTTGATGCCGAGTTGAAAGATTTCTCGCAGGCAGAATTCTCGGCACGCTGCGATCCGAACGGCTATGTGCGATTCGCTTATCAAATGAAACTAAACTTGTACAAACAAGACATTTCTCAGAAATTGCCTTCTGAACTCTCTTTGCTGTAGATAAAACTTGAGAAACATCCTGTACGGTGAATCAGGTCAGATTTGATTTAAGCTGGCACTACGCAAGCATTGGCGAGTCATTAACAGGTGAAAATTTGGCAAATAAACCCGGTTTCTACGTTGCTTAGGCGCAGTTTTACCAGCATTCAAGAAATTCTAGAATCCGTCAATTGTGAAGCGACAAGATTGAAACAAAGCATAACTGACAAATCTCCCTGATACAAAATTGACCGGAAGTAAATCTACAGTCATACCTTAGCAACTAAATCAAGCACCTGCAATATTTTTTCATAAAATTTCCCTGACAATGGTTCAATCCGCTTTTCCAGCATCAATTCTTTCTCAAGGTTGTTGCTGTTGGGTGCAGGAAAATGCTAAGAGAAAACTTCGCCTGTTATAAGAAAAAGCCCCAGAAGATAAACTCTTCTAAGGCTTGACCAGGGTGCATCTACCATTCCTTATTACTGGGATAGTCGCTAAGATCCGGAAGGATTTACGGAGTCAATCCACTTTTTTAGATATATGTCGAACCTTGCATCCCAGTTGACAGACGCCAAAGCCTTACCTACTCTCGCACCGGCAGTATACATCGTGGGGGCCGGACCAGGCGATCCCGAATTGTTGACGGTGAAGGCGCAGAAAATACTCGCCCAGGCGGATGCGATCTTATTCGCCGATTCCCTCGTACCAGAACAGATATTAGAGGGAGTGCGCCCGGATGCGGAGATTATCCCCACGGCGAATCAAACCTTGGAAGAGATTTTGCCGATAATGGTGGACATAGTGCGCGATCGCAAATCTGTAGTCCGCCTCCATTCTGGAGATCCGAGTCTTTACAGCGCCATCGGCGAACAAATTCAAGCTCTAGCACAAGCAGAAATTCCCTTTGAAGTCATACCGGGAATTAGCGCCTTTCAAGCAGCAGCGGCTAAACTCGGCGTCGAACTAACCGTACCGGGATTGGTGCAGACAATTATCCTCACCCGGATTAGCGGTCGCACGCAAGTCCCCCAAAAGGAAGAATTATCATCTCTAGCAGCGCATCAGGCGAGTTTGTGTCTTTACCTGAGTGCGCGTCACATCGAAGCAGCGCAAGATCGGTTAATGGAACATTATCCAGCAGATACGCCCGTGGCGATTTGCTATCGCCTGGGTTGGCCTGATGAGAGAATTTTACTCATACCGTTGGAGCAGATGGCAGAGTTGACGCGACAGGAAAAGTTGATTCGCACAACGCTTTATGTTATTAGTCCAGCATTGGGGAAAGTCGAGAACGCGCGATCGCGGCTATACCATCCGCAACATTATCACCTATTTCGCCCCAAGTCCGTAATCCGTAATGGACAATAGCTTTGTTTCCCGGACTCTAGCCAATTACCAATTACCAATTAGCAATTAGCAATTAGCAATCAACATTGGTAAACTAAGCGATGTAGAAAACTCTTCAGGCGGTAGACCCGTGTTAGACGAACAAGCGAAAAAAACTATCCTGCGGAAAATTCCCCACGGACTCTACGTCTGCGGTGTCAAAGATGGGGAAGAAGTTAACGGCTTCACTGCTAGTTGGGTGATGCAGGCTTCCTTTACGCCGCCGTTGGTGGTAAATTGCGTCAAGCAAGATTCTAAATCCCACGCCATGATTAAAGCCAGTGGCGTGTTTGCTTTGAGTGTTCTAGAAGCAGGACAAAAAGATTTAGCCCAGAAATTTTTCAAGCCGCAACGCCGCACCGGCGATAAGTTTGAGGACGTAGAATTCTATCTAGGCGAAGAAACTGGCTGTCCGATTATTAAAGACTCTCTGGGTTACGTTGAGTGTAAAGTGATCGGTGCAGTAGAACATGGCGATCATACGGTTTATGTCGGCGAAGTAATTGGCGCTGGCGTTCATCGAGAAGGCGATCCTTTGTTACTCGAAAGCACCGGCTGGAATTACGGCGGCTAAGGGGAATTTCAGATTTGAGATTGTAGATTGCAGATTGCGGATATTATCTTATATCTGCAATTACCCATTACCCATTACCAATTACCATTTGAAATTATGCCTTTAATCAAAGTTCAAGCTTCTGTTTCTGCACCGGAAAAATCTGCGGTTGAACAGTTACTACAAAGCCTTTCTTCGGCGTTAGCCAAGCATACAGGTAAACCGGAAGCTTACGTAATGACGGCGTTTGAACCTGATGTGGCGATGACTTTTGCTGGAACGACCGATCCAGTTTGTTACATTGAAGTTAAAAGCGTTGGTAGTATGAGTTCATCGCAAACTAAATCGATGAGTCAAGATTTTTGTCAGAAAATTAACGAAGCGTTGGGCGTGCCTACAAATCGCATTTATATCGAGTTTAACGATGCTAAAGGTTCGATGTGGGGATGGAATGGCTCGACTTTCGGTTAGGCGCTAACGTGACGATTTACGGATCTGGGGCGGGTTTTACCAACAATTAAGTGGAACCAAGAGATATCTCGTTAAACCCGCCCTTACAACTAGCAAAGATTTCGGTCGGGGCGGGTTTATTTTAGTTATCTGTTTGTATCAAAGATGATTGGTAAAACCCGCCCCTACACCCTGGAAAATATACGATGTAGTGAGAAGCTAAAAAACTACTAGCAAAGATTAGTACAACCAACAATCCAATCGCGAGTAACCAGAAACCGGGTTTCTTCCTAAATCTCTGGTTTCCTTTCGCAAGGATTATAGCGGATTTCATTCGGTGATGGTACACCTTGGTTTGTCAAGCGCGCACCCTTA
>DNGJ01000378.1 GCA_003486305.1 Cyanobacteria bacterium UBA11371
ATTTGGGGGCGTCTCAATTTCCGCATGGCTTTGCTTTGGATTTGACGCACCCGTTCCCGCGATAGATTATACAAGCTGCCGACCTCTTCTAAAGTACAGGGTTCGTTAGTGGTCAAACCATAGCGCAGGGAAATCACATCTTTCTCCCTGGGGGTGAGGACATCTCCCAATACTTCCCAAATCTCCTGACGCATCATCGCATCGCTCATCTGCTTTTCCGGAGATTGAGTATCCGTATCTTCCAGGAGATCCACGAGTTCGGTGTCTTCTTCTTTACCCACGCGATGGTTGAGGGAAAGCGATCGCCTTCGCAGCTGTAACAACTGGCGCAGGTGATCGGGGGAAACATCTAAAGCTTGTGCTATCTCAACTTCGTTGGGATTGCGCCCCAGTTTTTGCTTGAGTTCCCGCTGCACTTTTTTGAGTTTGTTCAGCTTTTCGACGATGTGGATCGGTAGGCGTACCGTGCGCGCATCGTTAGCGATCGCTCGCGTAATTGCCTGCCGAATCCACCAGTAAGCATACGTAGAAAACTTGTATCCTTTATCCGGATCGAACTTCTCCGTGGCGCGATTCAATCCCATCGCCCCTTCCTGAATCAAATCGAGAAACTGCACGCCCCGGTTTAAATACCGCTTAGCAATTGAAACTACTAACCTCAAGTTCGAGCGAATCATCCGCCGTTTCGCCACTCGCCCTTGATAAAGTCGATTTTCCAATTGACGATCGGTTAACCCACACGCCGCCGCTAGTTCTGCTGTGGTCGGCTTTCTCCTCAAGCTAGCCTGCAAGCGTTTTTGGTGTTCGTCTAATTTAACCAAAACTTGGATGCGGCGGGCTAATTCTATCTCCTCGTTTGGTTTCAGCAGCGGATAGCGCGCCATTTCCTTGAAAAACGCTCCCACAGCATCATCGGCGATCGTTTTTTGATAGCCGGAGGTGCGAACTTCTACCAATTCACTTTCATCCCCTAACTCGATCGATTCTGCTTCCGCTTGTACTTCAGCTAGATCGGGATCGGAAGGCTCCAAATTTCCAGAAGCTGTCAAACTCATATCTACCAATACTGGATCGGTATTCTGGTAATCTAACTCAGCAATATTCATACTCAGGTCTGTTTGGGATTCGGGTAACGGCTGGTTGTTCAAAAGGGGTTTTTGTTTATACATATCTAACTAAGTCCGCTCCACCTGTTAAGGATTTTGCTTGATGCTTAACTAGATTCTTTTATAGAGAACCTATTACTGTTTTGCCTGCTGTATTATTTGTGGCATTAAAAGAAAATTTTAACTAATAAGGTTAATGTTCTATGACATAGCTTATAAACGAGTCAGCCTTAAACTTTTAGCAAGCTTTCAGGCTGTAATCAAAGCATCTCATATACTGGAAAATTTTCTTCTCTATCGTCAGGGGTAAAAGAAGCACTATGCTAGGGACAGAAGTGTCAGCGAGCGCTACAATTAGAAATTAACTTAAAACTCCGCCTCCAGCGAGATTAATGGATGGGATTAACTCAGTAGTTGCGAACCGGCTAAAATACAACATAATTCTGGTTAACTCAGCCCTATGTATACTACCGATTTGAGCGGCAACTTGCCTTTAGTCGCCGAACCTGGATCGTCTTATGATACTGCTTCCTCTCCCAGCAAATGGGTGGAAGCGCTGGTGTATTGTCCAGGGATGGGTGAAGACGCTCAAAATGGGGAAGATTCCCGGAGTATGCAGTTATATACTTACAGTTTGCCGCCAGAGATTCCAGTGCAGCCTGGGGATATTTTAACCGTGCCGTTTGGAACGCAGGTGTTGAGAGCGATCGCATTTCGCATCATTAACCAACCCCCCGCTAATCTATCCCCCGAAAAAATCCGCTCTATAGATGAGGTCGTTAGTCCTGGATTTTTACCCCCAACTTATTCAACTCTACTGTTGCGCGTAGCTTCTTACTATCACGCGCCGCTGCTAACGGTAATTAAAGCAACGCTACCGCCTGGGTTATTAGATAAACCCCAGCGTCGCCTTCGCCTCAACTTGGATGCTATCCCTACCGGCGCGGCTGCTTTTCTCAGTGTATCGGCGCGAGGAATTTTAGAGGTGCTGCAAGCTGCTAAAACCTCTGATTGTGCTTGGAAGTACGTTCAGCAACAATTGGAGAAACAACACCGCATCACCCGCAATACAGCCAGTAGAGGATTAAAAGAGTTGCTCAAACGCCGTTGGGTGGAAAGCTATCTGGAAATCGCCCCAGCTACAAAGCCGAAATTAAGAAAAGCGATCGCTCTCACCGCAAATGCATACTCTAGCCATCTCACCCTCACATCCCGCCAAAGAGAGATTTTAAAATTTCTCAGCAGCCAAGCCGAAGGCGAAATGTGGCTCGACGATTTTATCAAAACTTACAATACAACCTTGTCCACCCTGGAGAAATTAGCGGAAAACGGCTGCATTGTAATTCAAGAACAAGAAATCCTG
Organism: Cyanobacteria bacterium UBA11371; assembly: GCA_003486305.1. Taxonomy (GTDB): domain Bacteria; phylum Cyanobacteriota; class Cyanobacteriia; order Cyanobacteriales; family Aerosakkonemataceae; genus Microseira. The sequence continues at coordinate 2,470 of DNGJ01000378.1, forward strand.
CGGAAATTAGCCGAACCAGAAGTCGCCGCCAATGCTGCCAAAATATTGACAAAAAAACAAACATATGCATTAGAAGCGATTAATAATTTAGCAGGATATGCCCAAGTACTGTTGCACGGGGTGACTGGATCGGGGAAAACAGAAGTATATTTACAAGCGATCGCGCCGGTTCTCGCAGCTGGTAGATCGGCGTTAGTATTAGTACCGGAAATTGGACTGACACCGCAGTTGAGCGATCGCTTCCGCGCCCGCTTCGGCAGTAAAGTTTGTATCTATCACAGCAATCTTTCCAAAGGCGAACGTTACGACACCTGGCGTCAAATGCTCGCAGGGGAACCCCAAGTCGTCATCGGCACACGTTCAGCCGTATTTGCCCCCCTACCTCACCTGGGTTTAATCATCTTAGACGAAGAACACGACTCCAGCTTCAAACAAGACCAACCCACCCCCACCTACCACGCCCGCACCGTCGCCAAATGGCGCGCCGAGCTAGAAAATTGCCCTCTAATTTTAGGTTCCGCCACCCCCTCTTTAGAAACATGGGTAGAAGTGAGAGAGCAGGGGCGCAATTACGGTGTGGGTTTCACCGATAACCTAACAACTAAAACAGACAATGTAACTAAACCCGCCCCTTTTAGCGAGCAGAGGACTCCAGGAGAATTATCCAATTACCAATTACCAATTACCAATTACCCATTACCCATTACCCATTACCTATCCCTACCAGAAAGAATTCAATCTCGCCCATTACCGCCGGTAGAAATAGTCGATATGCGGCAAGAATTGCGCGAGGGTAACCGTTCAATTTTTAGCCGTTCCCTTCAAGCTGCATTGCAACAATTGCAAGACGAACAAAAGCAAGGAATTTTATTTATCCATCGCCGCGGACATAGTAGCTTTGTCTCTTGTCGCAGTTGCGGATATGTGATGGAATGTCCCAACTGCGATGTTTCCCTTTCTTATCACTACACCTACGAAGGCGCGCCCCAAATTTTACGGTGTCATTACTGTAACTTTGTCACATCTCACCCAAAAACTTGTCCCGAATGCAGTTCGCCTTATTTTAAATTCTTCGGCAGCGGTACTCAGCGCGTCGAACAAGAATTGAAAAAGCAATTTCCTCACTTGCGCTGCATTCGATTTGATAGCGACACCACCCGCAATAAAGGCTCTCACCGCACTTTGCTGACTCAGTTTGCTAACGGAGAAGCAGATATTTTATTAGGCACTCAAATGCTAACTAAAGGGTTAGATTTACCCCAAGTTACTTTAGTAGGCGTTGTAGTTGCTGATGGACTGTTGCATTTATCAGAT
>DNGJ01000242.1:0-1430 GCA_003486305.1 Cyanobacteria bacterium UBA11371
GTTAAAGCATTCCAACGTTCTAAGGGTATCCAAGAAGCATCAGGCGAACGATCTGCACCATTGGGGAGTTTAAAACCACCGGAAGAGTCGAAAACTTTACCCTGTTTAGTTTGCTGATTCCAAACCCATAATTGAGCAGTTAGTCCAGCATTACTGTTGCTAGTTTCTCCTCCAGTTGGCGACATAATAATTAAATCTCCATTGGCATTCCGTTCAAATCTTAAATCGCGGTTATCTTGACAGAGTTGGAAGAATTGCTCATCTGTCAGCTTAATTGAGTCAAGGTTGAGGGTTAAAGCAGTCATAGCCGATTGGAAGGGTGCGCGGGGAATAGAAACCCGGTTTCTGGCACTTCTATTCTATTGTTTAAATTAATAGCCCGCACCCTAAAGGGTGGGGCTATTGCATTCAAAGCCTGCCTACGCAGGCTAAACTTAAATTTCAATAGCCCGCGTAGGCGGGCTTCGTCTGTGTAGCCCCACCCTTCAGGGTGAGGCAGTTACACATTATTCTATCCCTTCAATCCGATCCTCGACCTCTTGATACAATTCGCGCAACATTTGCAAGTTGCTGTCGCTGGTTTCCCAATAACCGCGACCATTGACTTCAAGTAAGGTTGCAACCACTTTGCGGAATGAATGAGGATTGAGATTCATCAATCGCTGACGCATGTTTTCATCCTGAATAAACGTCGCATTAGTATCTTCGTAAATCCAGTTATCGACAGCGCCAGCAGTTGCACTCCAACCCATTGTATTCACCAATCGCTTGGAAAGTTCGCGCACTCCTTCGTAACCGTGACTTAACATGCCTTCGTACCACTTGGGATTTAATAGTTTGGTACGCGCATCTAAACGCACGGTTTCTGATAAGGTGCGAATTTGTGCATTCGCGGTTGTAGTGTCGGCAATGTACGACGCAGGAGTTTTTCCATCACCGCGCAAACTGGCGACTAGCTTAGTGGGATCTGAGTCGAAATAGTGGGAAACATCCGTCAAGGAAATTTCCGAAGAATCCAGGTTTTGGAATGTCACATCGGCGGTTTTGAGCGTGGTTTCAAAAATCTGCCGCGATTGTTCCATCATGCCGGGATTATCCGAAGAGAAGGCAAAAGATTTGCGCTTCAAATACATTTCCTGCAACTCGGATTCGTTTTCCCAGGTGCTATTTTCCACTGCCAGGTTGATGTTAGAAGAATAGGAACCGGAGGCGTTAGAAAATACCCGCGTTGCTGCTTGGCGCAGGTTGATTCCCATTTCTTCTGCCTGTTGCAAGGCGTGTTTGCGGACGTAGTTCATTTCCAATGGTTCGTCTGCTTCGGCTGCCATTTTTACGGCTTTATCTAACAGACTCATTTGATTGATGAACAAGTCGCGGAATACGCCGGAACAATTAACTACAACGTCAATCCGAGGACGACCTAATTCTTC
>DNGJ01000242.1:1703-7675 GCA_003486305.1 Cyanobacteria bacterium UBA11371
CCTACCATCCACATAATTTGGGCGAGAGATTCGCCGTAGGTTTTGATGTTATCGGTTCCCCACAAAACGCTGGCAATTGTTTCAGGATAGTTGCCTGTATCGGCTTTCTGACGCGCTAGAAGGCGGTCTACGACAATTTTTGCCGATTTTACCGCTGCGGCGGTGGGAATCGATTGCGGGTCGAGGGCGTGGATGTTTTTACCTGTGGGTAATACATCGGGGTTGCGGATGGGGTCGCCGCCGGGGCCGGGAAGGATGTATTCTCCTTCTAAAGCGCGCAATAATGCACCGAGTTCGTTATCTGCACAGACTTGTTTCAGGCAGAATTCTAAGTATTCAAACAGCGGTTTCATTGCTTCTGGGTCTACTTTTTGATAACCCAGAGAATGCAGTGCTTCGATCCAAGGTTCTTTTTTGCCCATGTTAAAGAAGTTGAGCTTAGAAACCAAGGAAACGCGCCCATCGGCGTCGGTTTGTTCTTTGACTAATGCACTCACAGCGGCGCGGGTGGCGAGAGTAATTTCTTGCAGCAATTGCACATCTTCTAGGATGCCGCGATCGCTATTCGCATACACCTCGTCAATATCCCGCCCTATACTGTTAGCAATTATCCGAGGAAGACTGAGGATTTCTTCTTCGGTACGATCGAGACTGGCAATATTTACTAAGGTGGCGATCGCTTCTTCTGCACTCGGCGGTTTCCCTATCACGTGCAGTCCGCAAGGTAACAACCTGGATTCAATTTCCATCAACTTGCGATAAACCGAACCAACCAAAGTATCCCGTTCTTCGGCGGTTAAATCTTTCGCATCTTGTTCGGGTAAATTGATATCTTTGTCCAGATTCACCATCCGGCATTTATCCATGATGGTGTTAACAATTGGAATCCCGCGTCCGGTGTCTTTTAAGGTTTGGTAAGAACCAATTAATTCACTCAGTTCTTGCAACCCTTTGTATAACCCGGCATTTTCCGCCGGAGGCGTCAAATAGCTGATAGTTTCAGCATAACTGCGACGCTTAGCAATCGTCGCTTCGCTGGGATTATTTGCCGCGTAGTAATACAAATTGGGAATCGTCCCAATCAAACTATCTGGATAGCATTCCCCGGACATTCCGATCTGTTTTCCAGGCATGAATTCCAAAGAACCATGAGTTCCGAAGTGCAAAACAGCATCGGCTTTCCAGATTTTTTCCAGATAAGTATAGTACGCCGCAAACCCGTGGTGAGGACTCGCAGAACGAGAGAATAACAATCGCATCGGATCGCCTTCGTAGCCAAACGTAGGCTGAACGCCGATAAATACATTCCCGAATTGTTTGCCGTAAATCAGCAAATTCTGCCCGTCGCTGTTGAGATTTCCTGGAGGTGCGCCCCAGTTTTCTTCTAAGCGTTCGGAATATGGAGTCAGTTCTTCATATTCCGGGACAGACATGCGATAGGCAATGTTCAATTCTGGGGTAGCATACTGCGCTTGGGCGTCGTGAATTACTTCTTGCATTAACGCTTCAGCTGATGCGGGCAATTCTGGCAGATCGTAGCCGTTATTTTTGAGGGCTTTCATCACCTCATAAATCGAGCCAAAAACATCCAAATATGCCGCAGTTCCCACATTTCCTTTATCCGGTGGGAAGCTGAAAACGGTGATGGCAACTTTCTTATCTAGTTTGGGACGACGGCGCAGATTAGCCCATTTTAAAGCGCGTTGGGCGACGGCTTCGATCCGATCTTGGAGAGCGATCGCGCGCCCCGTCGTTCCATCCCGCCCGGATAATATAATCGGTTCGATTGCCCCATCTAATTCGGGAATTGCTATTTGCAACGCTACCTGAATCGGGTGCAATCCTAATTCGCTATCTTGCCATTCTTCCGTCGTTTGAAACACCAACGGCAGCGCTACCATGTAGGGACGATTTAACCGTTTTAACGAATCAATCGCTTTAGGATGGTCTTGCCGTGCGGGGCCTCCAACTAATGCAAATCCGGTCAAAGATACAACAGTATCGACAATCGGAACTGGGTTTTTACTTGCCGGATCGTAGAAATAAACATCCACGGGTTTAGAAAAGTCTAATCCACCCGCAAATACCGGCACAACCCGCGCGCCCATTGCTTCGATTTCCTGCACCATTGCCACATAATGGGCATCATCCCCCGTCACTAAGTGCGTGCGTTGCAATACCAAACCAACGCAAGGTGCTAGGGGATCTTTTAAATCAGCCGAAATATCTTTGCGGCTGTTGTACCAATTGAAATATTCTTTGACATCCTCAAACATTTGTGGCGCTAAAGGATGCCAAATCCCCATGTCTGGGTAGGTACGCGGCTCTAGGTATTCCGCTTTACCTAGTTTGCCTTTATACACATATTTATCTGCCAGCATTAGCAGAAAGTTTTCCAGGTTTTCGCTCGAACCGCCCAGCCAATACTGGAAGCTGAGCATAAAGTTGCGAGCGTCCTGGGCTTTGTCCATTGGCAGGTATTTCAGGACTTTGGGTAAAGTTTGTAACAACTTTAACATCCCGTCTTGGAACGAACCGCCGGATTTTTCCTTGCGCTTCCGCATGAATTGCGCGATCGCTCCCTTAGATTGTCCCAGTTGCGCCATCGAAAAGCTACCCATTTTATTCAGGCGCATCACCTGGGGCATCGAGGGGAATACGACGGCAACATCGAGACTGTCGCGGTGCGGTTCCACTGCGGCGACGACCTTTTCTGCCAAATCTTCGATAAAAATGAGCGAGGCGATGAACACATTCGCTTCGCTGACATCGCGCTTGAATTCGGCGTAATTTTCTGGATCGCGCAGTTCTTCGATTAAATAACCGCTAATTTCGATTGCGAGGTTGGGGTTATTGTCGTTAATCGAACGTACCGCCGCCGAGAGGGCGCTTTGATACTGAGGCTCTAACACGACATAGACCACCTTCAGTAACGATCTACCCTGGAGGCTAGCGGGCGCAATATGTCTAATGGTGGACTTGACGTGAGTGAACATGCTTGTTTGGCTCCTTGTTGACGCGCGTTCAAGGGATGGATTGAGAGCGATCGCTCTCAGGTTGGAATATGAGGCACCTATGTGTTTTTACCAGAAAATGCCCACTCTGTGCGAGTTTTAACCCCCAACTGACACAATTTGATATAAAAAATGAGATATTTTTTTACATTACTTGACAAATATCGCGAGTAATGGTTAAATTACTGTTGAAAATTATTGTTAATTATTAACAGATTGGGGCAGTTAAGACTGTCTCGTGGGTTGGGTTTGAGCGAATGATGGCTATATCGTTAAACTAGAATTTGCCAGGAAAGTTAAATAGAATAAAAGATTTGTCGTACTCTATTCTAGACATCATGTAACCTGGTATTATGCCAACAATTTTGCGGCTAGGTCCCTACCGACTCTACTTTTACAGCCATGAACCGAATGAACCCCCTCATGTCCACATTGACCGCGACACATCATCGGCTAAATTTTGGCTGGAGCCAGTTAGCTTGGCAAACAACCTTGGTTTTAGTGCTAAAGAACTTCGGAAATTACAGTCTATAGTACAAGAAAATCAGCAAATGCTGTTGGAGGCTTGGTATGGGTATTTTGGCGATTCGAGCGGACGAGAGAGTTAAAAACGTTTGGTTTACAGAAGAGACAATCGGTGTCGATTTAATGGATGGACGAACGATCGCTGTCCCTTTAACTTGGTATCCGAGATTATTGAATGCCACGCCGGAACAACGCCAAAAGTGGGAAGTATCTGGTGGAGGTTATGGCATTCACTGGGAAGAGATAGATGAGGATCTCAGTACAGAGGGAATGTTGAGGGGAGCGCCTGCTCCAAGGGCATCCTTTGCGAATTAAAGTGGGTAATAACTCAGCACTAAATAAGTAACGTAACTCAGATCTTATTCACACAAGTATCCAATTGATTCAAGATTACTGCGATCGCTCTATTTTGGAACTATTTCAAACTGCAACTGCGAACGGTAAAAACAAACATTGAACTCCATAAAGAAATTGACTTGTCCCAAAATAAGCGGCACATTTCTAGCTTGTGTCCATGCAAATACCAGTTGTACAGGCTCAAACTGTCCAACAACTGCTTGAACAATCACAACACGCGCTTCGTACTGAGCTAAATTTCCTGTCAAATTCAGTGCTGTTGTTTGTCTTTCCCATTCATAACCAAGCTCAACTCCTAACAAATACGGAAGCACATTTACACTTGCTCCAGTGTCTAATAGACCGGATGCCGTTACGGAACTTTGTTGATAGCTCAGTGTTAGGGGCAGGTACGGACGAAAACTAGCTTCGCCTAATACAGCATCACTAGAAACAAATGGATATCGCTCAGCGTTACGCATCGTTTTCGGTTTGAGCAGCTTGTAGCACTTTTAACATTGTATCCGCTGCTTCAACCGCATCATAAGGCGACCAGACTGGATAAGATCGATCGGGTTTAATTAGATCGGTTTCTTGTTGCGCTAGTTCGGAAATTAAAAGCTGCATAATGTAGAACTGGTCTGCACGACTCAGTCCTCGCAACGTCGAAATTAGTTCTGATGAAACCATGTGAGGTGCCTCAGTTAAGTCGGGTTTGTCTCTCTATTTTAATCGAGCAGGTATTGATAGGTCATTGGGCAGGACTTGCATCCAGCAAAACGACTCTGCTCACCAAGTTACACTGAAGTGCGTAAGTCCTGTCCCGCAAAAATTAAGCGCGATCGCATTACCCCAACTCCCGCTCATCAAACAAAGTGTAATTTGTAAACACGCCCTAATTATGGACATAACACCCTGCTAATTGCCACAATTATGAGCAGAGTAGAGATTTTAGTGCCATGCCAGACCCCGAAAATCAACCCAGAGAATACGATGCCGTCAAAGGTGGTCAAAATTCAACCCCTCTCGATGCAGCAGTCTTAGGAGGCATCAAGGGCGTTAAAAACCGCTTATCTTCGACCAAACTCGAAGTCAGAATCGCCGCACTTTCTGAAGCGCTGAAATATGGAGAAGCCGGGTTAGATTTGGTTGTGAGTGCATTGCAGGATGAATCAATACAAAAAGGTTGGTGTTTGCGAAGCATTACTGACACTCATCATATTTATGAAAACCTTAAATTCAAACAAATCCTGTCAATTCCTGCACACCGCGCGAGAGATTGGAAATTTGGAACTTTGAGAGCCTTGATGACGAAAATAATAGCCCAGCAATCTGGGGATGTTGCTGCCGATTTTTCTCACAACTACGGCTGCCAGGATTACCAAGAGCAGACTCCTGTAACATTCACAGCGCTAGTGGATAATACCCGCTGGCAAGTTGGTGATGTACAAGGTGCGCGACAAGGATGTTACCATCCAGTTCCGTGGAAATTTTGCGCCGATGGAACTGTGAGTGCAAGCAATCTGTGGCGGGGTGTTTGGCAAAAAATTGATTTTGAAGGATGGTCAATTAGTGTTGAGATCGTTCATCAAAATGGCTCTACAGATTCTTTTTCTGTGGTGTTTAGCCCCTATGGACAGAGTTTTACTGCATTTAAGGACGGCAAACAGTACAGGATTGCTAAAAGAATAGTATAGTCAGTAATTGCATTTACAGCTAATCCTACCTGTTCAAACATCACAAATTCGAGCGGTACAATTTCCAGCCAACAACGACTGATGTCCACATTCTCCACAACAATCAGTCTATCTTCGACAACTTTGTTGAGGGCTTTGGCTATGACAGCGCTGTGGGGTTCGATACCAATCTTGCGGTACTTCAGGGCGATACAATCGATTTCGCCGTGGGCTTCGGGAGGAACAGATCGTACATCCACGACAGTACCGGACTCGCGGCGACGATTGCACTGAGAGTGCCTTAGCCACTAGGATCTGATTTTTTGCGGTTAAGTCTTTAAAATACAACAGTACCGCTTTGAAAGCCGATCGATAGACTGCGATCGCTGAGTCATTTTATATCGTGTCCGGTAGCAAAGGT
>DNGJ01000116.1 GCA_003486305.1 Cyanobacteria bacterium UBA11371
GCAGGCTTTAAAAGTTTTAGCCAGCTTCGGCGGGCTTCGTTTGTATAGCCGCACCCTTGCTGGGTGTTGGTGTAGATTTGCAAAACTGACATGCTCCCAAGGGTGCTTTACGATCGCAAACGCTCGCTTGGCATTAAACTTTCTAGGAAGTCATCTCATCGATGTTGAACTTTTACAAACCCGATCGCCGCGCTATTGAAAAGGCTGTAGCAACTTTAGCCGCTTACGGGATTGAACCATCCGTACAAAAACGACTGGCAACCTTTTTACAACAACCAGACAGCCGATGGCTAGATCGGGCAAATCCCCGCGCGATCGCCCAACAATTAAACTTAACAGAAGCAGCAACTTTGCAACTTTTGGTCATAGCACTCAAAGAAGGCATTGTGACGTTAAATTGGGAAATTCAATGTCCTAAATGCAACGGCATTGACTTGAGTCCCAAACGTTTGAGCGATCTGGGAACTCAGCATACTTGTCCAGGTTGTCGCTGCGTGCATTTAACCCATGCGGACGATCAAGTGCGAGTAACTTTTAGCATCGATCAAAGGTTGCGAAAATTACCAAAAAATGCTAACAATCCAGAATTTAGAGCCGAAATCGATGCTCGTTTTGGAGTGGTTTCCGGACATCGTTTATTAACAGTACAAACCTTTCGCGATTTGTTTCCCCGCGAAACAATTCCGCCGAATGAAAGTTTGTTAATTCGGCGAGTGGCGATTTTATTTACCGATTTGGCTGGTTCAACAGCACTTTATAGTCGCAATGGAGATGCATTTGCTTATAGTTTAGTTCGCCAGCATTTTAATGTTTTATTTGAACTCGTAGACCAACACAATGGGGCTGTGGTGAAAACCATTGGCGACGCAATTATGGCAGCATTTACCGTTCCAGCAGATGCGTTTGACGCTGCGATCGCAATGCAAAAGCAGATGCAAGTTTTGAACCAGCAATTGAATCTTGTAGAACCAAATCAACTAATTCTTAAAGTCGGCATTGATGCGGGGCCTTGCATTAGCGTCACCCTGAACGAACGCCCCGATTACTTTGGGATGACGGTAAATACCGCTGCCAGAGTGCAAGGATTGAGCAAAGGTAATGATATTGTGGTAACCGATTCTGTGCTGGTAGATCTCAAAGAGCGAGGCAATTCCTGGGAGCAAAATGAAGTGCAATTGAAAGGATTAGCAGCTCCGATTCGGGTTTATACTCTGAGATTGTATGGGGAAAAATTTAGCGCGCAAGAATTGATAGTTTGATTTTGCACTAATGTCATAGCCCGCCAGGGAATCAATTCCCACAGCGAGTAGCGAAAGTCCACTTAAGTGGACTAAATATTTATGCAGTAATTACGCAAATTTTCTATATGTATGGTGTGTTATTGTGCAGAGTATGGCACCATTTGCCATATCTAGTGTCTCTGCGTAAGGATTCTGATGATTAGAGGCTTTCAGTCCATTTTAATGGACTTTCGCTATTAGCCAGGGAATTGATTCCCTGGCGGGCTATAAACTTGGTGCAAGGAGCGATCGCTTGAGGGCGCGGCGAAAGCTTTCATTCCACAAAATCTGCCTCATGTTTCTTCGCCCAATACATCCATCATCAAGTCAGCTACAGAACCGCGTTTTGCAGTTCCTGCATCAACCGCAGCAAGAGTTTTGACAGCGTTTTGGGCGATTTCCTGGCGGCGTTTGGCAATGCGCCGCTTGTGAATCAATTCAAACAAGAGATCTTGCTCTTCTTCTGAGAGAGTTTCTACAGACTCAATGATTTTCTGAAATGAGGATGTAGAAGAGGAAGCCATAGAGATTGAGTCAATTTTAAGTACTGTTTAAATTGTAGCGGCTCCCAAGGGGTAGCGATATGTAAGTAGGTGAGTATAAATAAACTAAACACCCGACGGGCGTCCCGCCCATCCCACAAAAACTCTGAAATTCTTTCTTGTGGGGTGGGCATTTTGCCCGCCCTATGCCAGCATAACTATTTTCACTTTATTTACCTGCACCTACTTAATGGTAGAGTTTGCGATCGCAGTTTCTCTACTTTTGCCTACAATGGAATCTAACTCCTATTGAAATTGGTGAATAGATGGCGAAGTTTGTTGCAATTACCGAAGCCATTAAAACTCTTGCTGAGGCTGAATCAAGGTTGAACTTGAGCCGAACTGAAGATGAGGATTTTTTTACAGAATGGCAAATGCAATTACCGATAATTAGCGATTCTGAACAGACGGGTTTGGATACACTGCGACGGAGATTGCTATATCATAGAGCGGATGGAGAATTGCTAGAAGGGGCAGTAACGCTGCTGGTGGTATCGCCTTTATTAGAATTGGCGGGATTCTACGATCCACCGTTTAAAATGAAAGCTGAAGCCGCGATCGAGATTGCGATTGATGATGGTGAAGAAACGCTGCGCGGAAGAATTGATATTTTGATTTTGCAAAATCAGCTTTGGGTGATGGTTTTGGAGTCGAAGAAAACGACGATTTCGACGCGATCGGCATTACCTCAAGCATTAGCATATATGATGGCAAATCCCAATCTGGATAAACCGCGATTTGGGATGTTGACGAATGGCGATGATGTGTTGTTTGTGAAACTCTTAGCTCAACCAATGCCTCAATACGCATTGTCAAGAGCATTTTCTATTTATACTGTAACAAGCGAACTGCGATCGGCATTTCAAGTTCTTAAGCATTTGGGTCAAAGCATTGTTTAGATTACAGACACCTAGAGATTAACCTATAAGCGATCGCATTAGCTACGAACTAAAACTTCTGCTATATGTAATCCCGCAAAACCTTAAATGGCTGATTGTTACTTTCCCATGTGCGAATACCAAAGTAAATTTGCGTATTACAAAAGTAAGCTTCTTCGTAGGCAAGCCGTAAATTACGCTCAAGACTATTCGGTTCAACATCAGTAGTTTTATTGGAGCCAATCGCCTTGCGTAAGCCGAGAGAAAGAATTTCTACCAAATCATGACCGCAGCAGACTTGCCAGGGATCGTGGCTGCTACTTTTCTGGATCGTTAGCCGTTGTTGTATATCTTCGCTTTTCAGCGAGAAGGCTTGGGATTTATTCTTAACTTCTTGAATCATTTTGAGTTCATCAATTTGCAGAGTTTGTTCATCAATAAATCTACTGAATGTGATGTCCTCAAAGGCCAGATTTAATTTCTCGCTTTGAGAAATCCAAAGCAGATAACCAAGTGACATACCAGCTTCAAGCAATGCTGTTCTCACATCTCGACCAAATTTGTTAATTTTATCCTCTGAGCCAAACTCAGCAATCACCTTGTCAAGAGCAGACGAATTGAGCAGCATGGTTTCAAGGTCATGGGTATCTGTACGAATTAGGTTAGGGCTGTCATGTGAAGAAGTTTCAAGACGATCGAAATCTGCATCAACAATGGCTAAAACTCCCTGAAAACTTGATTTCTCTAAAATTTCCAAAACTGCAATAATTAGAAGCTTGCTGGAGGGTTTGCCTGAAACAGTAACTAATTCACAGGCTGCCTTGTCAATAAAACGCTCATAGAAAATCTTATCTGAGCTACCTTCAACCAACAAAAAAGTACCTGAGAAAACACTGCGTCGTAGTCTAATTGCGTTAGCATGACGGTCAACTGAAAGGTACTCTCTCACTTGCCTGGTCCTTTCAGTTCAACTGTCAAATCCCAGCGGTCTTGAATGATATCTGGTGAGTGAGTAGCCATTAAAATATCTAAATCTGCAAGTTTTGTGATTTCTTGCAAATCCTTCAAAAACTGAACTTGCCACCCCACATGCAAAGATAGTTCAGGTTCATCAATCAAGACTAAAGAGCCAGGTTGAACTTTAAATAGTAGTTCATAGAGAAGAACCAACTCATGTTGCTCGCCGGATGATAAATCTATTGGTGAGAGATTTTCCAAGTTAGAGGATGAGGAACTATAAAGTGTCTTGAACACAAATCCTTTTTCCTTATTAAAATTCATTTCTTTGTACGAATAAGCAAATTTATTATTAATGATTCTCCTTAATAGCTCAATTTTGCTTGCTATTTCATCAAAAACACTCAGTTTTTTTTCTACATCCTCAACGTACACTGACAATATATTTTTGGTACTTTCATCTATCGCTTGAGACTGGATTTGAAAGTCTGAGTTTTCATCTTTATCCAATAGACCTACTTCTATAAGACGAGAGCGAGTTTCCTCAAGTTCATTTAGCTGATGACGAAGTTGCTCATCTGTTAAATCGGGGGATGGTTGTTGTTTGACCACTCTGGCGGGAAATGTTCTGTCAAGGGATTGAGCTGTTGTACCATACTCGGCAAGCTTAACTTGAATAAGCTGTGCAAGCTCATCAGCATAGGCCGAAACAGTTGGTAACATTGAAGATGCCTCAGAATCCAATCTAGAATTACGGTTAGAGTCAGAGTTTAGTAAACGTTGTGATTCTATAAGACGTACATGAATGTTATTCTTCACATTTTCTAGCCACTCAGGCTCGTCTCGTGACTTTAGCTCTGAGGATTCAATACCTTCAAGTTGATTTTGACGACGTTCTGATAAACTTTTAGCTATCCATAAAAAAAGTTCTTGAGATAAAACGTCTGTACGAGCAGAACTATTTTTTAGGATAAAAGATGCTTTTCCTGAATTAGGATCGTAAAAGTTGCAAGTTATATCATTGATTTTATTAGTTTTTGCCGAGGGATCAGAGGTTTTTACTATCTCAACACTACTACGATTATCAAACTCAACTCTGAAATTCCTAAACGGGATAGTTTGAAACACTGAGTATTGGGAGTTAAAGAATCCATTCAGCATCCTCAGCATTACTGTTTTTCCGAAGCCATTCGGACCATGAATGATTGTGATTCTCTCATCCATATTCAATGGAATCACATGGTCAAAAATTCCAAATAAGCCGCTGACGGAAATTTGCTGAATTCGCATAGTCTTCTAGTCCCATAGCCATAGGCTTGCTAACTTTGATTGTAACCTCTATCTTGCTCTAGAAAGCACAGACTAGCATCCTTGGTGTGCTTGATGTCTGAAGTGGTTAAAACTAAAACAAGTTCTGAGCGATTAGAGACGCACCATAACTCTGAAGTTATCTGTGTCGATGTATTTTATGTATTATATGTAGCGCAAGATGGCTCAGCCTACCGGAAACATATTGCTCTCGTTGCAACAAGCGATCGCACACCCCATCCTCAACGTTAAGTCCACCCATCAGCAAAAGTTAAGTTCCTTCGCGCCTCAAACTCCTTAACTTTTCTGTATCGACGACTCCTGTGGCAAATCTTACAACAGAAGAAAGCGAACGAATAAGACTTTACAGCGGCTTGCAGCCGCG
>DNGJ01000532.1 GCA_003486305.1 Cyanobacteria bacterium UBA11371
GGAGTTGAAGCAATGTTTAGATTCAATCAACAGGGTGCTACCGATAGATACAATTTATTGGCGCACGCCGCGCGTCGGTTGGGGAAGCACGCTTGATTCATTTCAGGTTTCAGAATTAGCTATGCCCGCTTCAATTTGCTATTTGAAATCTGAAATTTGAACTAAAAACCCAAGTTGCTAATTGCTAATTGGTAATTGGTAATTGGATTCATTGGGGGTCTTATCTTGGCAATTACCCATTACCTATTACCAGTCAGCTTGGATGTAACTAGCAACTTGCGTTAAAAACTTACAAGTATTCACAGCAATGACTCAAAACTTTACTCAAAAAACCGCTGCCATTACCACCGACTCGCGTCAGGCATTAGATTTAACTACCTTCGGGTACCAAGGTCTTGACGAACAGAAACAGGAATCGGTTGCGGGTGCGATCGCCAAAATGTTAGAAAATTTGGGCATCGCCTACGCCTTTGGTGTCCCTGGGGGTGCGATGGCGTCGCTGTGGGGTGCGATGTCCAACAGCGACTTAGAAGTGATTCACTTTCGCCACGAAGGAGGAGCCGCTTTTGCCGCCGCCGAGGCGTACTTCGCCGGTGGTGGCCCGGTAGCAGTTTTTACTACCGCAGGCCCAGGCATCACCAACGCCCTCACCGGACTATTTGCGGCGCGGGGTGAAGGAGCGAAAATTATTCTCCTCTCCGCTTGCACGTCAGCATCCCAGCGCGGCAGGTGGGCGATTCAAGAAACCAGCGCCTTCACGTTACCCAGTTCGGGCATTTTTACATCGGGAACGCTGTTTAATTTTGCCGCCATCGTCGAAAGCGCCGACCAATTGCCGCAAATTTCGCGCAAACTCGCGCTTGGTTTGTCGCAACCCGGTGGTTTTATCGCCCATTTGAGCATTCCCACCGGAATTCAAACCACTACGCTCAATACCTCTTTACCAGATGTAAGCGTTGCCGAAACTGGTTCAATTCCCAACGAAGAAACCATCGCCAAATGCGTGCAGTTGCTGACGGAAGGGCGATTTGCAATTTGGGTAGGTTTCGGCGCGCGGGGTGCTGCGGAGGAGATCCGCGAACTGGCAGAGAGAACGGGTGCGGCTGTGATCTGTTCCCCGCGCGGCAAGGGCATTTTCCCCGAAAATCATCCCCAATTTGTCGGCGTCACCGGACTCGGCGGACATGGTTCGGTGATGCAGTACCTGCGCGAACAGCCTCCGGTACGCACATTGGTGCTGGGGACGCGACTCGGCGAACCGACTTCGTTTTGGAGCAACGCAATGGTTCCCCCGCGCGGCTTCGTGCATGTGGATATCGACCCAGAAGTGCCGGGAGTCGCCTTTCCTTATGCCGAAACCTTCCCCGTGCAATCGGATGTGAAAGCGTTCTTAAAAGCGCTGCTCAAGCAATTTCCCAAACGTCCGGGAATAGCCGTATCTTTACCTAATCCAGAAATAGAGGCGGTTGCAAAAGATACAACAAGCGATCGAGTGCGTCCTGCCGTGCTGATGGATGCGATTCAACGAACAATCGTTGAGAAAAGCGAAGCTCTAGTATTAGCCGAGTCGGGGAATTCATTTACTTGGTCAACGCACATGTTGCGCTTTACACAACCCAATCGTTACCGCGTCAGTACCGGCGTCGGGTCGATGGGTCATACCGTCACGGGTGTAGTGGGTGCGGCGATCGCCCGCGAAGGCAAAGCCGTCGCGATTGTCGGCGATGGGTCGATGCTGATGAACAACGAAATCAGCACGGCGGTGAAATACCAAGTTCCTGCGGTTTGGGTTGTACTGAACGACGGTCGGTATAATATGTGTCATCAAGGCATGGCAATGTTAGGGATGACAGGTGCGGATGCCTTGCTACCCGAAACGGATTTTGTAGCGATCGCGCGGGGGATGGGAGCAGACGGAATCCGCGTGCAAAGCGAATCCGAGATCGAAGCGGCATTGGAGAGAGCGATCGCATCAACAGGCCCCTTCGTCATCGATGTCATCATTGACCCCAATTGTCCCGCCCCCTCCCAAGGACGCAACAAGAGTCTGCTAGTTGCACAAGGCGTCAAATCCAATCCAGCCAAACAAATTTCATTCCCATTAGTAGATAGCTAATAGCTAATGGCTAATAGCTAATGGCTAATGGTTAATAGCTAATGGCTAATCGTAAAAAGACAATCACCAAATAGCAATGAGCAATGAGCAATTAGCAATGAGCAATTAGCCATTAGCCATTAGCAATTACCAAAACGGAGTGCTACGTGAACCTGTTTGAATCGACTCAAAAAATGGGTCATGAGCAAGTACTTTTTTGCCATGACAACAAGACAAATCTCAAGGCAATAATTGCCATTCACGACGCCGGATTAGGATCGGCAATGGGTGCAACGCGCTTGTGGCCTTATGCCAGCGAACAAGACGCTTTAAAAGACGCCCTGCGCCTCAGTCGCGGCATGACTTACAAAGCAGCTTGTGCGGGCATTCCCGTCGGTGGCGGAAAAGCAGTCATTATCGCCAAACCCGAACATAAAACCGACGCCATGCTAGAAGCTTACGGGCGTTTTGTTGATAGCCTCAACGGACGTTTCATCACCGGACAAGATGTAAATCTTTGCCCCGAAGACGTCCGCACAATTCGCCGGGGAACCCGTCACGTTGTCGGCGTAACCGAACAAGCCGGAGGGCCAGCCGTTACCACCGCTTTAGGAGTTTTTCTCGGCATCAAAGCCGCCGTAGAGTTTCGCTTGCCCCACAAAGAATTGAACCAAATTAGAGTAGCAATTCAAGGCGCTGGCAACGTCGGAAAAAACCTTTGTCACCTGTTGCATCAAGCCGGAGCAGAAATTTTTGTCACCGACTTAAGCCGAGAAAGAACAGAGGAAATCAAACAACTTTATGGAGCCACAATTGTACAGCCTGAAGAAATTTACTCCCTAGACGTAGATGTTTTTGCGCCTTGTGCTTTAGGAGGCGTAATCAACTGCACAACTCTGATGTTGCTCAAAGCACCAATTATCGCAGGTTGTGCCAATAACCAGCTAGAAGACGAGGTGTTACACACCACAATTATGGAATCAAAGGAAATCCTTTATTGCCCAGATTACGTCATCAATGCTGGCGGTTTAATCAATGTTTACAGCGAAATGATTGGAGCAAGCGACGAAGAAATTATCAATCGCGTCAGCAGGATTTACGATACGCTGTGTGAGATTTTTTTCAAAGCGAAGCGGGAAGAAATCTGCACTCATGATGCTTCTAAACGTTTAGCTGAAGAACGCATTATGAAAGCAAAAAGCCAAAAAGTGTTAGCTAAAACTGCGTGAGGAACTAACAATGGAAGACAATACCTTTGCCACATCAGCTTATATCGCAACTTCGCCTGAGAAAGCCTTTGATTACCTGTGCAGTTTGAAAAACTTAGATGATTGGACGCTGTTCAGTCGCATGATAGAACAGGTAGACGAAAATACCTGGATTGGCACGGCATCGGGTTATCAAAGAAACCTTTACTATCACGTGAAAAAGATTGAAAACCCGCTGTTTTATGGTATAGAATGGCATTGCGGTTTCGAGTACAAAAAATACTTCCAAGTTTACCCGGTACTGTTATTTCCTCCTAGTTATATAGAACCGGGAAGCGAAGAAGAAGGCGTTTATTTCCACTGGCTAAGTTTTGTCGATCCAAAGCGAAGAACGCCGATGATTATGCAGGGAATTCATACCGTGCATACATCCGAATGTCGTTCGCTCAAAGCCATATTAGAACGGCAAGCAGGGCGGACTAGAGCAGCAGAAGGACGTTATGCGATCGCCACCGACACCATGTACATCGACGCCCCACTAGAATTAGGTGTCGAATATATCAGCAACCTGAAAAACATCGATGAATGGGCGCACCTTTTACGCCCAGACGGCGAGATTACATCCCAGTATGGTGAATTTCGCGACGAATACAACCAAAAGGTAAATGTAACGTTTCGACTGCACAACATGAACAATTACTATCTGCTCGAACAAGATTACTATTACCCAGAATACAAATTTTATCAGCGCTGTCCTGCCATTCTCATCCCTTGTTCTTATGCCTTTGGCGATCCATCAGCCAGAGGATTTATCCAACATCGAATTACATTCTGGAAAGTAGGCAAAACTTACCGCCACGGCAAACTTCAAATGGAAGACTTTGGAGCCGAAAGCATGAACGTCAAGCGATTAGTAGAAGCCAAAGCAGGCAACACAGAAACCTTTGCCCGTGGCATGAGCTATATGCCCCAACAACCTCAAGAATTAGTAGCAGTTGGTAACGGCAAATAACCA
>DNGJ01000157.1 GCA_003486305.1 Cyanobacteria bacterium UBA11371
CAGCAACATCAAACATTAATTTTCTAGCCTCCTGGGATTAAATTTGAGGGGTTTATGGGCGAGGGTAGTATTTAAAGTAAGTTGCTAGTTACCCCGTTGTGTCTGCTAATAGCTAATGGCTAATGGCTAATAGGGAAAAAACAACTATCAATTAGCAATTAGCAATTAGCAATTAGCAATTAGCAACGCCCTTGTTTATAACTAGCAACTTAGGTTACCTAAAAAGAGAAATTCGTCCTGATCGTGCCGATGACAACATCATCGTTGTCAAAGTTTTGAGCCAGAGATGGACGCCATTGGACAGAGGGAGTAATGGTGATTCTATCTGAAACTTTGTATTGGTAGGAAGCATCGACAAACAGAACATTATCTCGATCTGGAATCGAAATGCCAGTATCGAAAATTCCTGTGAGCGTCGTATCTACCCCTACTGTAAAGACAGCTTCATTCCCTTTTTTGCCTAAATCTGGCAAAGAGAAAGTGAGGGCATAATTCCAAATATCTGCGTTACCAGATGTCAGCAGATCAACAGCCGTATAGCTGACCCAACCGCCCATAATAAATCGAGGACTGACCCTGTAGGAAGTGGCAAAACCAAAAGAGTTGGTGGCGATTGGAGTTTGCACCTTGTCGGTTCGCAACAGCGTACTTAAATAAGAACCACCTCCCCCGAAGCGAAATCGGTTAGTTGTGTTGTAAGTATTAATGTAAGTGAAGCCAAATTTGAAATTCCGAGTTGGCTGGATGACTAATTGCGCCAATGCGGAATAATTGCCCTCAAACAAACCTTTTTCTGAAGTGGGAAGATTGGGTTGTCCGGCGATATAACCTAAATCCAACCTAACCGCATTGTTCAATCTGTAGTTAATCCCAATTCCAGCCCCAGATTCGCCAATAGAATAAAGGGGATTGGTGCGGTTTTGAGTAATTTTATCGGTGTAAAGCGAATGCCTGCCCCCGGTGGCGAAGATATTCACTTGGAAATTTCTGCCGATGGGGAATCGGTAATCTAGTAGGCGCAGGCGCACGGCGTTGCGATCGCGCCTGCGACGTTCGGTACGGTTTTGATTGCCAGAACTGTTGCCATTGCTACTGGCGGTACGGTTTTGATTGCCAGAACTGTTGCCATTGCTACTGGCGTTACGGTTTTGATTTTCACCAGAATTCTGATTTGCCGCCGCTAGTTGCTCTCCATTAATAATGGCATCAATTTGCGCGTCAAGCTCTTCAAGTTGATTGTCAATTGCTTCCACCTGGGGTGAAGACACATCTAACCCTTGGTCGATTAGGTTATCTCGCTCCGCTACCAAATTAATAAACCGCTCCACAAGTGGTTCAGCTTCTTCTGGAATTTCTAGCTCTTCTTCCTCTTCCTCTTCTACAATTAATTCCTCGGCTTCCTCATCAAATACTCCTTCATCCGAAGTCAGCGGCTCGTCAAATACCGTCGGCGAAATATTTCTAAATAAAGAACTGGTATTCGCGGCTTGCAGGCGCACGCGCAAGCGATCTTTGCCAGAAAAGCTGCTGATAAAATCTAACCGCGCGTTATATTGCAAAACTGTTTGAGAGTTGGCATCAATCTGCGAGTTATTGCTTTGGTTTAAAATATCTTCCCCAGCAAAAGATTGACGCGCCAAGAAATCTACCGAACCCTGTAACTTTGTAGTAGTAGAAAACTGTTGTGCTTCTAGCGTTGCTGCACGCGCTTCGAGTGCATCTATTCGCCCCCGCAGCGCTGCTAATTCGGGGGCAAATTCTTGTTGCAATCGCCGCATAGTGGCAACGTCGTCTTGACTCGGCAAATCTTGCGTGGCGGCGGCAATTAGTTCTTGAATTCGGTTTAAGCAAGCATTTAATCCCGCCGCGAATTCATAGCGGGTGATGGCGCGGTTACCTCTGTAGGTGCGGTCGGGATATCCTTCTATGCAGCCATAGCGCTCTACGAGCGACTGTAGCGCGCTGAAAGCCCAGTGGGTGGGGTCTACGTCCGATAGCTGGGAAACCGATGTTACTTGCGCTTGCTGACGGCGCGGGCGATTGGCGTCGCTGTATTGCCTGACTTGATCTAGCATCGGGTCAACCTCAGATCCGTAAGCTTCGGATACGCACGCGATCGCTGTAGCACCAACAACCAAAGGCATTCCCAACAGCGTCGGGCTGACCCGCAGAAAACTCCTCACACGTTTAAACATTTCTGCGAATTGTATTCTGATATAATTAAGTAACCGTAGTATAAAACGTGATGGATGCTCTGACAAAGAAAACGCGATATGCCAAGGGCACGCTTTGCGTGAAGCGAAGCTATCGCGGAGCGCGAATCGCACTATCCTGGCTTGAGAACGGTTAAATTTGCGCGATCGCTCTGAATTTTACATCGGGGATATGCACTACAAAAAACTTCCAGAATATTTTGTATATTTTATCGCAAAATACTGCGATAAAATTACCTATTTATGTCGGTTTTTTAGACAAAACCTTACCTGGGATTAAAATTAAATATTTCCGGAGAAAGATGCTGGCTCGATGGATATAGAGTCAATGATAGAGTAGAAAGCGAGGAATTAAAAGTGAAAGCAGACCTGGTAATCAAACTTGCCAAAGACAATCCGAATAAATTAAAGTCAAAAACCTCAGCCACTCAACTGTCGCGACGCTTGTTAAGCTACGGTTGGCGCAACAAGTACTCGTTTTTGGCAGCTTTGTTAGTAATTTTTCTGCTGTCGGTGATTCAAGTTTTTATTCCGCAGATCACCCGCTATGTAATTGATGAAATTATCCCGGCGAAAAACTTTAATGCCTTGCCTTGGGTAGCAGCGACAATCGTAGCAATTTCCCTGGTAGCTGGCATTTTGAACTACTTGCGTAGTTACTTAATGTCCTTGTTCGGACACCAGACGCTCGATCACATCAGAAACGACCTCTACAAACATATACAAAAGCTCTCGATCGGTTTTTTTGACAGTCAGCGGACGGGAGATTTGATGTCGCGCTTGGCGCAAGATGTCAACCAGATTGGCAATTTAGTTACGACAGATATTAGCGTTGTTTTTGCGGATATTTTTACTTGCATAGCGATCGCGGGTTATCTTTTAACCGCCGATTGGCAAATCACCTTGCTGCTGCTAGTTGTTTGGCCTTTAATAATTTACCTAAACCGCATATTTGCAAAATTTTTGCGGGGTGCTTATCGAGATGTGCAGCAGCAAGCAGCAGCGGTCAATAATCAACTACAAGACACGATCACAAATATCAACGTCATCAAATCTTTTGGTAACGAACAGTACGAAATTGACCGCTTTTCCGAGCAAAGTCGCAATTACATGGAGGCGAATTTGCGTGCAGTGCGTCTGTGGTCAATATTCTTTCCGATTATTGACGTAATAAATAACCTGAGTAACGTTATCGTGCTGGTTTTTGGTGCGTGGGAAGTGATGGTGGGGAGGATCACAGTTGGGGAATTAGCCGCTTTCCTGGGATACATTAACTTAATCAATCAACCGATCAAACGTTTCACTAAAGTACTCAACGTCTTGCAAATGGCACTTGTCGCAGCAGAACGAGTGTTTGAAATTATGGATACTGAGCCGGAGGTAGTGGAAAAAGAAAATGCAGTGACGCTGACTGAAGTGAAGGGCGGAATGAAGTTTGAGCATGTAGAATTTGCCTACAAAAATGGCGAACCAGTTTTACATGACTTTAATTTAGAAATTAAACCGGGAATGACGGTGGCTTTAGTAGGTTCTTCTGGTGCGGGAAAAAGTACGGTAGCTAAATTAGCGGCGCGTTTTTATGACCCTACTAAAGGACGAATTTTGTTGGATGAATGCGAACTACAAGATATTAGTCAAGAGTCGCTGCGGGAACACATGGGAATTGTGTCCCAAGAAACTTTACTCCTCTACGGATCGGTGCGCGATAATATTGCTTACGGTAAGTTAGACGCGACCGAAGAAGAAATTATCGCCGCCGCCAAAGCTGCTAACGCCCACGATTTTATTATCAGCTTAAGCGATGGTTACGATACGATTATTGGCGAACGCGGAATGCGCCTATCGGGAGGACAAAGACAGCGTTTGGCGATTGCGAGAGTGTTGCTGAAAAATCCTCGCTTCGTGGTTTTAGATGAAGCTACATCGGCTTTGGATACCGAGTCCGAGCGTTTGATTCAACAATCGTTGGAAACGCTATTTAAAGATCGTACTAGCTTAGCGATCGCTCACCGTCTTTCCACGATTCAAAATGCCGATTTAATCGTAGTAATGGAACAAGGTCGCATTGTAGAAACCGGAACTCACGCCGAGTTACTCGCTAAGCGTGGCAGGTACGCTCAGCTTCACGCCTTACAATTTCCCCAAAAAGAGAGCGCGCCAGAGTCAACAGAAGTTGAGGAAGAAAAACTGGACATTCGTCCCAAAATTAAAACCAAAATACCTGTGCCAGAATTGATTTAGATTTTGGCTAATCAGCGCTAGCGCCGAGCGGCGCTAGCGATCAAACTCAAAAAATTTTCCCTCTAAAACAGTTTCTTTCACAGCTTCTAACCTATGGAATTATCCTCAAACGAAATCAAGTTCAATCCCCACAACAAGCCAACCAGATTTTTGATCTTGTTTGTCAGAGGTAGTGGAAGTACTTGGTTAGCATCACTTTTAAACCAACAACTCTACTTCAATTGTGGGTCAGAAACAATGTTAAACGAGGAATTTTTCGCAACGCCCAGCTTTGATATACAAAACTTATATAGAGGTTATAAGAACAAAATTAAGCATATACCCGACTGGGCAGAGAAGAAAATTATTGAAGAAAATAACGTCACGATGATATTTATGTTCCGCAGAGATACGGTGCGCCACGCTATAGGAATCTGTCGCAAAAAAAAGCTGCCGCCCCGACCACGAAATAAACCTGGAAACCCACTATACAAAGCTGGAATGGGAAATGCTTTTTCTCCCGATCAGATAGTACCTAGTGGTTCTATTTCCCTGAATGAATTCAAGCAAGAATTGGACTTTATCAAAGAAGAACGACAAAAGGTAGGCTTATTCCATGAAAAATTTATCGGGGCTGGAATACCGATTCTGGATATTTATTATGAAGATCTCCTCCAAGACCCGACTCAGGTAGTTAGAGATGTATATGAGTGGATAACAGGAACTACAGAAGGCTTTGCAATTCCTGTCCTCAACGCTCCCGATATGCCGGTGAAAAATACCTCCAAAGATTTGACAGAAGTTACAAACTTGGAGGAAGTGAAGCAGTTTGTTTTGACTCAAACCGATTTGCCTTGGTACGAGTGAATTTATTTTAGCTCGTAACCTAACTGTGCCATAACCGGGGCTGCGATCGCACCGATTTTCTCAATTTCTTGAGGAGATAATCGCTCTAGACTCTTAGCGTTAAAATCTTGGATTACCTGGGGGCGGGTGTCCATATTGTGTGCATTAACGGGTTGTTTCAGCAAAGACCGATCGAATGGGATGCTGAGATCGAGAAATTGTTCTATGCGCTCTATCTCTTGGATCGGATCGGCACAAAAATCCTCGTATTTCAACAAACAGAAACTGTTCAAATGTTCTTTGTCTGCTAGGATACGTTCGTAAGTGCTTTTCCAGTGTTGTGCAGCAGCCTCAATCGAGTAACCCTGCCTGCGTTTGATGCCTTCGCATACAGCATAGGGACTGCGTGCGATCGCGAGAAATCGACTCGGTTGAAAGTTGCGCTGTAGCCAAAGCGATCGCAAGCTATGTTGTGGGCTTTTATTCATCAGAATACCGGGGCGGGTTTCGTAGAAGTATGCCCAATCGTAACTGGCGCGAATTGCAGGTTCAGGATCGCTATCTTCAGTCCAGTAAAAAATATCAGGGCGCGATGACCAGAGTCGGGTGACGCCGTAATCCCCCGATTTCGGCAAAGCAGAAGTAAGCTTTTGACCTTCACTTGGTAGGGAACGAATCAACGGATGCGAAGACAAAATCTTTGACAGCATTGTAGTACCTGAGTTGTTGATCCCCAAAACAAACAACCAGTAATAGCTATCTAGCTGTAACTGCTTGTTCGTCCAACGCAAAATGTACTCTCGATCTTGTAAATACCAGTTCAGTTGGTGCCATAACCGGGCAGGAATCAATTCCCTGTCTCTATACCTAATTAGCCTTTGGAGCGAACGAAGGCTACGATTTAAGTTGACTTGAGCGTTCATCTGTGATATGAATTCGGTTTATGTAATCTTAAATAGTCATTATATGCTGTCCAGAGGTAAAATTATTGTTAACCAATAAATCTCCCTCTTCAGCGCTCAACTCTGAGCAAGGCCATCAATTTATGTAACAACACGTAAAACAGGCAATTGTTTTTTTTTGATGGTATAGTCAAGCTTGAACACATTTAAAACAATGACAGTTTCATGGAGCAACAGACAGCGCCAGATCCTAGCCCCGATCATACGAGTGAAATATTCAACCCGGAGAATTGCGGCATCGTTTATGTAGCTACCAATGAAGTATACACCAAGGCCGCTATATTAAGTGCTAAAAGTGCTAAGGAACAGATCGGCTCGCCGATAAAAATACATATCTGGACTGACTTGCCTGACTTATGTAAAAGTGCTGGGGTTTTCGACTCGGTAGAGCAGATTCTCAACCCGCATCGCCGATCTAAGGTGGATTACTTATCTCAAACTCCCTTTAATAGGACGCTGTTTTTAGACGCCGACACTAGGGTAGTAAGCGATGTGAGGGAAATGTTCGGACTGCTGGAGCGATTCGATATCGCTATGGCCCACGCTCATCAAAGGGCTAGCGAGAAAAGTAAAAGGAAATGGCGCAAACAATTTTCTTATGTGTTTCCTCAGCTGAACAGCGGTGTAATTCTTTACCGGAAAACAGAGAAAGTAGTAAAGTTTTTAGAAGAGTGGAAAGCTGCTTTCCACGAAGCTCAACTTGGCAAAGATCAGTTAAGCCTAAGAGAGCTGCTATGGCAAAGCGACCTGCAAATCTATGTCCTGCCCCCAGAATATAACATCAGATACAGCAAATATTTGGAGTTTTGGGAGGAGAAAGAGGCCAATCCTAAAATCTTGCATATGAGAAAATTTATCGACGATCTGCGGAACGAATTGCAAGCTTGATCTAGGCTTTGGCTTCTAATAGGTAATTGGTAACAATAGGAGTATGTTTTGACTAGCAATATTAAAGTCTGTTTTATCTGTGGCGCCGGTCATTCAGGTACGACACTACTAGGTTTGATCTTGGGCAGTCACCCGAATTGTTTCTTTTGTGGAGAAACTGAAAACACCAGAATTCTACGAGATCCAAACAAGCCTTTCGGTAAGGGCGTTTGCAAGATATGCGGGCCAGATTGCGCTATTTGGAACGGGATAGAATATAGCCCAAAGCTTTACCAGCAGCTATCAGCTAGAACGGAAAAGTCGGTCATCATAGACTCGACAAAAAATATCCCCTGGCTAGAACAGCAGATAGAAACTATTAGAAATACCAGCAATCAGCCGTTTTTAATTTTAATGCAGCGAGATGGCAGAGCCGTATTGAATTCTTATATCAAAAGGTATCCAGAACGAGATGTCAAAACCTCGATTGAAAATTGGCTGAACAAGATTCGGACAACCAATGCTATGTTTGATAAATTTGAATATAAAAAGTTGAAAGTACGCTATGAAGAACTAGCAACAAACTCCACATCAACAATCCAAAATATCTGTCAATTCCTAGAAATAGATTATCAGCCAGAAATGCTGAATTTCTACCAGCAAGAGCAACATCCCCTGGGTGGAAACGACGGCACTATGCTGTTAGTTGCTAGAGGGCAAAAAGATCGGGGCAAAGAGGCATATGTCAATCGCTCTACGTGGAAAATTGATTATTACCGGAGCCATAGTTTAGAAATTAAGTTAGACGAGCGCTGGAAGCAGGAACTAGATCCGGCTGTTGAGCGCTTGTTTCAAGAAATGGCTGGCAAAGAAAACGAAGAGTTGCAGTGGCATAAAGACTAACTATACAAAGTATCCAGCATCTTTTCTACAGCGAGCAGCATGTCACGATCTGACCGATTTATACTAAATTTTATGCCTAACGACTAAAGTCGCGGCTATACAAACAAAGACCGCCTGCGCGGTCTGTTAGAATAAGGGGGGTTGTTAACCCGGGTTTGGTGTCACAGGTT
>DNGJ01000096.1 GCA_003486305.1 Cyanobacteria bacterium UBA11371
ATTCCGGTTTCTTATGACAAGGAAAAAATTGTTGTCGCACCCAACGAAACGGCACAATTAACTTTAACCGTAGCCCAAGACATTGTATCACGAGACAAACGCACTGTGATCGTTCCGCGCGGCAGCGAAATTGTCGGGCAATTGCAACCCGTTCGCGGTGGTTCCCAATTTGTCGCCAGAGAATTAAGAATTGCTGACAATAGACCCCAGTCGATCAATGCCAGTTCTAGAGTTGTGACGACAACGCAAGAAGTGCGTCGCGGGCCAAATGCAAGAAATATCCTGATCGGAGCCGCAGCGGGTTCTGGAGCGGCAGCAGCGATCGCTGGACTTACAGGCGATCGCCGCATCAACCCCCTGGAAGTCTTAATCGGTACCGGCGTGGGTGCTGCGGGTGGCTTGCTCGTCGGTCAAAATCGTTCGTCTACTAGAGTAGTTGTAATCGACCCAGATAGCGACTTAGACCTAACGTTGCGCTCGGACTTGGTGGTGCGGGGTCTGGGTTACAATACCGGCTTAGACCGAGGCTTTGACCCGAATGACAGAGGCATTTAGGTTTGCTGGCAAAAGCCGGGACAGTTGGATCGCCAGACAAAGAGGTAGACCCACTTAGCATGGGTTACAAGCAATTGCAACGCGATCGCAAGCAACAGTGGCTTGCGATCGCGTTCTTTTATGTTTATATGTATTTGCGAGCAGGGTGCTTCAGGATCTATTCAGCCCATGCCCCTACCCAAACTGGTTGATCGGTGTTGTAGATGCTGTCTTGTCAAAGACCGCTTCAACCTGTCATAAACCTAGAACAGGCTCCAAATAAGCTAGTACTTGTGGCAAGCAAGCAATTGACGCTGGGGGACTGTTGGTGCCGACACCCTTGCTTGAAGCGGGAAGCAAACCTCAAAACAAGCCATTTCAATAACTTCAGCCTGTTTTGAGTCAGTTTTGTATTGCACAACACCAACAATCCCCCTTTAGCCGAAATGAGGAATGTTGCCAACAATGAAAAAAGTACTGTTTTTATTGGGCGAACTCAATGACGACGACATCGACTGGCTACTCCAGGCAGGTACCAGGCAAGAAATCGCCGCAGGTACCGTACTGATTAAAGAAGGACAGCCCATTGATGCGCTTTATATCCTGCTTACCGGCACTTTTACAGTTTCTATAGCAGAGTTGGATAACCGCGAGATAGCCAGACTATCCTGCGGCGAGGTTGTCGGAGAAATGTCTTTCTTGGATAACCGTCTACCCTCTGCCACAGTTCAAGCCGTTGAAAACTCCATAGTCTTGTCAATCCCTCGACGAGAATTAGCTAAAAAACTACAACTCGATATCGGATTTGCTTATGGTTTTTATCGCGCCCTTGCTACTATACTTTCCAATCGTCTGCGTCGAATCGTCAATCAACTCGGCGATGTTAAAGCCCAAGCTCTGACTGAAGTTGGAGTGGATGACGCAGTTATGGAAAGCTCGGAAAATATCAATCTAGCCACCGCTAGGTTTGACTGGATTTTACGACGTTTGATTGATGGATAATAATTTAACTCAAGTAGGGGAGGGTTTTACCAATCATTGTCTGGAACCTATAATTATTTCATTAAACCCGCCCCTACTAGCGCTATCAAACCTGCGGCTAATGGCGTGTAAGGGCTTTCGCAAATGCGATGAAATATTTCAGGTTTACCGACAATATAACAGCGCAAATGCTCTCTTCCCCTACTAATGGCTAATGGCTCGCTCCGGTAAAATGCTATATTGCTTACATGTTTAAATATCTTGCTGTTGGCTATTAGCAAATCCCAAGTTGATAAATTGTAGGGGTAGTTCTTAACAACCATTGTGTGGAATAAAAAAGTCGGAAAACCCGCCCCCAATCGCGTTAGCTCGTGTCCTTAAGCAACGGGTGGTTAACAGATAATAGCTAATGGCTGCTCTCACTCAATTGACAAGCTTGCAATTAGCAATTAGCAATTAGCAATTAGCAATTAGCAATTAGCCATCGATACACTACCGATACCACCTAACATGATATTAATTTACCTTTCAAAGGGCAACAAATAAATTATTCTGTTTTTATCGATTGACTCAAAGCAGCACTTTATGTCAAATTTGAATCTCTCTAAGTCAGGAACTGCTTTATTAACGGCGATCGCAATGACGGCTAATACGACGGTACCCCTAGCAATATTACCGTCTGCGGTTGCCCAAACCGAACCGACTTTTTCCGATGTATCTTCTAACTATTGGGCAAAAGACTTTATTAGCGCACTGGCGGCACGGAATATAATAGCTGGGTTTCCAGATGGCAGATTCCGACCCAACGCACCTGTAACGCGGGCGCAGTTTGCCACAATGGTCGGGAAAGCTTTCAATACCAACCCGATGCGGGAACCGATTAATTTTGTCGATGTACCCAGCAACTATTGGGCGGCTGATGCTATTAATGAAGCTTACACGACTGGGTTTCTCTCAGGTTATCCCGGCAGGGTTTTCCGACCCAATCAACGAATTCCCCGCGAGCAGGTTTTGGTTTCCCTTGCTAGCGGACTGAACTATTCTGGTAGCTTACCCCCGGCTGAGGTTTTGGAATATTATCGCGATCGCAGAGCTATTCCCGACTACGCTCGCGAAAAAATCGCCGCCGCCACCGAACAAGGAATTGTCGTTAACTATCCAGATACCGATCGCCTAAAACCCAATAAAATAGCCACCCGCGCTGAAGTCGCTGCGTTCATCTATCAGGCGTTGGTCAATAGCGGACAAGCACAAGACTTAGCCTCTCCCTACATCGTCGCTCGCAACAATTCTTCACCCGCACCCATACCACCCCAGCCAACCTTGGTAGGAACGGTGAGAATACCATCTGGAACTAGACTCCCCGTTAAATACGATGCCGCAGAAAGAATTTTAGTCGCGCCGAACGAACCCGCACCCGTTCCCCTTACCGTCACCATCGCGCGCAATGTTGTTTCCGAGGGGGGAGTGTTGTTAATTCCGGCTGGATCTCAGGTGATCGGGGAATTAGTCACCATAGAAGACCAAAAAAGCGCCCAATTCGTCGCCAAGCAGTTAATTTTGACCAATGGTCAACCAGTTCAAATTCGGGCAACTTCCCAAATAATTAGGAAAATAGAAGCGATCTCTAGGCGACCTGCTATATCTAGGGATCGTCGTTTCATCGGCAGTACGGCATTAGGCGTAGCCGCAGCCGCCGCCGTTGCGGTTTTGACTGGCGGGGCTAGCCTTGGGGGAATTTTACTCGGTGCTGGCGCTGGCGCTGGGGTCAACCTGTCGGGACTATTTCGCAATCGCGATCGCGTTGAACTAATCTCGATTATCCCCAATACCGATTTAACTCTCACCTTAAATGCCGATCTGGTATTGAGTTCTAGATAGCCACCATTAACCACACAACAAAAGTTACGCCCGATCCACCTGCATCGGGGTGTTGGGCGGGGCTAATGACTTGAATTTCCCCTTGCATTTGCTCGACTAACTCTTTTGCGATCGCTAAACCTAACCCCGTCCCCGGTATTTCCGTTTCTGCTTGGACGCCCCGATAACGCCGCTCGAACAGGTGCGGTAAATCTTGGGCGGGAATGCCGGGACCTGTATCGCTGACGGCGATGCCTAAAAACCGACCTTGCGGCGTTTTTCGCTCTTGCCCGACTTGAATGTAAACTTTTCCCCCTGCCGGTGTATACTTTAATGCATTATCTATGAGATTGCTCAGTATTTCCCGCAGGGCACTATCGTTAGCTAGGACTGGGGGTAAATTTGAGGGGATTTGTGCTTGTAAATCCAGATGGCGTTCGGCAGCGATCGCGCGAGCCGATGCCAGTAGCGGTTCTAAGACTTGTGTTACCGAGAGCGGTTTCAAGGTCGAAGCGATCAAACCCGATCCGGGCAACAATAGCAGGGGTTTAGTTGAGGACTGCTGGTTATTGTCTGTTTCTGTATCTACACTTAGATGGGCGCTCGGCAGGGTTAGGGGCACTTTGCGAGTTTCAGCCAGTTCTAGGACGCGATCGAACTGTTGTAGTAGCTCTTGGATGCGATCGCTCTCGCGTAAAATATTGGCGGCAATATCCCCGTTTGGATCTGAGATTCCCAGGCGCTTGAGCAACAGCTTGCCAAACGTCCGCAGCGCCGTCAGCGGATTTCGCAACTGGTGCAGTAGATTGTGGAACAAGTCATTTTGTTGTTCTTGCAGTTGATGTTGTTGAGTTAACTGCTGCTCAAACCAGGCTCGCCGCTGATCCAGAATGCAAGCGATCGCCATTGTATGGGCAATGTCTTCAATCTGCGATCGTTCCCGCTGATTCCAAGGTCGATCCTGACGTTCGGTCACCAGTAACCCCATCACCAACCCCTCGTGCATCAGCGGCAACACGATGCGCCGCTGTTTTAGCAAAGTCTTGACTTCCGAGTGGGGCGGGCTACTTTCTGACCCCTCAAACTCGCCATCTAGGGCAATAAAGGTATCTGCTGCCGATGGCAACCAGGGAACTGGGGAGGTTGTATCCGTCTCCTGTGGTAACAGTGCCCGATCTTGCTGCTCCTCCCACACCATATCCGGTGAAGGGTAAGCCACAACCGGAATTAAGTTAGCCTCTGAGTCTTCCGCCAATTCTTCGGTTAAATAAACCGCGCTCAAGGTGGCTCCTAATTTTTGGATCACCTTGACCTGCGCTTGACAAAGCGCCACAAATTCTGAACTGGCAGGCATTAACATGGCGTCAAACAGGCTGATAATTGATCGAGTCACGTGGCGAGCCGCGCCGAGAAGCTTTAACCTTCTTAATAACGATCTTTTAAAGATTTAATTTAATCGGCTTCCCTCCTGGGGTTGTTTTGGTGCAGGTTGGGCAGGCAATTGCTTTCGCCGCGATCCTGCCACCAAACCCACGAAATCGGCTCAATTAAACGTTTTTCGGCTTTTCGTCCCACTCCAAGTTACCAAGCGCATCAGCGGCACTTCCACAGTTTGTATCAAAACCTTAAAAAAAGTTGATTTTTTCAACTGAAGCCGATATACTTTGCACGGGTTTGGTAACTATCACTACAATCGATAGCTGCAAAAAGGAGGTAAACAGCTTGGCAAGGAGACGCAAGCGCAAAAGTCGTCGTCGTCAAGAAGGCCGCAGAATTCTTGAACACGTGCCTCAATATAGCATCGAAAGCGGACAGGATAAACCAGTGACGGCGGCAAGAAAATTTATTCAAGCCGAAGGTATTGTCCCACCTGCTTTACTGCTAGTTAAACGGAACGAGCATACCACAGATCGGTACTTCTGGGCAGAAAAGGGATTGTTTGGCGCTCAATACGTTGAAGAAAACCATTTTCTGTTTCCCAGCTTGAGACAGTTAATCGAAGCCTCTGCCGAAAAACCTCCAATGGTTCTTCAAACCGGCTGAGATTCACAATCGTCGATAAATTTTACAGAAAGCACGGGAAGTTTAAACCTCACTCATGCCTGCTGTGGGAGGAGAGATGACCCAGTGACTACAGTTGCAATCTGAAAGATGATAACAGCAACTACCGTGGTAAACAGGGGAAGTAATGCTTGAGGAGGTGGCTGGGAGGCCACAACATGAGAATGTAAGACGGTAGGAGCTTTCGCATTCGCGAATATTGGTTATTGCCATATCTTTATCCGCGAATGCGATCAACCCCTATAGCAGACCGAAAATAGCAGTCTCAGCCTAAGAATCTGCCGTCATCTATGGCGGGTAATATCAAAATCTGGAGAAACTGCCCTTAATCCAAGGGTACTTGGAATAGGATATCAAAATACTGCCAACAAACAGCCCCGTCTGAATCAAAGTTTCAGACGGGGCTGTTTGTTGAGCGAGTTCTTAATCGCAGGAAGTTAAATTGAGAGCCTGTTGTAGGGCTGCTAATTCATCCCGATGGGCGGTAACGGTAATCAGGCTCTGTGCCTGTTGGGTACCCTCACGAGGTGAATCCTCCAACTTTAACGATACCTGCTCAATCCGTCCAGCTTTTTGCCAGTAAAACAAACCAGCTAAAGGCGACAAGAGTTCTAACCCCAAAAATAGAGTTGTCGCCCCTGGAAACAGCTGGGAAAGAACCAAAGATAGACAAAGTAGTCCAGCCGCCGCCAACAGCGATAAAAAGATGGCTAAAAACCAGCTGGGGCGGACAAATCCTTGAAAAATCACCTGGTTTTGCGCCGCATCTACAGCCGCAACGCGGTAAGCTCGTTGCGTAAAATACTGCTGCAATTGAGTTAGCAGGGATTCTTGCGGTTGAAAGGATATCAGCCGGACGACTTGGGTTCTATCTTTGACGGACGCCTTAATAAAGAAAAACAACCCGACCGACAACAATATTGTCAGCAGGAATGTTGAAGAAATAATCGTTGTGTTCATCCGTTTAGATCCGGGTCGGTAGGCTTGAAAAAATTTTACAAAAATTTACCGACCCTAGCTCGTTAGATTGACTGGTTATCTACCACCGGGTTTGGTTGGAATTGGATAATTGTTCCGGCTGGCATACTCGTGCCAAAGACGAGCCAAGTCCTGAGCGCGATCGAGCCAATCAACCCTGACTCGATACATGCGACGGGGACGTCCGCGCCCCTCTACTTTTTTCCAGTAACCAGCGATCGCTTGTTCTTCCTCCAAGAATTTGAGCGCGCTGTATAAGACTGTATCCGACAGCCGGAAAGCTGGGTATTCGGATTCGATCAGTTGAATTAGCTCAGTCCCATAGGACTCTCCTCGCACTAAAACCGCAAGGACGTAGCAGACTGCTAGCTCCTTGCTCAGATAAATCGGAGGAGGACAATGAAAAAATTGGTAAATGTCGTCTACTTTCATGTGCATAATCCACGGCTCCACCCCGTCAAACGCATTTAAACGAACAATTGAGAAGCTGTAAGGTTATCCCATAGCCACAGAAGAAATTCACCCTTGGCTAGTGGGAAACTGACTCAGCTCTTACCTCAGTACCGTCAAAAGTATTGAGGTTACATCCTCGACTTTGGGGAACGGCTGAATACGATCAATTTTAGACAGTGAATTCTGGGAGTGCCTAACAGACTTAAGAACGATACCAGCCTTAACCGTTACAAGACACTCAAACTGGTAGTAGATAGCACCATCACAATTCCCAAATAGAGAACCCAGGAGGATGATTCTGTCAATCATAGAGCCTGATCTACGGCTCAGGCTACCTAGCGAGCTATCTTTTGTAGCGATCGCCCTACGGAGAACTGTTAAATTTTGTTGTTTCCAACAATTGCTGCCAGCTAAGGTGGCTCTCACTACCAAGTAAGACTCGCTTGAGTACGCCAGTCTTTCCCACCGGGATCGCTCCTGGACGGGGCTTGGTTTTGATACCTTTGGGATTGGTAGCGGCGTTCCCTTCTGGGGGTGTTTGAGCAACCACGATCGGATTGGTCAAAACTGTTTTGTGGTAAAGTGCCAAACTACCCACCAAGGCAACAGCACAAGTGCCACAGGTAAAACGCTGCCCCCATAGAGAAATTAAGGATTGAGACTGCATAAGCCGGTTCCTTTCCATAACTGCGATCGCTATTCGTGCCGTAGGCAATTGCACCCAAATCCCGGCTCGCGAACGACGATCTAGACCAACGGCAGTACCCCGGATACGGTGACTACCCGCTGTGCTTGAAGTGTCTTCAATTAAGTTTTCCCATATCCAATCAGTTTTAATCGGTATACCTATGACAGATAAATCAGAGTCACAATCAATTCCTGCTCCTCTGCGGCAAATCGCCAGAACCTTTAGCACGACTGGCTGGGTTAGTTTCTGGTCGCAGATAGTACTAGGAGTGATTTCCGGTGTAGTC
The DNA here is from genome assembly GCA_003486305.1 of Cyanobacteria bacterium UBA11371. Classification (GTDB taxonomy): domain Bacteria; phylum Cyanobacteriota; class Cyanobacteriia; order Cyanobacteriales; family Aerosakkonemataceae; genus Microseira. The sequence goes on from DNGJ01000096.1 coordinate 7,842, forward strand.
TTGCTGGTGTCGTCAGCTTTCGGTCGCAACACCACAGCCAATAATCCCGGCACGGGTTTTGGCGTGTTTTTCGCGGTTTGTGGACTGCTGGTGTTGGCTGGCAGCATTTACATGGCTTTCCGCTACACGACTATCGCCAAACAACTACAGTCTTCCAATCCCGCCGTGCGACCTCGCAAAGCCGATACGATTCAAGTTTTGCGCTTGGGATTGTTGGTGAATTTAATCGGCATGTTAATCACGCTTTTCGGCGCTTATGCCATTGTCGGCACCCTGGTAGGAAAGTCGATATCCCAAACTCAAACCGCTTTGTTAGACCCCAACCGAGCGATCAGCGGTTTGGATATGTTTGTCGTCCAGGCAAATATTAATACAATCGGCGCTCACTTTGTGGGAATTATCGCCACCCTGTGGCTGCTCCAGCGCATCAGCCGCACATAAATAGCGATAATTGCACTCTGTCAAAAGTAAGATCTTTTGCCCAGTCGCGCCCAGTTTCTCTCTTCCTCAAGTACGATACAGTGGAAAGCCGCGCGATCGCACCAGTAGCAAACCGGCTATTCTAGTAAATTGGCACAAGTATCTAAGGACAATCGGTGCTAGACCTCAAGCAAATACGAGAAAATCCTCAACAAGTCCAACAACGACTCGATCGCCGCGGCGCGGGTAAATATGACATCGAGCCGATTTTAGCTTTGGATCGTTCTGGGCGCGAATTAGAAAAAGAACGCAGTCAACTGCAAGCTCGCAGTAACGAAATTGCCAAATTAATCCCTAAAAAAATTAAAGAGCTTGGCGATGCCAACGCGGCAGAAGTTCAAGCTTTAAAGGCAGAAGGCAACCAAATCAAAACCCAGTTGGGCGAACTAGAACCAAAGGAAAAAGACCTCAAAGCCCAAATCCAAGCGCTTTTACTTGCACTCCCCAACTTGCCCAGCGAAGCCACTCCCATCGGCAAAAACGAAGACGAAAACGTCGAAGTCCGCCGCTGGGGGGATGAATACATTCCCCAAAATCCCAATATTCTGCCCCACTGGGAAATTGGCGAAAAACTAGGTATTCTCAACTCGGAACGGGCGGTTAAAGTCGCCCAAAGTCGCTTTGTAATGCTGATTGGAGCCGGTGCGGCGCTGGAAAGGGCGCTGATTAGCTTCATGCTAGACCGACAAACGGCGGCGGGGTATCTAGAAGTTCTGCCACCCGTTTTGATTAACAGCCAATCTCTCACCGCCACGGGGCAGTTGCCCAAATTTGCCGAAGAAAGCTTTAAATGCGACCCAGATGACCTGTGGTTAGCTCCTACAGCCGAAGTGCCGGTGACAAATCTTTATCGCGATGACACCTTGGAAGCCTCCCAACTGCCGATTTATCACTGCGCCTATACGCCTTGCTTTCGGCGGGAAGCAGGCGCTTACGGGCGGGATACAAAAGGTTTAATTCGACTGCACCAATTCAACAAAGTCGAGTTGGTCAAATTGGTTCATCCGGAAAAATCGGAAGAAGAACATCTTGCCCTGGTGCGCGATGCCGAGGCGATTTTACAGGCATTAAAGCTGCCTTACAGGGTAATAGAACTTTGTACCGGCGATATCGGCTTTGGGGCAGCCAGGTGTTATGACTTGGAAGTGTGGCTACCTTCGTCGGGTAAATACCGGGAAATTTCCAGCTGTTCCAATTTTGGCGATTTTCAGGCGCGGCGCGGCAATATTCGGTTCAAAGAAGCGGGTAAGAAAGGCACTCAGTTTGTCCATACCCTCAACGGTTCCGGGCTGGCGGTGGGGCGTACAATGGCGGCAATATTGGAAAATTACCAACAACCCGATGGGACGATACGGATACCAGAAGCGCTACAACCATATCTGAAGCGGGATGTGCTGTGAAGCACAGTTCTTTAGAATGTAAGGAAACGTGTAGCGGAGTTTAGTTAAATTTATCTATGTCAGTATTGGCAGCGATCGCAGTCCTCGCTCTCCTGATCTTGGTACACGAACTAGGCCACTTTATGGCAGCCCGCCTTCAGGGAATCCACGCTAATCGCTTTTCCCTGGGTTTTGGCCCGGTTTTGTGGAAATATCAAGGCCCGGAAACCGAATACGCTATCCGAGCAATTCCTTTAGGCGGTTTTGTCGGATTTCCCGATGATGACCCCGATAGTACTATCCCACCCGATGACCCGAATCTACTCCGCAATCGACCCCTCGTTGACCGAGCCATTGTCATCAGCGCTGGAGTAATTGCCAACCTAATTTTTGCCTATTTTCTCCTAGTGGCTCAGGTAGCCACCGTAGGCGTACAGGAATTTAACTACCAACCTGGTGTTAGAGTACCAAACGTCGCCTCGGAAGTAAGTTCCGTCGCCGCCAAGGCAGGGATTAAATCGGGGGATATTATTATCGCCGTAGACGGTCAACCTTTGGGCGCATCCAAGGAAGCGATTCAATTCCTGATGCAGGAAATTCAATCGCATCCCAACGAATCGCTCAAACTCACGATTGAGCGAGAAGCAAAAAAATTCGATGTCACCGTTGTACCGCAACCAGGAGCCGATGGGAAAGGTCGGATTGGCATCGGGCTAGCTCCAAATGGGAACATAGAGCGCAAGCGGATTGGCAATATTTTTGCAGCTTTTAGCGCCGGTGCTAGCGAATTTCAGAGAATAGTAGTATTAACCGTGCAAGGCTTCGGACAGCTGATCAAAAACTTCAGCCAAACAGCCGAACAAGTAGCAGGGCCAGTAGCAATTGTAGCGATTGGTGCCAATATTGCTAAGTCAGATGCCGCGAGCTTGTTTCAGTTTGCTGCTTTAATCAGCATTAACCTAGCAATTATCAACATTCTGCCTTTACCCGCTTTAGACGGCGGTCAATTGGCTTTCCTGTTGATCGAAGGCGTCCGGGGTAAACCCTTACCGACTAAGATCCAGGATGGGGTGATGCAAACTGGACTGATGGTATTGCTGGGTTTGGGAATTTTCTTGATTATTCGGGATACCGCCAATTTATTTAGATGAGCATTACCCGCAAATGGTCGGCTAAACAGCAGCGCGCTTTAGAGATACTGATTCGTCTCAAGCGACTTTATCCCAACGCGACTTGTACGCTAAACTACGAGACGCCAGTGCAGCTGCTGGTAGCAACGATTCTTTCTGCTCAGTGTACCGATGAGCGGGTGAATCAGGTGACGCCTGGGTTGTTTGGTAGGTTTCCCGATGCGGTGGCGATCGCAACCGCAGATTTATCACAATTAGAAAACCTAGTCCGTTCTACCGGCTTTTATCGCAATAAAGCTAAAAATATTCAAGCAGCTTGCCGCATGATAATCGAAAAATTCAGCGGCAAGGTTCCCAAAACTATGGAACAGTTGCTCGAATTACCGGGAGTGGCGCGTAAAACCGCAAATGTTGTCCTCGCTCACGCCTACGGGATAAATCAAGGCGTCACTGTAGACACCCACGTCAAGCGCCTCAGTAACCGTCTGGGCTTAACCGAACATTCAGACCCCATCCGCATCGAGCGCGATTTAATTTGCTTATTACCGCAGCCAGACTGGGAAAACTGGTCAATTCGACTAATTTACCACGGGCGCGCTGTTTGTACGGCAAGAAATCCCAAATGCGACGCTTGCGCCCTTGCCGACCTTTGTCCTTCAGCAAATTTACCCCAAATCGATGCCGGTGTCCAGGAATTTAAATCTTCTGGTACCTTACCCGCCGCGAAACGCTAAGATAGAAAATGCTGTCAGAGCAGATTCACAAAAACAAGCACCATTCATGGCTAAAAAGAGCATGGTCGAGCGCGAGAAAAAACGCGCTAAACTCGCAGAAAAGTATGCCGATAAGCGGGAAGAATTGATGGAACAGTTCGCCCAAGCGACTTCCCAAGCCGAAAAGCTGGAAATTCACCGTCAAATTCAACAACTACCCCGTAACAGTTCTCGTACCCGCCAGCGGAATCGCTGCTGGGTCACTGGTCGTCCTAGAGGATATTATCGGGATTTTGGTTTGTCGCGCAACGTCCTGCGCGAGTGGGCGCATAAAGGTTTGCTTCCCGGTGTGGTTAAGTCTAGCTGGTAGGTTGATTTTGGGAATTGGTAATTGGTAATTGGTAATTGGGAAAAAGCTAATTGCTAATTGCCTATGACCGATGACCTATTACCTATTGTCCGCAGCAGCGCTCAATGCCTAGACTGTCTAAAAGCAAGTCGCTGACAGCATTAGCGATCGCAAACTCGCTGTAAAAACTGTTGGAAAAGTCAAACGCCTGCATCTCCGTTACAATCGCGATTACGAGCGATCCCAGGTCATTTTCCCCCTCCATTCGGTGTCGGACGTAGATCTGGGTAGCTCGGCGAGCAATCTCCTGATTCACCGCTTCCGGGATAAACTCTCGATTAAGCCAATTTAGCAGGGTATTTTGCAACCATTGTCCTTCTTGCTGCGGATTTTGGCTCGCGGGTAATGTAATTGGCGGGATTGGTTCTGACATCATTGCTAACCATCCTGACGAATTTACAAGTTTTAACGCTCAGTCTTGTACAACGGTAACTAGCGGTGGCTTTTCATCTTCTTTGGTTTGTTTTGAGGTATCTTCAATAATCTTGGCTTTGACCAATTCAGCAAACATTTGATTAATCGAAAATCTCAAAGGATTTGAATGGTGTTGATAGGAAACTTGATAAATTCTTTGTTTGGTATAAGTTCGGGTTGGCTTATTGTAAATTTTATTGAGCTTGTTTTGTACTGATACATCAGGAGTAGAATTTGCATACCAATATAACTTATAAATGTGACCGGAGTCGTAGGCGACGGTGAGCATAGCCTCATCAGTACCCACAAGGTGTAAAGTATAAACGTTATCTTTTTTCTTGATTTGGCAATAACCCCAATCTTTCTGGGTTTTATTTAGCAGATTGGTTAAAGTACTTTCAAGGAGTGGAACTTGCTCAAAGTTTTTCATAACATTAAAGTTTTGGTTTAAACCGGCTTTTTATAGACAAATTAATTGTAGCTTATTAAAAATAATACCAGAATCAGTCGATATATGCAGCTTGATATTACCGCGCTCGTCGAGGGATATGCTCGGGGATACTTCCTGATGGCAGATGAAACGGGAAACTTGGGGTGGTATTCTAGCCGGAAGCGGGCGCTAATTCCCTTGGACGCGCGGTTTCGCTACCCGAAGTCGCTGCGTCGGGTGCTGAATAGCGATCGCTTCACCGTAGCCATTAACCAAGATTTTAAATCCGTCGTTGCCGGATGTGCCGATAGGGAAAGCACCTGGATCTCTGGCGAATTACAGGAGATATACTTTGCGCTTTATCAAAGCGGAATTGCTCAAAGCTTTGAAACGTGGGAAGGAGATCGACTCGCAGGAGGGATTTTAGGGATTGTCATCGGGGGAGCTTTTATCGGCGAATCGATGTTTTATCGGATTCCAGAAGGGTCGAAAGTAGCAATGGTAAAGTTAGTAGAAAGACTGCGCGATCGCGGGTTTATTTTATTTGATGCCCAAATGAACAACCCCCATCTAGAAAGATTTGGAGCCTATACCGTTACAGAAAAAGAATATCAAACCTTGCTAGAACAAGCTCTAACTCGTCGTTGTTCTTTACTCTAGGGTATGGGAAGCGCGAACCGATATTCTTACCTGCTCACCCGCTCAGCCGCTATTTTAGATTCAGTTACTAGGGTTAAACTCACCCATCCGCCCTTGGCGTCGTAACTGCGAATCATCCGCTGTCGTTGACCAGGTGCGTGCATCCAACCCACTTCTAGGATAAAGGCTTGACCGTTTTTAATTTGCAACGGACAGTTAGAAGAAGCACCGTTAGGTAACAACAAAACTTGTACAGGTTGGGAACCTTGGTCAAAATAGAGACATTTGCCATCAATTCTGGCAGATGAGGTGATGGTGCGATCGCCAAAACCGAGTTGCTGCACCAAACGACCGGCATCATTGAGGTAAATTTGCAGTTTAGTGGGATAAATATCAGGCGATCGCAAATCGGGATAAATCGTTACAGCTTGCCCCTGCCATTCGCCCAAAAGGTCGTCTACAGTTAAGTTAGGCTCTTCTGGCACTACAGAGGGATTGGGGTTGTTATTTTCACTCGTGAGTTGTTCCCGAATCAGGGTGATTTTCTGTAGCCCAGAGTTGCAATTATACATTTGTAGCAGGCGCAGACGGCGATCGCTCGCAATTAAACCTAACTCAGCACCGAATTCCGCAAAGGGTGCAAACTGCATCGAACCTTGGGAGAAAGCACCATTGTTAAAAAACAAGATGCTGCGATTGAGAGAACTGTACTCTAGAACTAAATCCTGTGGTTCTAATTTTCCCGTGGAATGAGTTGAAGGAAGATAGCGACGCACTAGCTGACGGATAGTTTTGTTGTCGTTCAATCCTTGTAGGGAAACGATCGTGGGTGTATCTTCAAGTAATTCTCCCTGTGGTGAGAAACTGGTAAACGAACCCTGCCAGACACCCAGATTTTCTAGCAAACAGTCCCATTGCGATCGCAAAGCCTCCATATATATCCCAGTCTCCCATCGGTTCAACTCCAGATTCACCAACTTGCGGCCGGTAAATTACTAAGTATTATCGCTTACGATTCAGCCCTTGGCTTTTGAAGCTAAGGATTGACGCCAGACACCTTCGGCCTAAAATTGACTACGAATACGCATTATTACGGAAATAGCAGCAATATTAGTTGAGCGTAGACAGAAACATTAAAGTATATGACGTGGGTAGTGAGGAGTTTTAGAAATGGCATTTATCGTAGGCACGCCCAATAGCGATTTTCTCCCCGGCACAGCAGAGAATGACACTATTCTCGCCCTCGCTGGGAATGACACGGTGGTGGGACAGGACGGCAACGACCTGCTATTCGGCTTTGAAAATAACGACATCCTTTACGGCAATAGGGGTAACGATACTCTCCGGGGAGGTCAAGACAACGACCAGCTTTACGGAGGTAAAGACAACGACCAGCTTTACGGAGATAAGGGAAACGATACGGTTTCCGGCGACGCAGGCATTGACACAATATATGGTTTAGACGATAACGACCTGCTATTTGGCGGTCAACAAAATGATGTTGTCTTTGGCAACAAGGGAAACGATACCATCCGAGGCGGTAAAGATAACGATCTGATACGGGGAGGCAGGGACAACGATGAACTGTATGGCGACCTCGGTAACGATAGCCTGTATGGCGATATAGATAACGACTTTTTGTTTGGCAGCGACGGAAACGACTTTCTATCCGGCAATCAAGGCAACGACACCATTAATGGCAACATGGGCAACGATACCGCCTATGGGGGTCAAGGCAACGACATAGTGCGGGGAGGAATGCAAAATGACTCCCTGTTCGGAGATAAGGGCAATGACACCTTATACGGAGACTTGGGAGACGACACGGTCTATGGCGGTGCCGATGGCGACTTGATATTCGGCGACCAAGGTGAAGAAGCTAAATTTGGCGGCGGCGGTAACGATGTCCTGTTCGGCAACGAGGGGAACGACACGATATTTGGCCTTGGCGGTAACGACGTCATGTACGGCAACGTAGGCGATGACATCCTTGTGGGCAACATGGCTAAAGACACCCTCTATGGCGGACAGGACGACGATACACTGCGGGGAGGGATGCAAAATGATATTTTGTCTGGTGACAAAGGCAGCGACGTTCTCTACGGCGACCTTGGTGCCGATACCCTGACTGGCGATGTAGCAGGGGACACCATCAGCGACACCTTCGTTATCGGTCGCATCAGCGGCATCACGGGCGCTACAACTAAAACCACCGGCGGCCCCAAACGAGAAGATGCCGATGTTATTACTGACTTTCAAGCTTGTACGGATTTGATCTCGCTGACGGGCGGTCTGGCTTACGACAATTTAAATATCTTCCAAGGAACCGGCGCTGACGTTGCAAATACGATTATTCAGGATAAAGGTACAGGCGAGTTTTTAGTCGTTTTGCAAGGGTTTAGTAGAGACCAAATTGATGGCACTTCGTTCATCCCAGCAGGGCCTCCCGATGTCAGAATTAAAGCGACAGACCCGTTGGCAACCGAACCCAGCATCGGCACCATTGTAGATACCGCCGAGTTTACGGTTTACCTGCCTTGTCCGGTAGAAAAACCGCTTCCCGTCAGTTACACAATTTCAGGCACAGCCACCAACGGCAGCGACGTCAACCTTTTAAGCGGTGTAATTATTATTCCCGCTGGCTCCAATACCGCTACTATTCCAATTATCCCGATTGCCGATACCTTACCCGGTGAAGGCAATGAGACGCTGACCCTAACTTTGAATGACCTTGCCGGTTACAACGTAGTACCCCCCAACAATAGTGCGACAGTCACCATTACCGATGGGCCGGTTGTACAACCCAATGCCCTACCGATTGTTTTTGTCACTGCACCCGATCCGACTGCATTTGAACAAGGATCTGAAGCTGGTAAGTTTCAGTTCTCGCGCACTGGTGGTGATATTACTAAGGCATTGACGATCAATTACACCGTCACGGGCACTGCTTCTAGCGATGACTTCAACGCGGGTACGCTGACGGGTTCGGTGACTATTGCCGCCGGTAAAACAGTCTCTGATTTGATTCAGATTACACCCACGGGGGCAGGTGGTAGCGAACCCACTGAGACAGTTACGGTCAGCATTGGTCGCAATAGCGATTACATCGTAGCTGCGCCGGATACGGCGACGGTCAGCATTATCGATTCACAACCGCTGAATTTTCCTGACAATAACAACGACCCCATCCTTGTATTTGACCAGAATGGCACTTTCAGGGGTCCTGGTTTTTCTTTCCAGAACAATCAGCTTCAGCAGGCAGTCACCGCTGCTGCACCTAACAACATCATTTTTCTGCGCCCTGGCACATTCACTAGCAATTCAACGATTACTATCAACCAACCGTTGACTTTTCGCGGAGCGAATGCGGGGACGAACCCCACAAACGGGGTAACAACAAACCCGTCAATTGTGACCGTCGGCACGGCAAATCAACCAGTTTTTACGGTGCTTCCTGGTAATAACGTCACGTTTGAAGGGTTGCGGATTCGCACGAATGGGGACAATGCCATTCGATACCAGAGCAATCAACCCAATAATAATATTGTCATTCGTCAAAATGAATTTGAGGGAGCTGGACCGGGAAATGGCAGTATTATCTTTTTAGACTTTTCCGAGCAACCAAATTCATCGGTAAGGATCTCAGAAAACTTGATCCGCGATGTCACGACAACCACCGACGTTACAACTGGCGTCCAGGCATTTCGCATTAACGGTAATACCCAAATTTCCGATAACTTGATCGCTAACTTAAACGGAGCCGGGATCGCCACCGATGCCCTCACTGGCGCTGTGACTTCCAATCTAATTGCCAACAATAGGGTCAGTAATGTAGGAGAACAAGGGATTCAGCTTGCAGGTGGCAACGCTAATATTACGAACAACAAAATCACCAACGCCAATACTAGCAATGGCGCAGACCGAGGCGGTATCCGACTGCGGATATCAGGTCTTAATCCTGCTGTCAATATAGGAACCGCAAACGTTACCGGCAATGCGATCACCAACTCTTTTAATGGTGTAGCGATCAGGAACGGAGATAACATCACTGGTACTGTCAACGTTAATAGGAATAACTTGATTGGCAATGCGAATGCCGGTTTTTACCACGGCGGTAGCGGCACGATCGATGCCACCAATAACTGGTGGGATTCGCCTACAGGTCCAACAAGCGGTACCGGACCTTCTGCGATCGCAGGACCTGGTGCTGCTAACGTCAACGCCACGCCGTTTGCGCTAGTGCCTTTTTAAGACTCGCCAGCTGTTCCCAACTCTTGACCGCTCTCCATCGGCAAGATGAGACAAAAGGGGTGGCGATCGCTTCGTTTGCTCCCCACCCCTGCCCAAAATGGGCGCATGGCTCGATCTGGGTATTTAAGATTAAGATCGAAAATATTGGGAATATTGCAAATAACTCTTAGGTAACAGGTTCATGGCTTCTGAGGTTTTGGTTGAAAAGAAAAAGATAGAAAATCCGCCTTTGGAAATTCACTATCTCGGCGATCGCGCGTTACGCTACCCAGCCAAGCGCATCGCTAAGGTAGACGCGGAAATCCGCGACCTGGCACGACAAATGCTGCAAACGATGTACAGCGCCGATGGCATCGGTTTGGCAGCCCCCCAAGTCGCAATTCACAAACAACTAATCGTCATTGATTGCGAACCAGATAACTCAGCCAATCAACCCTTGATTTTAGTGAACCCTACCATCAAAAAGGCCAGTAGAGACATCTGCGTGGCTCAGGAAGGCTGTCTGAGCATTCCGGGGGTTTATTTAGATGTCAAGCGACCTGAAGCGATTGAGGTGTCTTATAAAGACGAATACGGACGGCCTCGGACGATAAGCGCTGCTGGGCTGCTATCCCGCGCGATTCAACACGAAATGGATCACTTGACTGGGGTACTATTTGTAGACCGGGTAGAAAATCGTTTGGCTCTAACCGAAGAGCTAGATAAACACGGCTTTTCGGCACAAGCAGTCAAACCAGTAGCATAAGGAGTGTTATAAATCGTGAATGTAATGACTCCAAAGAGCGGTTTGTTTTTGGGGGGTGCTTGCGTTACCGCGATCGCTGCAGTTGGTTCGATATTCGAGCTGTCTTCTGGAAACCCCGAATTAGGCACGACGATCACCACCACGATCCTGTTAATTAGCGTCCCCCTAACTGGATGGCTTTTCTGGGCTGCCGTCAGAGATGCTAGAGCGAACCAATAAAGCAGCAACTTGCGTTGCTAGTTATAAACTTGGGCGTTGCTAATGGCTAATTGCTAATGGTGAGCAGCTGATAAGATCCTGACACTAGCCATTAGCCGCACTTTTGAGATCGCCAGTAGGGGCGGGTTGAAGGAAATATTACCCACCCCTGATTGAGTTATTTCTTGCTCAAAAAGTCGTTGGCGACCCACTATAGAACCGAAAATGACAGGCTTTGACCGTTCTGTAGGAATTCTGAGGCATCTGTCCCCTAGTGGGTTAGGGGAATCTCAACTGCGCCACAAACTGACAACGACGGGTGAAGTTACGATCGGGCGAGCCTTCGGCTGTGAAATTGTTCTGGACTCGGACGAATACGGGATGGTTTCCCGGCGTCATGCCGCAGTCCGTCCGGTGAATGCGGGGAACTGGGAAATTTGCGACCTCAATAGCGCCAACGGCACTTACGTCAACGGCGATCGCTTGCAGGGATGTCGCAAATTGCAAGCGGGCGATCGCATTCAGTTGGGTAAAAACGGCCCGGAATTTATCTTTGAGTACAACCCCGATCGCCAAACTCCGGGGTCGTTTTACTCAACGCCAACGCCCGCTGCTACACCGCCGATCGCAACACCAGCCATTTCAAATCCTTCTGCTGGGCTAGATGGCGTTACTATCAGCCAACTTTTTCCCATCCTCTCCACTGGACGACAGCTTAAACAAAAAGCTTTTTTGATGCCAGCGATCGCCACAGTGGGATTTGTGGTGCTGATGTTTACTGCGGTAGGGGAGCCGCTGGCGTTCAACATGTTGCTGGCAGCTTATCTAGCGGGTGCTGCTTACTACTTTGTTTACCAGCTTTGCGGCAAGCGTAAACCTTGGTGGGTGTTGTTGGCTTCGGCGCTGACAACTGTCTTGATTTTAATCAGTCCCCTGCTACAGGTATTTTTGCTGATTTTTCGCGAATTCCTACCCGGAAGCGTCCCCACTGAAACCGAATCTGTCAGCTTTCCGGTTTTGCTGGTGCGAATGTTTTTCGGAGCTGGATTGATGGAAGAACTGCTGAAGGCGTTACCCGTAGTAGCAGCGTATTTACTAGCACGCAAGCTGCCATCGCCTTGGCGAGAACGCATCGGCGTCTGGGAACCTCTAGATGGGATTTTGCTTGGGGCTGCCTCTGCTGTAGGCTTTACCCTCTTGGAAACCCTCGGACAGTACGTACCTGAAGCGATCCAGAATGTCACGTTTCAGGCGGGAGACAGCGCCGGACAACTGGTAGGATTGCAGTTGCTGATTCCTAGAATTATGGGGTCTGTCGCCGGACACATGGCCTATAGCGGCTATTTCGGCTATTTTATCGGGCTGAGCGTCCTCAAACCCCGCAACTTCTGGAAAATTCTGGGGGTGGGTTATTTAAGTGCTGCCGGACTCCATGCGCTGTGGAACGCGACGGGATTTTTCAGCGGAGTCGGATTGGCATTGGTTGGAGTTTTATCCTATGCTTTTCTAGCTGCGGCGATCCTGAAAGCTCGTGCTTTGTCGCCGACGCGATCGCAAAATTTCGCCACCCGTTTTATTACTCGTCCGTAGCTTCCAATTCATCTAAAGCGATGCGCGCGATCGCTAAACTCAAACGCGCCCGTTCTATTTCCGATAATTCTGTCCAATCTAGAGGTCGAACTGCTCCCAAAGCTAATTCAACCGTTTCGGCTTCTGCGCCCCGCATGGCATAGGCTAAAGGACGCGCCAACACTTGCAAATCGTCTTCTGCCCAATTAGGCAGTAATTCCTCGACGCATTGTATCATTCGATCCATTAAAGACAGCGCCCTTGCAGCATATCCCCTGCCTTCGATTAGTTCGGTGGCTTTGGTAGCGATCGCATCTAACCACTGAGAAGGAACGCGACAAGCAAACCGATCTGATAAAGATGCTTGCAGGCGAGGCAAAATCCCGTTGGGAACATTTTGGGGCCAAAGTTCGTCGATTGATGAGAAGAAAGCTTGCGATCGCGCCCCTAATTCCGCCGCCGACCAATCCTCTAACGTAAATTCCTGTTCTAATTCCGCCAAAAAATCTTCTGACTCGGGCGCGAACCGATTCCAGGGATAAGATACCTCTTCCTCCTGCCACAGTAGCTCCACTAGCTCCTGTACCGCTTGATTCTGTAACCGTTGAGAATATTCCGAATAACCGTTATTTGTGCTTACCATGATTCTGCTCCAACAATCCACTCTCTATGCACGCTGGTGTGGTTAGATACACCAGCACTTCAACGAGTTCCGCAACTAATCGCTATTTATTCCATTGTTTCTATGTGACCTAAAATGACATCAGGCATAGGGCATGGGATACTCTGAGCGGGGACGAGATGAGGATCAAACTATGTATCGATGACAAATTCCCAACTTTGGCCTTGGGAACTGCCAAACTTGATCTGCATACCTGACTGCAAAGCGACTTCTTGATGGTGTACCTTTTGCCATCCCGTAGCGTCTAAAACCAGCGTCCCGAAGCGAGATTCATCGTTAAGAAAATAAGTTGCTTTTGACTTATTTTCGATGCGCTCTTCGCGGCAAAAGATTTTCGCATGTGTTTGAGAAACCCAGGGTTCGGGAATGACCAAATCGTTCTTTTGATTTCGTCCCACCCGCATCAGTCCACCGTAAATCCGCCAAATTTTATTCGTCGCTCCGACTCGGCGCAAGAAAGCACTGGGGCGGACTTGTCCGATCCAAGTCGAGGTATTGGGTAATTCAGTGATGCCATCTAACGGTTGGATCAGCTGACCGTCAAATTCTGGATGCAAGTACAGAACCGGCAAAGTCCAGGCTGGTTGATTAAATTTATACAGCGTCAGCAGCTGCTGTCTGGCTACTGCCACAGCGCGATCGATCGGCATCCGCTCTGCTAACGATCGCGCAAAAGTTTGTATAAAACTTAACGCTTCTTGGTCTGCGATCGCATCGCGCATTGCCAACACTGCTGGCACTCCATGATGGATCAGCACTTCTGCCAAACTGCTGCGGGGAATGCTAGTTTGTCCCTGGTGTACGGGTTGAGCGCCCCAGCAGGCATTGAACACGGCGAGGGTGACGCGACAACGAGTCAGCACCTGCGCCAGTTCGGTGCCGTTCATGGTAACTCCTGGCCCCAAAAACAGCAAGCCGCCGTCTGGGGCTGGTTCCCCATGACCCGCATAAAACATGATGTTGTAACTGCCAGTTTCCAAGCGCGCAATCAGTTCGGATGGGGTTGGCTGGATTAGCGTATCTACCAGACAGGGAACAAACGTGCCAGAACCCCCCGCCGAACCGATCTGTCCGCTGTGTTCCAAAAGTTTGGTTAAATCTGCTGCCTCTTTTTCCAAATCCAAACGGCTGGCAGTTTTGCGCCCAGAAGGAACGTTTTCTCCTAAAATCAGCAGGATATTTAAAGCGTGATCCGTGCGCCGGGGCGGTAGGGGGTCAACATCGCTCGTGGTGCGGCTGAATAACAATTTTTGGTAATTCAGAGAAATGGCCTGAGTCCCAGCTTGAGGCTGCATAATTTCCCAAGGCAGGACGATCAAGTCCGGGTCGCGAATTTCCAGACGCAACCGCAAAAATTGCTCCTGTCCGGTAGCGATGCCTTGGCTGTGTTCCAAACTGCGTTGAATCGGCCCATCGAATAACCATTGCCAAAGTTCAATTCCCAACTGTTGCATCAAACGACTGCTGTAGCTCGTAGTCTGGTTAGAATAATCTGCCACAACAGTTGGTTTTGGGGGTTGAGAGAGAGAAAACATTTGTTGCCACCCCAACCAAGTTTGGGTCAAGGTTTCTTGCCAAATGCAGTCGTGGTGGACATATCCGCCTGGATAAGGAGCTTTCACAACCCAGATGGCATAGTGGTCTGCCCCAGCGGCTACCAGGCGATCTACGCTCAAGTTGAGGCAAGGACTCTCATTAGACGACATTGAGAACACAGGATATTAAACCTAGACCTAGACTGTATCAATTTTCTATGGAAATTGGCAGCAACCACCTCGACTAACCAGAGCCAGGAGAGCATTTCCCCTGTCGAGCCGGAGTAACCGTTGAGGTTGGCAGCGCAAACGAAGTAAGGTCGCCTTCTTTTATCCAGCCGATTTCTCCAGCTTGTAATGGGCGAGTCTCGTTTTTCGCCCCTGTGGGTTCGCCCTCGGGCGGGGGACTCAGGTTGGTTGCAGTTGGGTTTTTCTTCACGGGTAGCTGATGTTGTAGGGACTGATGTGGGGTAGATGGGACTGTTGTTTGTCCTGATGCGGTTTTGGCAAGCGAGCAAACTTTTAGCCTCAGCCAAACATCTTGCCCTGGGGTTGACTGCTTGCTCAGCACTTGTAAAATGCTACCGGCGGGGACTATTTTTTTGCCAGTTACGGTTGCAGATATTTGGGCTGCTGCAACCGGCTGTGGGAACAGCACCAAGTCGCGGATCTGACCTGAACCGCTTTCTGCTGAACTTTTGACTAAAATAAAAGACCCTGTATCGAAGGAGGCTGGCGTAGCCGTCTCTGAAGCCTCAGTAGAGGGGGCAGGACTGGGATTAAAAATCAGCGAATTTACTTTAGTCGCTAATTCTGGAACTAACAGGTAGGCGATCGCAGAGCCTAATCCCAACAGCAGCCCAATTCCGAGTAAAAGCGGTAACAAGCTGCGCGGGCGGCGTGGGGCTAACAGCAGCCTGGTCTTGATGCGGGTAGATGCGCTTTGGGCTTTCCCTGAAACACCACCTGTGGGAGTTTGGGTATTAGAGACAAGCGATGATTTGCCTAAACTCCACAACTTACTTCCCGGAGTTTCTGCCAAGTGGTTAACTCGGCAGCGAACCAAAGCTACCGTAACGTTGTCGTGTCCGTTGAGGGTATTGCCAATTTCAATCAGCCTTGCGGCTGCAACTGTCAAATCGATTTTTCCGTCTAAAACAGGCAGAATTTCATCTTCCCAAAACTGCTCGACGCGATCGCTGTCGCTTAAACCATCGGAACACAGCAGGAAAATACAGTCTTCATCGACTACAAACCGCTGCACTGTAGGATGCAGGTTCATCGATGAACCCATGCCCAATGCTTGAACCAAAGACCCGGAACCTATTTGTTGCAGTGCTTCCCGATAAACAGAGTAACCCAGCCGCACTTCCCGCGAAGCCACATCATCGTCTAAAGTCACCTGATGGCATCCGCTGCGGGTTATCCAGTACGCTCGACTATCTCCCACGTGGGTGATGTAAATTTCATGACCGTAAGCTAATGCCATCACCACCGTGGTTCCCATGCGCTGCCGTTGCTGTCGCTGTTCGGCATCGTTGCGCTGACTGATTTGGTCGTTGGCGGCGCAAATTGCCATTTCTAATGTGGTTGATAGGGTTTCTGCTTGCCAACTATTGTCATTTCTCACATGGTGGAGTTGCTGTTGGATGGTTTCAACTGCCAAGTTTGAAGCCACCATGCCCCCCTCATGTCCCCCGATGCCGTCGCAGACAATTGCCAGCGGCGTGTTTATTGCTACATTTGATGCCTGTTTTAACTCTGAATTTTGTGGGGAGAATTGAAAGCTGTTTGGGGTGTCGCTATTGGGGTAACGGGCATCTTCATTGCGCTGGCGACTGGGGCCTTTATCGGTGCGAGTGACAATTTGATAGTTCCGTTCTAGAGTTTTCCCGCAGTTAGTTAGTGCTAAATCTAACTGAGCTACCAAGCGATCGCCCGAAAGCTGCCCTTCAATCAAATGCTGGCACAGTTGGGCGAGAAATTCTGCCACGATGGGATTTGCGCCTTCTACCCATTGCTGCCACAGAGCGCCCAAATCGCTTAAAGCTGGTGTCGAACGATCGAGTTGCAATTGCAGCAGCCGTACTAAACCCCCTTCTACTCGCAGCAGGTTTGGGCACAGCAAGCTAGACGCCACCCCTTCGCTGCTAAACGGCTGCCAAAGCGTTGCTATCTGCCACAACCAATTGAGCTGGCGCAATGGGGATGCACTTTGCCAAACCCGGGTTAATTCTGGTAATAGCTGCGGTTTGACCTGTGTTTTGCGCTGCTGCCGTTCTTTGTAAATAGGCGCTTGCTCTAGCAGCCAAATTTCCTCAGACTTGCCTTTTTTTTCCAGCGTCGCCACTCCAAAAACTTGAGGCACGTGGATGCGATAGGGAAACAGTCGCAGGTAAGGGCTAATTGGGGAGGGAATATCGGATGGAAACTCTGGGGGCAAGCCTGGTTTCGTATCGAGTACGATGCGATTGTGCTTCAAAGAGGCTAAGCCAAACCCTTGGCTGTCTCCGCCGCGATCGTCGTGGCTGGGAGCTTCGCCACCGCCCGCGATCAGATAGCGATCTGCCAAAAGTTCCCCTTCTCTGAGAGTTTCTATCCTCTTACCCAGAGCATACAAATACCTTTTTGGCAAAATTGCACGACACTGCTGGCAAAACCTGTGAGCCTCTGGATTGAGCGCCTGACAGAAGGGACAAGTAATCTTAGCAGTGTCGTGCATGAAGTTTCCTCGCGTCTATCAGCCTTTGGTGTGTTCTTAGAGGACACCGGGCTTTTGATCAAATTGCTGCATCTATATCAACGATCGCCGATTGTAGCGCTTGATTTTCGGCTCCCACGTCCCACTTTTCAGTTATATTCGCTTTTGGTTGACTCGTGACCAGATTTTTCCACAGGCTCTAAAACGCCGCTTTGCCGGAGCAACTGAGGCCAAATCAATAAAAAGAAACCCATCCAAGCAGATACTGGAATAGATACCACAATCGTCAGCCACAGGGTTTTCAGCACCACCCAACTGCCGCCGATTAGGGTTACGCCTACAAGCAGGATCGACCAAGGCTGACACCACCAAGGTTTATCACTCCAAGGGCTTACAGGTTGTTGAGCAGACATGGTATCTTTAAGTAATAACTTTTGAGCGCCAACTGAAAGTTCCACAAGCTGTACAGCGGTAGTTTTTATTTTATTAACTATTAGTTTGGTAAAAGCTTTGCGCCACGAGTAGTTATAAACTAGCGCTTAGCCTATTTCTAGCCAAATTTTAACCGGATTTGTACAATCAACAAATCTTTTTGCTGTTCGATCTAGCTAGTGGATTATTTTAATGTTAGCGCATCGAGGTCTTTTGGCGGCTCGCTATGCCTATTCAATTTAACAAATTGCCAGAGCAAAATAATTCAGGGGCAGAATCGCGTGAGAGCCAAAATGTGGCTCAGCAACTGGAAAACCTGAAGCGATCGCACTCGCAGCGCTATGATTTAACCAAGCTTGAGATTTGGGCACTGGTCAGCACGATGGATGATTTTCTTCCAGGTTTCTGGAGCCGTTTTATGGTCAATCGTCAAGTGGCCTTTAAAGAATATTTACAGCAAAAAAAGACAAGGCGCTAGCGATCCCGAAGCTGAGAGCAGCAGGAGAAATAGGGAAAAGCCATATTTCGGCTACCACAAGGGATAAGGGAAGCACAAACAGCGAGATAGCTTTTTTTTCGCCGTCTTGAAGCTTGACTGGTAGCCGAAATTTCTGTATTTTGTGGTCAAAACGGCTACATCTATACGCTGCCTTCAGAGCCTACTTGAGGTAAGCCCATACTGTAATTAAGAACGCGGCTGTTGAGGTTATAACTGATTTGACCGCTTTGTAGCAGACCGCGCACGAAATGTTCCAAATCCGAACCAATGCGACGGAGATTGTATTCGGTCAAATCTTCGCCGCTATAAGACTCAACGAGTTCATCGAACATACGATAAACCTTTTGCAGAGCTTCTTCGTTCCAGTTCAATTCATTATCTGGATCGATATCCAACGTGAGAACGCTGTCGCTGGGTGCTAGCTCGTTGTTCTCGACCTCAGCAGCAAAAATCCGAATATGACGGGTTGTACTCTTGAGCAGCATGGGGATAATGCTTCAATCGCCAAATACACTGGAACTCATTTTGACATACTCGCCCTGCCATCGGTCGCGCGATCGCAAAAATAGGGAGGTCTAAGAGCAATATGCACGCCTGACAATCCACACCCTGCTGACGCAAGGGTAGGGATTCCCATCATCAATTACCTCGGATCTGCTACGCTGAGTTCGGAGTCCTATAGCTCAAAAGACCCCTCGTTACGATAGCCAATTGGGCTGATTTAGATAGACCATCACCAATTCACGCAACACGAAGCTATGAAAGCGACAACTAGCCGTCAACCTTCTTCCGTAGCTGCCGGAATTTTCCAGCTAGTGGGAGTAATTATGATTTTGTCCTCGCTAATTGACTACGCAGTTTTACTTTTTCCGCCTGTTACACCGACCAACCTCAATCCCGAACAGTTGCAACTTCTGGGTTTGCAACAGACAGTTTCCGTTACAAGCCAATTAATCGACCGGGGTATTATCCCAATGGTTGGTTTGGCTTTTTTGTTTGCTGGGTTTTGGATTGACAGCAATTCTGGAACCACCAAAAAAGGGTTGTCAGGCATACTCCAACCTGGAGCGCTGGCAT
Organism: Cyanobacteria bacterium UBA11371; assembly: GCA_003486305.1. Taxonomy (GTDB): domain Bacteria; phylum Cyanobacteriota; class Cyanobacteriia; order Cyanobacteriales; family Aerosakkonemataceae; genus Microseira. Next base: position 27,125 of record DNGJ01000096.1, read on the forward strand.
TGTCTGTATTATTGGGAATAGCATTTTTAGCCCTGACCTTTGTCAACGTTAATAGCCAGCGTTTGCTCAACCAGCGGACGCTAGAGCAAATCAGTCAAACAGCCACACAAGCTGAAACCCAGCTCAAAGATCGTTCGCAACAGGTAGCCGCCTTAGCTCAAGACTCTCAGAGGCTTTCCCAACTAGAGCAAGCGCTCAGCAGTGGTCAAGTCCAAGGCCAGCAGCGAGATCAGTTGCAGGCAATTAAACAGCAATTGGAGCAGTTTAAGCAAGACCCCAAAGCCTTAGATCAAAGAGTCAAAGAGGCTCAGACCGAAATTCGCAGCCGCAGGGATCAAACAATCAGACAAAACCGACAAGACTTTATTAAGTCATCGGTACGCAGCGGCGTCAGCAGCTTGCTATTAGGGCTAGGCTACCTTGGTATTGCCTTTACCGGGGTCAGCGGTTTAGTCGGCGGTGTGAAAGCTCCTCGTCGCTAAGGATTGAGCCATTACCCAGGGCATGGTTGTTAATCGCACCTGTGGAGATCATCGGGGTAGTATTGGGAATCATGTGTATAGGATCGATAGATTTGTTGCTTTGACTGGAAGCTTGGCATGTTCTCGATTTATATCCTGACTTACAACGAAGAAATTGATATTGCCGCTTGTATCGAGTCAGCTTTGCTGTCCGATGATGTTATTGTGGTGGATTCTTGTAGTAGCGATCGCACCGTTGAGATTGCCAGCCGCTATCCGGTTCGCGTAGTGCAGCACGAGTTTGAAAGTCACGGACGCCAGCGGACTTGGATGCTGCAAGAAATCCCCACCAAACACGAATGGGTTTACATCTTAGAAGCCGATGAGCGCATGACTCAAGCACTGTTTCAAGAATGCTTGGAGGCAATCGGTAGTCAAAATTACATCGGCTACTACGTGGCAGAGCGCGTCATGTTTTTGGGGCAGTGGATTCGCCGCAGCACCCAATACCCCCGCTATCAAATGCGTTTGTTCCGCAAGGACAAAGTTTGGTTTACAGATTACGGTCATACCGAACGGGAAGTCTGCGATGGCCCAACCGGCTTTTTGAAACAAACCTATCCCCACTACACTTGTAGCAAAGGCTTAAGTCGCTGGCTTGACAAGCACAACCGCTACTCGACTGACGAAGCAAAAGAAACTCTGCGTCAGCTGGAACGGGGAAATGTCAAGTGGACAGATTTATTCTTTGGGCGCTCGGAAGTTGAAAAACGGCGGGCGCTGAAGGATTTGTCGCTACGTTTACCCTTTAGACCCCTGTTGCGCTTTATTTACATGTATTTTATTCTGGGGGGATTTCTGGATGGTCAAGCGGGATTTGCTTGGTGTACTTTGCAGGCTTTCTACGAATATCTGATTTTGCTCAAAGTCTGGGAAATCGAAAACATGCCGTCACCCAACTTAGAAGCAACCCAAATTACCGATCTGGAGAAGTCTAATGTTGATTCGGTTGGGGTCAAACCTGCGTCTTAGCTAGAAAACCGCGTGCGGAAAACAGTTATTTCTGATACCATCTAGTCCATCCCCTGTATACGTAGAACAGGCATCTTGTCTGCGATCCGTAAACTTGAGCCAGTTGACAGAGAGTAAGCTAACTGTGTTCCAACGCTTGAAGCAGGACTTAAAAAATGACCTGATTGCAGGTCTTTTGGTAGTAATTCCCCTAGCTACCACGATTTGGTTGACGATTACCGTTGCCATTTGGGTAATAGATTTTCTCACGCGCATTCCCAAGTGGCTCAATCCGTTTGACGGCCTTCATCCAATCTTAGTTAACCTGCTGAATCTCGCGGTGGGACTCGCTGTGCCGCTGTTGGGTATTCTGCTGATTGGTTTGATGGCGCGTAATATTTTCGGGCGCTGGTTGCTCGATGTCGGCGAGCAGGTGCTGCAAGCAATTCCTTTAGCGGGAGCAGTGTATAAAACGCTCAAACAACTGCTGGAAACTATCTTAAAGGATACTGGCGGGAAGTTTCGCCGCGTGATTTTGGTAGAATACCCCCGGCGAGGAATCTGGGCGATCGCATTCGTCACCGGCTCGCTCGGTGCCGAACTTCAGTCTCAGCTCTCTTCCAGACGGATGCTGAGTATTTTCGTCCCGACGACACCCAACCCTACCACGGGTTGGTATGCGATCGTCGCCGAAGATGAAGTCGTCGATCTGCCTATGTCGGTAGAAGATGCCTTTAAGGTAATTATCTCCGGCGGCATTGTTAGCCCTAGTGCGATCGCTCCTTTGGCTCTACCTCCTTTTCAAGAGCGGAAGTTAAACCAACCTCTTTTGAAAGAAGAACTCTAAATCAATAAAGCTTACAGTGAGGCAGGAGGTAAGTCAGCAGGTGTGTTCTTGGGCAGGTGTGCTCTTGTGCAAGTGAGCATCTGTGGATTTCACCCATCGCCTTTGATAAAAACAGACAATTCTATCAACTCTCCCTAAAAGCGAGCGGGTGAGGTTTTACCGTACAAACCCTCGTCTTGCCTTAAATCTTGCTTAAAATCCCACCTGCCCACCTGCCTAAGAAGCCCACTTGCCTAAGAAGCCCACCTGACCGACGAAGCTTATGCAACCCCGTCAAATTGCCCGCGAACTAGCTCTGCTGAGCCTATCTCAACTACCAGCTAATCCAGAAAAACTCTCCGAGCAACAACTAGCCGATCTAGTTCTCGCTGCTGTCCGCACTCTCAGTACAGAAGTTCAAGATGCTTTAGAGGCGTCCGCAGCAGAACTCAAACGCGCTGCGGATCGCCTTCTT
>DNGJ01000123.1:0-2231 GCA_003486305.1 Cyanobacteria bacterium UBA11371
AACAGTTGTAGGGACACGGCAATATAGAGATCTCTCATGGTTTAACAACTTATCTCCTGCCGTGTCCATACCGCCAACGGGGTTTTTGCCACAGCTACGGCTGTTTTCAGCTTTCCAGTGTCTCGAAAATTATTTCAAATACCCCATTTGGCACATATCGCCGCAAAGATCTGGCATGGTCGTCGGCGTCTTGGCGGTTCGCAAAACGTGCGATAATGTGCCCCTTGGTCTGAGGCAAGATTTGCACGATCGCCCAAGGTCGTTGCAATTTTTCCCGATTCCTGACAATGTTCAGATAACTCGCCAGCATCGATCCTTCAAAATTAACACACTACTGCTCAATTAGCAACGTGGCAATGCTTTGTATTTCTGGTGCTTTTAGACACATCCGCTCGGCATCGAAATCGCGAAGTCTATAATTCCCAATGCGCGATAGTAGCTGCAAAACGCCAAAGTCGCTCAATGCTTGCTGGTATGCTTGCGGGCGATCGCTCAAAAAACCAGCCATCGGTTCTACCATTGTTAAAGTCTCCTTTTGTTTATGGAGCCATAAGCCAGCGTCAGCCCTCGGAAAGTTGAGCGCTGGCTTTTGACTTTTTGAGGTTACGTTTGGTACTTAAGGTAAGTATAGTACTTTTAGCCCATAAGTACCATAAAATATTTCGTAGCCAGATGAGACAATAGGGCTAAAGGTTATGTTTGGTCTTGAAATTGAGCGAAAAGCAAAAGCTAGTCATAGTCAAAACCTCGATTCCCGAAGAGTTGCGGAACTCTTTCAAAGCTGTTTGTGCTAAGGAAGGCAGAAACATGAACGACGTATTGTCCAATTTGATCGAGCAATACGTAAAGGAGCGCGAAGACAAGTAGGGACACGGCGTCATAAAGATTAATGAGCTATCCTACATCTTGATAATGCCGTGTCCCTACCATGCAGGTGTTGCGTTGATACGGCTTTCTAAATCCGCATATCGTTGCTGGTACGTGGTTTTTAGGCGAGCGATCGCATCGTCAAGATATCGCTCCTCTTCTTGCAAAATCGACAGCCAAAGCTCGTTAAGCGTGCTTAAGCTTGAGCAACAGCGAATCAGAGTACGACAAGCGGAGATCCATTGCTCTAATTGGCGGTAACTTACGAAATAACCGCCAATTCCTTTAATATGCACCCATAAAACGTTATGCCATTTCTCCCAGTTGAGAATCCGCTCTTGGCTAATTTTCAGGAATTTGGCAACCTGTCTGAGGGTGATAACAAAGGTTTTGGGGTTGATCCGGCGGCGTAGAGGTTGCATGGCTATTTTCCTTCACTTCTAGGCATTCCCTGCTCACAGCTTTACAGATGGAGTTCTGAGCATCACAGATATTTGCGCCTCTTTACAATGTAGATTGTATATGTTTAATATAAAATATACCTTGTACAATGTCAATATGTTAATTCAAAACTCTTATGAAGCTCTAGTCTCCGTTGATCGCTTTAAAACCAGCCTGCTGGGCGACTAAAGTTAGGTACTTTGAGGTAGCGCGGGTTGGCTCGTATGCTCCTTTTTCCCACTGGCTGACAGTTTGCTGATAGACGCCCAGCTTTTCTGCAAACTCTGCTTGTGTCATGCCCATGTGACGGCGCAGCGCTTTGATTAGCGCGCCATTCCAAAGCACCGTGTCGCCTTTGCGCTTAACTTGGTAATTGCTAGAAGGTTTGCAAAATGTAACGCGCTGCTCGATCAGATCGACATCCTCAACGCGATAGCCAGCTTCCATCCAGGCTGAAGCTTGGAGTGCGCCTTTGGTGCGATTGCTCCACCATGCGCGTTTATCCTTCGCTGATTCGGGCAAGGAATCATTCATCAGCGCCTCGATTTCCCCAAAGGTGAGGATGACTTCGTTTTGATTGCTCCCGCGCAGAAATTCCAGGAGTGGCTGGTATTTGCTGCCCTCCCTCATGTGCTTGATCTTTTTTCTATGTAGGTAACAGATTTAACGGTAGCAAAATTTGGTACTCCTGCCCTAGCGATCGCTGCTACGATAAGTTATATCGAATCCAGTTACATCCGAATTACAGCAGTTTTCAATTGGGTGCAACGCATTTATTGTAGGGACACGGCGTCAATCAGGTTTGTTACCAGCCAAAGTTCCTCTCTTGCCGTGCCCTTACAAATGATTCAGATGCAACCGGAATCCATATTATATGATGTCCGTTGAATTGCCCATAATAAAAAACCTCACTCTGTCGTTGC
>DNGJ01000123.1:2456-4045 GCA_003486305.1 Cyanobacteria bacterium UBA11371
GGGACACGGCATCATAGATTTCTTGGACAAACAATGGACGTTAATAATGCCGTGTCCCGGCTACCGATCTTGGGTAATCTTAAGGACATGATATTACGGGTAGCAAAGATCGCACCCCGTAACGACTATTTACGTTTAGCAGCTGCTTTGGCTTTTTTAGCAGCATCTTTAGCGGCTTTTTTAGCGGCTTTTTCAGCAGCTTCTGCCGCCAACCTTGCCTGCTCTTTCTCTTCTGCTATTTTATCCAAATAGTAGTGATAATCTCCCAAATAAACCCGAAACTCCCCATCCCGCACTTCGACAATTTTGTTCGCCACTTGGGAAATAAAATAGCGGTCGTGAGACACTAAAATCGCCGTTCCGTCGTAGTTTTTTAGCGCTTCTTCTAGCATTTCTTTAGCGGGAATATCCAAGTGGTTAGTCGGTTCGTCCAAAATTAATAAATTAGCTGGACGCAAAAGCATTTTAGCTAAAGCTAAACGGGCTTTTTCACCTCCACTGAGCGATTCAACTTTTTTGAATACAGTATCGCCGCTAAATAGAAACTTTCCTAACAGCGTGCGGACTTCTTCATTATTCCAGTCTGGCACTTCATCGTGAATTGTTTCCATGACAGTTTTGTACAGATCTAAAGCTTCGGCTTGATTCTGTTCAAAATAGCCGGGAATCACGTTATGATCGCCTAATTTAACCTGGCCTTCCGAGGGTTTTTCCATCCCCATAATCAGGCGCAGCAGGGTAGATTTACCGCAGCCGTTGGGGCCGAGGAAGGCAATGCGATCGCCCCGTTCAATTAACAGTTCCGCCCCTAAAAATAGAATCTTGTCGTCGTAAGTATGCACCAAATCTTTGATAATTACAACTTCCCTACCGCTGCGCGGTGCGGGCGGGAATCGGAAGTGCAGCGTTCTTAAATCGGAAATTGGCGCTTCAATTCTTTCGACTTTTTCTAATAGTTTCTCGCGACTTTTCGCTTGAGTACTGCGCGTAGCACTGGCGCGGAATCTATCAACAAATGCTTGTTGTTTTTCCAGTTCTTTTTGTTGGCGTTCGTAGGCGCTTAATTGGGCTGTTTTCGATTCTTCTTTTTGTGCTAAATAAGCCGAATAATTCCCCAAATAACTTGAAGAAACGCCCCGTTCAGTTTCGACAATTTGGGTGCAAAGACGGTCGAGAAACTCCCGGTCGTGGGAAACGATTACCATCGGGGTGGTTAAGTTTTTGAGGTAATTTTCTAACCACTCAATCGTTTCTAAATCTAAATGGTTTGTCGGTTCGTCTAATAGCAATAAATCGGGTTTTTGCAGCAATATTTTAGCCAAACCCATCCGCATTTGCCAGCCGCCGCTGAAGGCGCTGACCAAGCGATCGCCGTCTGCCGCCTCAAACCCCATTTCTGGTAAAATCTTGTCAATCTGGGCTTCTAACCCGTAGCCGTCGAGGGCTTCAAACTGGCGCTGCAACTTATCCATTTTATGGATAAGTTTGTCTAACTGTTCGGGAGTAGCGGTTTCCATGTCCCGATGCACCTGGGATAAAGCTTCGTGGACGTTGTTCGCATCAGAGAAAGCCCGCCATAATTCTTCTTT
>DNGJ01000103.1 GCA_003486305.1 Cyanobacteria bacterium UBA11371
TACAGTTAATAGTTTTGTAGGGGCGGGTTTTACCAACCAATCTGTGGCACCACGAGATATTTCGTTAAACCCGCCCCCCTCCGTGCAATGCCGAAGCAAGCGCAGATGATATTACAGATTCGGTACAACGTCCTGCTTTCAAATCTTGCAACGCTTTCTCAGCCAACGCATCCAACCTACCCCCAGCCACATCTGCTTCAAATTGTCTATCCCAGATAGCTGCATCGAATTCTGCTTTCCCAGACGCGGAAAGCAGCAAGATCCTCTGGTGATAATTGACTGACTGCACGTTCAATTTCTTGCAGAGTATTAATTGTCATAAGCACTTGGGCTGCTACTGTATTGACGATATTAACACCCAGATACCCGACTTCTCTAAGAATTCGGGTATCTTATCTAGCTATTCCTGAACTGCTTGCGTCAAGAGTTTCTCTTTATCCCGCTGACGTTTCTTAGCATAAAGCTGAATCGTTGCAGCCATCGCCACAATTAGGCCAAAAATCACCCAAGCAGTCAAATCCGTTGGTAAGTTATTTTTGAACACAGCCAGCATAACAATAACCACCAAAAGTAAAGTTGGTGCTTCATTTAATGCTCGCAACTGCTTGCTAGTCCAATTACATTCATCTGCTGCCAACTTTTTCATCAGACGAGCGCAATAATGATGATAGCCGATTAAGACAACTACCAAGCCCAACTTGACATGCAACCAACCACTCTTGAGAATTTCCGGTTCAGTTGTCAATAAACCAATTGCCATTGCCACCGTCACCAGCATCCCTGGAGTTGTGATAATACTGTAGAGGCGTTTTTCCATAATTTGATATTGATTCTTAAGAATCGAGCGAGCGGGTTCTGGTTGCTCGTTTGCCTCTACGTGATAGATAAACAGACGCACTAGGTAAAATAACCCAGCAAACCAAACCACTACGCCAATGATGTGGAAAGCCTTAAACCAGAAATACGCCATGATTAGTGTTATCCTTCAATTCAAGTTGTTTTTACTTACTTGGCTGATTGTACCAAGGGTTAGCACCGTTTGTAGTAGGCGCTTGGGCGCCGATTGATTCCAACCCACCTTTCTCACCCCATCTCATGCAAATTCATATTCAAACCTTCACAGTAAATAAACGTTTCGCTCTTACTATCAGTCGCGGCACCACTGCCTCTTCTACAAACGTATTGGTAATTATAGAACAAGACGGAGTTGAAGGAATTGGAGAAGCTTCCCCATTTTCTATCGGCGAAGGGCGACAAACTACAGAAACAATTATCAACGCCTTAGAGCAAATTTCTCCCATCTTAAAAGATTTTAACCCAACCGACAGACAACAAATCGAGCAGATTTTGATAGACAATCAATTACCATCGGCTGCTCGTGCTGCTATTGATGTAGCTTTGCACGACTGGATGGGTAAAAAAGTCGGATTACCTTTATGGCAACTCTGGGGATTAAATCGCAATCAAATTGTGCCAACTTCCGTCACAATTGGCATTAGCTCGCCGGAAAAAGCAAGACAGCGCGTGCAAGATTGGTTTGAAGTCACAAAAGTGCAAGTTTTGAAGGTAAAACTGGGCAATCCCGATGGCATTGAAGCCGATAAAGCAATGCTAATGGCAGTGCTAGAATCAGCCCCAAATATTCCAACCAGCATCGATGCTAATGGTGGATGGAGTCTTGACAATGCGGTAAAAATGTGCATTTGGTTAGCTGATTTAGGCGTTAAATATGTGGAACAACCCCTAGCAAAAGGCCAGGAAAAAGATTTACTCAAATTGAAAGAATCATCACCGCTTCCCATCTTCGTTGATGAAAGCTGCTTCACGAGCAAAGATATTCCCCATCTGGCAGATTGCGTCGATGGAATTAATATAAAATTGATGAAATCGGGCGGTTTAAGTGAAGCGATGCGGATGATTAATACAGCGCGTGCTTTTGGATTGCAAATCATGTTCGGTTGCTATTCCGATAGTACGCTTGCTAATACAGCTCTTTCCCACCTTTCGCCGCTAGCTGATTATTTAGATTTAGATAGCCATCTCAATTTAATTGATGACCCCTTCACAGGTGCATCGATGCAAAATGGGTGTTTAATACCAAATGATTTACCAGGACTTGGAGTTAAAGGATTTAAGATTTAAGATTTAAGATTTAAGATTTGGGATTGACTTTAACCAAAAGGGAATAATGAAAGTACAGTCACAAGCATCGATTGAAATCAAAGCATCACCCGCACAAGTGTTTGACTTCGCCACAGCGGTTTCTACTTTGCCAAAAGTCTTTAAAGGCTATGGTGTAATTCCAGCAATTCGTAGTGCTGAAATTGTCGGCGGTGGTGAAATGCGGGGGGGTGCAATCCGTCGAGTTACTAATTCTGATAATTCAGCGATTGACGAAGAAATTATTCAATTGACGCGCCCGACAAAACAAACCTATAAAATAGTTAGTGGATTCAAGCCCCCCTTTTCATACTTGATTAGATACGGCGGGGGAGATTGGACTTTTACACCGTCTAATGATTCGACAATTGTTACTTGGAAATTTTACTTTGAATTGACATCTGTCTTGGCTTACCCTATCATGGCTTTTATTATGTCGGCACAGTTTCAAAAGGCTCAGCAAATTTGTCTAACTGAAATCAAAAAATATGTGGAGGGCATTCCTAGACACCGGGTTTCTGCGTAGATCTATGGTTACAAATCGACGATTAATCAATAGAAACCCGGTTTCTTTGCGTAAGTCCCGATCGTAATTGTCGTGATGATTATACAT
>DNGJ01000102.1 GCA_003486305.1 Cyanobacteria bacterium UBA11371
TTGCCTTCTGTGGTGACGCGCAGCGCTTCTAACAAGCGATCGAAGCTGATATCCTTCATGCAATAGGAGTCTGCCCCAGCGGCAAACGCTGCCAGTACTGAATCTTCATTATCCTGTAACGTTAAGATCAAAACTTTTGGCGCGGGTTCTTCTGCGGTCACCGCTGCCTTCAGACGCCGAGTTAATTCGATGCCATCCATGTCTGGCAATCCAATATCGACAATGGCAATATCTGGTTTGACATCTTGTAGCAGCTTCAGTCCGTCTGAACCGTTTGCCGCTTCTCCCACGACGCGAATTTCTTCTCGCTGTTGCAGCGCCGTCCGGATACCCACCCGGGTGAGGTCGTGATCTTCAATCAGGGCTACACGTATTTCTTTCATCGTCTTTATGCTTCTCTAAGTTTAAGTAACTTACCAATTATCCAGTTCCAGTACACCTATCGCTAGAAATAGGCTTTATAGGCATTGGATATATTTTAGACACCCAAGGCGATGTTGAGTTCCCTCTGTTGACATATTTCTCATGACAATGGCGAGCAGGGGGGCAAAATGAATAATAATTCTACCTTACAAGGCCGATCTGCCTTGTCTCCCACCAGCGATGTAACGCAAACACCGCCACAGGTTAGAGGAAAAAGTGTAATTTTCTGGTCACAATTAAGGAAAAATCTCGGAGCAAAGTTGTTGCTAATTAACTTTTGATGTCGCCCTTCCATAGGTCGAGCAATTGCTGGTCTTGCTTCAAACCCTAGCTGATCCAGCCTAGTTTAAGCAACTAGGTGTGGGTCGAACCTGTCTAAGGTAATATTGTGGCAAACTCTTCGGTAATGATAAAAAAATATCATTTTAAACAGGTTGTTAACAACTTTTAGTTGGAGATTAAGCGAATAAAAGGTAAAAAACTGAAGCTTCGCGTTCTACGGTTAACTGGGCGGGTAAAAATCAGCAAATTACGTTACAAAAAATGATAAATGTTTTTAAGAACTATGGAAGAAAAGCTAAAAATACTGGTGGTGGATGACGATGTGATGGATAGGGGAGCGGTTTGCAGAGCGCTACTCGCTGCTGGGGAGCGCGTGGAAATGTCAGAAGCCGCCGATAGCCAGACGGCGATCGCTCTATTGCATCAGCGACCCTTTGACTGCGTTTTCCTCGGCGATCGCTTACCCGATGGCGATGGTTTGACTTTGGTGCGACAAGTGCGAAGTCAGCCTCTAAAAGTGCCTTTGATCGTCTTGACGCGGGAGGGAGATGAGCAAATTGCTGTGGAACTAATCAAAGCGGGAGCCTGGGATTATATTTCTTTTGATAAAGTTTCCCCCCACACACTGGCTCGCAGTATGAATAATGCGATTCGCATCTACCGGGCGGAAACAGAGGCGGCTGATGCTTCAAAGCGCCTACAAGAAACTGAAGCACGCTATCGCTTGGTTTTAGAAGGCTCAAACGATGCGATTTGGGATTGGGATATTACCAAAAACCAAATTTACTGGAATCACCGGATTGAAGAAATTATTGGACAATCTGCAACCCAATTGGGCTTGTCTGGCAATGATTTTAACCTGATTGTAGAAAAGTTTTTCGATTTGCTGCATCCGGAAGACCGAAAAAAACTCAAGGATGCGGTTAGCGCTCATCTTTGCGAGAACGCTGATTTTAATTTAGAATTTCGGCTGCGCCATAGTTCTGGGGAATATCGCTACTGCATGACGCGGGGAAAAGCACAAAGGGACGCTTTTGGCAAGCCAGTGCGGATGGCAGGTGTAATCAGCGATATTACACCGGCGAAACAGGTGGAAGAAGAGCTACGCAGCCGACTGGAACAACTAGAAAAGATCCACCAAATCAACGGGCGGCTTTACCGAGATTCCCAGGAAGCGAGCGATAATCTTCGCAGAGCGGTTTTGATTTTGGGGGAACAACAACAACAGTTGCGGACGCTACAACGGCTTTCCAATTTGATCAACCAGCATTTGGCTAATTTACCAGAACTGCTGCAAGTGATGGCGCAGTCGGTTTGCGATGCGATTGAAGCGGCGCAATTTAGCTTTATCGTGCTAAATAACCAGACTTGCGTTGGCGAAGCATCTGGGAAAGATAATTGCATGGTGCTAACCGTCACCGCTGGAATTGGTACGGAAAGATTGCGATTAGAGGAAGATGGATGGCTAAAGCAAGTGGTTTCGACGGTAGGGGACTTTAAAAGCGCCCGTACCCAGGAGATGCTCAATACTCAATGTCCGATGCTGCGTGGGTATTTACCCGCTTCTGTTTGTACGGTGGCGATTAATTCGCCCCAGGGTGGGTGTTTGGGGGTGCTGGGGATCGGTAATTGGGAAGATGGGGAGGCGTTTGACGAAGAAGATCGACATTTGCTGGTGGCGGTGGGAGAACAAGCTGCGATCGCAATCAACAACGCCCGACTGATTAAAACTTTAGAACAACGGGAAGAAAAACTCGCCTCCCAAAACGAAATCCTAGCCAATCAAAACCGAGAACTGGAAAATCAACGCCAGCAAATTCAAATGCAAAATTTACAGCTAATGGAAGCAGCGCGATTGAAATCCCAGTTTTTGGCTACGATGTCCCACGAATTGCGTACCCCGATGAATGCGGTGATTGGATTTTCCCAATTGCTGCTGCATTCGTCGTCGCGTTCTCGCATCCAGTCTAAAGGACAACCGCTGACGCTGGAGCAAGAAAATATGGTGCAGCGCATCCTCGACAATGGGAAACATTTATTATCGCTAATTGACGATATTTTAGATTTATCTAAAATCGAATCTGGTCGCTTGGATCTCGTACCGGAACCTGTCAACTTGGAGACTCTTTTAACCAACGCGGTCGAAGAATTTCGTTCCCACGCCCAAGAAAAGCATTTAGGCTTAAACCTGGACATCGATTTGAATAACCCAGTCGCGATCAACGACAGCGTTCGCCTGCGCCAGATTATAGTTAACTTGCTTTCTAATGCGATTAAGTTTACCCCGTCTGGTTTTGTCCGCGTTGAGGCGTCGGAACCTTCACCGGATAAAATCGCTATTGTGGTTCAAGATACCGGAATTGGTATTGCTCAAGAAAATTTAGACCGGATTTTTGAAACTTTTCGCCAAGTCGATCAAAGTCTTTCCAAAAAATACTACGGTACTGGTTTGGGGCTAGCAATTATTAAGTCACTGGTACAAATGATGAATGGAAAAATTACCGTTCAAAGCGTTTTGGGAGAAGGTTCCACTTTCAAAATAGAAATTCCCCGCGAAATCCCTCTATCTACTGGACGCAAGACAAAAACAACCAAAAGAATACTTAGGTAATTGGTAATTGCTAATTGCTAATTGCTAATTGCTAATTGCTCATGGGTAATATCATGTCCGCCCAATTGCCCATAATAAAAAAACCTCACACAGTTGTTGCGTAGGGACACGGCATCAGAGATATATCGGATAAACAATGGACGTTGATCTTGCCGTGTCCCGGCTGCTAATTATGGGTAGTCTTAAGGACATAATATAATTGGGGTTATAAGCTTTTTTAGCTAACTTTTTCGGCTATTCTTAATTTGGCAGAACGAGAACGGGGATTGTTAGCTAGTTCGTCATCTTGGGGTACGATTGGCTTTTTGGTTATTACTCGCAGTATGGGTGAGTTTCTGAGGGCGTGTTTGACGATTCTGTCTTCTAAACTATGAAAGCTGATAATGCCAATTTTGCCACCAAGTTTTAGCCAGTTTGGCGCTAGTTCTAAGAATGTTTCTAGGGATGCGAGTTCTTGATTAACTACGATTCGCAATGCTTGAAATACGCGGGTGGCTGGGTGGATTCTACCGTAGCGGTATTGGCGGGGGACGTTTTGCGCGATCGCTTCCGCTAATTCGGTCGTCGTCTGAAACGGACGCCGTTCTACAATCGCTTTAGCAATCCGCCTCGATAGCCGCTCTTCTCCGTATTTATAGAATATATCTGCTAACTCTTTTTCTTCCCAATGGTTAATTATTTCACCCGCCGTGAGAGATTGTCGCCGATCCATCCGCATGTCTAAAGCTGCTTCTTGTCTAAAGCTAAAGCCTCTTTCTGCTGTATCGAATTGGAACGAACTTACACCAAGGTCTGCTATTATACCATCAAATATAAGATTATTGGGTTTATATTCACAAAAATTAACTTGCTGGAATTGAATGCGATCGCCAAACTCGGATAAATTAATTTTGGCGGCCTCTTGTGCATCAAGATCGCGGTCAATTGCGGTTACTTTAGTATCGGGTGCGGCTTCTAGAATTAAGCGACTGTGTCCGCCACCGCCGACGGTAGCATCGAGATAATGTCCGCCCGGACGAATTTCCAATCCTGCAATTAACTCCCGACTCAGGACGGAAACGTGTAGAAAAGTCGGTTCTTCTGTCTCAATTGAGGTTTGGGAGTTAGTTTTCATGCAATTTCTTGGCGATATTGTTCGTATTGTTGTTCAATACTAGCCAATCTTTAGCCAAAGATTTTGCTATGCCTATGACCGTCTGTCTTAACCCAACGGCTCACCCATAAGCCAATATAATTAGGGGAGCG
>DNGJ01000517.1 GCA_003486305.1 Cyanobacteria bacterium UBA11371
ATCCTCAACCATGATTAATGTCTCTTGACTGCAAATTAGACAACTACCAACACGGCGGGGGCTAGTTTCTTTTTGAGGTCAAACTCTCCACCACCATGACTCCCGTCGCGGTCGCGATCGCCGGGGGAATGGAGGAAGCGATCGCGCTGTTTAGATTTCATCCCAATTTCATTTTTGGCTGTCATTCTAGGCTAGAGGGCGCGATAGCGAAGCGCTGCTGCAAGCAGATCGCGCAGACAAGGAGTAAAAACTCATGAAATCGTTTAAATCTGGTTTAATTATGCTCGGCAGTGTCGGATTGCTTTTCTTGGCAGCTTGCAGTAGTGGAACTCCCGCTAGTAATTCCAATAGCAGTCCCGCTGCCTCTCCTGCTGCTTCCCAACCTGAGTCGAATAATTCTGCTACTTCTGCGGGGGAAACGACGGCAAAATCAGACCACAGTAAATCCTCAAAAGGGGGTCAAGTTGTGGAAACAGGAGCTTACCATTTAGAGTTTGTCCCTGAGAAAGAAGATAACGGAACTCACTTAGATTTCTACGTGCAAAAAGGTGAGGCTCACGAAGCAGTTCCTAATGCCAAAGTGACGGCACAGATTCAATTACCCGATGGAACGCAGAAAAGTTTAGATTTCAAATATGATGCTCAAGGCAAACACTATACAGCTTTGCTTCCAGAAAAAGTAGCAGGTCAATATCAGGTAAAAATGACGGCGGATATTAACGGAGAAAAGGTAGATGGTCGTTTTTCTTTTAATCAATAGAAAACTTATTCCTCTGAATAGGTGAAAGTTTATTGGAAAGCTGTTGCGATTTATTTCGCATAGGTCAGGTGAGAATTGTACGACTCCCTAGACCTATTTTTTTAGATAGGAACAGGATTGATAATCCATTCATATCATGTCCTATAGGATAGGACTTTCATAGTTAATGGCGTTGTAAGAGGCAGGTTTAACGAGATATCCAAGTGGTTCCACAGATTGATCGGGTATTACGCACTCTTACAATGAGCGCAGGATCGTTGTATTGATAACCCCGCCCCGTCGGTGCGATGCCTTTCGCAAGCAGACATAATATCAATTTACAAATATTTGGTAACAGGATTGTAAATTTCATCGAAATTTCATCAGCGAGAAATAGATTAGAAATAGAGGTAGTAAAGACGGCTGCACTCAACTGTTATCTATCCAAAAGATGAAATAAAAAATATCATGAACAAAAAATTAGCACTCTACGGTTTGATTGGCTTACTTGCAACTGGCACTGCGGTTGCAGTGGCGATCGCTCGTAACCCTAAAATGCAGCCATTTGATACGACTGCTAATGCTAACACAAGCCAAACAATTGATCGTTCCCCTGGTCATTCCATGAATGAGAATAATTTGAATAGTCCGGGAATGGGGAGCAATATTCATGGTGATGACCTTCATGGAAGACATTCTGCAACTGAACAAAAAGTATCGGGAATGGTTGAAAGCGTTCAGGCTAAACTCACCGTTCCAGAGGAAATTACCCCGAATCAATCTGTGACTTTGAAAATTGATGTTCAAGACAAATCTGGGAAAGCGATCGCTCAGTTTGATATCTTTCAGAAAAAGCTGATGCACTTGATTGCTGTCAGCGACGATTTTCGGGTTTTCCAACATCTTCATCCTACTTACAAAGGAAATGGAGGCTTTGAAGTCGAGACGAATTTCCCCCAACCCGGCAATTACACTCTTTTCAGCGACTATAAACCTTCTGGACAAACTGAACAGGTTTCTATTTTGACAACAAAAATCCCTGGAAAAATTCCAGATCTACCCAAACGGGACTTAAATCAAACTAAAACTTTTGGGGATATCAAGATTAATCTTACCCTATCTCAACCTTTGCCAAAAATTGGTAAAGAAGTCACCTTAACATTTAACTTACAACAGGCTTCTAATAATCAATCCATTACAGATTTGCAGCCTTATTTAGGAGAGAAAGGGCATTTAGTTATTCTCAAACAATCATCGCCATTGACCAAAGTAAATTACATCCATGCCCATGCTATGAAAGATAGCCCAGAAGGTCAAGTGCAGTTTATGACAACTTTTCCTCAACCGGGACGGTATAAACTCTGGGGACAATTCAATCGCAATGGCAAAATAGTTGTGGCAGATTTTTGGGTGAATGTTGTTTGGTAGTCCGCATTTCGCTATCCCAAGCGTTCTTGAATGAGCGAGCTGGGATTTCATCCTGATTTCATCAAGCTGTGTCAATCTACCTAGTAGGGGTAAGCCCTGCGGACAGTTAAGCATGTATGAAGAAACTTGAGCGTTGACGGATTAATGTTATGAGAGTGCTGCTAGTTGAAGATGAACCGGATTTGGGAAAGGCGATCAAGCGCACCCTAGAGCGGGAAAAATATGTGGTTGACTGGGTGACTGATGGAGAAGAAGCTTGGAACTATCTAGAAAACCAGTGGACGCAATATACCCTAGCTGTTTTTGATTGGTTGGTGCCAGGGTTGTCGGGATTGGAATTGCTGCAATTGTTGCGGGCTAAAAATAATCCTTTGCCCGTCTTAATGCTAACAGCCAAAGACCGGGTGGAAGATAAGATAGCAGGATTAGATGCCGGGGCAGATGATTATTTAGTGAAGCCGTTTGGGATGGCAGAATTACTCGCAAGATTGCGGGCCTTGCAGCGGCGATCGCCTCAACTCCAACCCCAACAACTTCAGGTGGGTAACCTCACGCTGGACTACGGTACGAGGACTGTTTATTCTCAACATTCCCCCAGCGATAAACAGGTAATTTCACTAACTAATAAGGAGTTCCAATTACTAGAGTATTTGATGAAACACCCCAACCAAATTGTTACCAGCGATCAGATTCGGAACCAGATCTGGGAAGTGGGTGCAGACAGTTTTAGTAATGTAGTAGCGGCGCAAATGCGCCTGCTGCGACGCAAACTAGAACCCGTTGGTTGCTCGAACTTAATTGAAACCGTGCATGGTGTAGGGTATCGTCTTAATCTGGCGCAGAATAC
>DNGJ01000464.1 GCA_003486305.1 Cyanobacteria bacterium UBA11371
AAAAGACTGATTCAGGGATCGTTACAGGGACTGCGCGCCTTACAGGAAGTTACAGCAAGTTTGTTTGCTAATTGCTAATTGCCAATTGGTAATTGGTAATTGGTGATTGGTGATTGGTGAAGTGCAATCCTAGATTTCAGGTGTATTTAATTAAAATCTAAAATTACCCATTACCCATTACCCATTACCCATTAGCCATTTTTCAAGATGCCATCTTCCATGTAAGCGATGTTGTCGGCTAAGTCCATAATCCGGGGATCGTGAGTTACCATCAACACCGTGCAGCCTCTTTCTTTTGCCAGTTGGCGCAGTAATGCCATTACCGCATGACCGTTTTGGGAGTCAAGGGCGGCGGTGGGTTCGTCTGCCATAATTAGCTGAGGATTTCCGGCTAAAGCACGAGCGATCGCAACTCGCTGTTGTTGCCCACCAGACAAACTCGACGGCTTCAAAGAAGCTTTGTCTTTTAAGCCCACCTGTTCTAGCAAACGTTGAGCTTCCTGTTTGGCTGCTTTGCCTTTAATGCCTTTGAGGTTGAGCGCCACTTCTATGTTTTCAGCCGCCGTTAATGCGGGAAACAGGTTGAAATCTTGGAATATAAAGCCAATATTTTGCAAGCGAAACTGGGCTAGCTGCGATCGCGACATTTTGGTAATGTCTTGTCCCAGCAAGTAAACGTTACCAGCGGTGGGGGTTAGCAGCCCTGCTAACACTGACAGCAGGGTAGTTTTCCCAGATCCCGACGGCCCCATCAACAGTTGGACGCTGCCTTTTTGGATACTCCAATCAATTCCTTTCAGGATGCGAGCTATTTCCCGTCCGGATTTGATCGTCATTTCCAGCCCCTTAACAACAATTGATTCTGTTTCGGGACGATGCAACCCTGTTGGAGGCGTTACGGTCTGACTTCCCCCGCGAGTCCACTCTTTAAATTTAAGTTCCAAATTGTTAAAGGCAGTCATCCGTTCTACTCTCTTTTAATTACAGTTTTGGTGTTGTGAGGCTGTTACTTATTGCGTTTAGAGCGAACTAATAATCACTTTTTGATTATTCTATCTAAACTTAATTATACCTAATCTTGTTGCTTCTGCGAGCAATTTTTATTGTTTTTTTAATGAGTTTTTCGCTCTGTTTTATGAAGAAACGATGAAGGCGGTAAAAGTTCATCGATTGATTAGTTAATAAATAAACAATTACCCTTTAAACACAATAGCCGGATCGACTCGCGTCACTTTTTGGATGGCAAAACCGGCGCTAGCGACACACATGGCGACAGTAATAGCGAAGACAGCGATCGCAGACCCAGGGGTAATTAAAATTAAAATCCCTTGCGTCGCGGCTGTCCAAGTTGCAACTCCCCAACACAGCGCCATTCCTGGTATATATCCCAACACTGCCATCCACAAAGCTTGCTCGACAATTACGCCGTAGATGACTAAATCTGACGATCCCATTGCCTTCAAAGTTCCATATTCTTTCAAACGATCCGACACCGAGGAATAAAGAATTTGACTGACAATCACCGCCCCAACAACCACACCGACAACGGCTCCAATACCGAGAACGAAACCAATTCCAGACCGCCTCGCCCAATAATCTTGAGTTAGCTTGGACATTTCAGCCTTGGTATAAGCACGGGTATTGGGCAAAGCTTCTTCTAGTTTTTGCTGGAGAGATTCTATGCTCGCACCCGGTTTAGCTTTTACGAGGATAAAAGAAAGCGGCTCGATAATTTGTCCCGGTCTTACCCGACCCGACAAAATTGCAAAAGGGTCGTTAGAAGATAAAGCTTGAGGTTCGGGAGGAAAATTGCCATCTGTTAAAGCACAATCGACATTTTGGTCGGCGAGGTCGCAGGGAATTTTGGCATTTAAGGGGGAATTTAAATAAGTGTAAGCCGTCTCCAAAGATGCGAACATTAAATCGCCCAACACCAGGGATTTAGTTCCTCGCGTTATACCGACGATATGCGCTGGAAGCGAACCAACAACCCCGACATCGCCCCTTCGTTTCGCGTGCAAAGCAGACAAGCTATTCTCATCTACCATCACCGTGTAAGGAATTTTTAAAGTGCTGATAGTTCCTTGAGTGATATTCCAAGGTTGAAATAACTGTCCATCTGGCTCAAAACCAACCAGCGTCACCGAACTTAATTGATTTTGAGAATTCCGCCACGCCGCACCCCGAATCATTAACCCTTCAGCTGCTTCCACACCTTCGACATTTTGAGCAGCAGCAACGAGGTCGTAGGACATCGGAACTGTCAGCCCCAGGTGTACCATATTTCTGGAAGACACCCAGATATCTGCCTTGGAATTGTCGATTAATTCAGAAGTGGAACGAGTGAACCCAGCTTGAATGCCGGTTTGAATCGTCACCAAGCTAACTGCAAACATAATCCCAGCTTGCGCTACGAGGAAGCGAGGAATGTCTTCTAGCAGGTTTTTACGAGCAAGTGACGGCATAAGGTTAAAAGGATGATGGGTGATGCGGGTTATTTCCTAGTTTCGTTCTAACGGATAGTACGATCCTGTTTCATGGGTTGGATCTTGTGACTATTGCCTCCTAATCTTTAATATGTCTGGCAACCGATGACTTATGCAGTTCGACCTCCTGTAGTATTGATCTGAGCGATCGCAAATATACCCGTTTGAACCAAGCTGTTGCGTGCGCTCTGTGCAACTTTGAGTTCTGACCTAAGTCTTCCCGACAACTACAAGCGAATACACATCGATTCCCTAAGCGTTGTCGATAAATTTTTTCACCGGCTGCACTATTGTTACGGTACGAGGTGACGCGCCGTTGCGGCTTCGCCCTGTTGACTCATCCAGTTGGGTGATGGGAAAACGGACGGGCGTAACTGCCCATCCCACAAGATGCCAAAAATTTTTTGTGGGGTAGGCGTCGGTGCCTGCCACTTGCATCAGATCTGTTGATCAACTCTTGTGGGGTAGGCGTCGGTGCCTGCCACTTGCATCAGATCTGTTGATCAACTCTTGTGTTGATTCATTTTGGTTTGGGGCGCGTGGGTTATTTTATAGTTTTATTGTATCTTTCATGCAGCTGGATAAACTCGTCCTTTCCAGGCGCCGCCTTTGCCTTGCCAGTGGCGTCTGGCTGAGTCTATTGTCATCAGAGTGTAGAGGAATGCGATCGCAGGCAATGCAAACGCCAGCCACCGCGAACACCGATACAATCTAATCGTGGGTAAGTAAGCTATAGCCATGAGTAGCCAGGTGGTAAATCCTGCGATCGCTACTAACCAATTCCCCGTTAATCCAGCCAAAATTCCCCCCACAGGTGGAACTATATAAACCAAGGTCATTGCAATCAGCGTTCCTACTAACAGCCAAGGTGAATAATTTAATTGAGTAAAAGCTGTCCGCGCTACCATATCCCAAATTGTCGTTAAAGAATCATAAGCACGTTTGCTGCGGGTACGCTGGCTAAGTCCTAACCAAATGCCATTTTTACTCGTAGATTTTACCGCTTGACCTAAAGTGCAATCGTCAATTAAAGCATCGCGCAATGTCTCAATCCCGCCAATTCTGCTTAACGCTTCTCGCCTAATTAAAATACAACCTCCCGCAGCAGCAGCGGTAGAGTATTTGGGATTGTTTACCCAGCGGAAAGGATAGAGTTTTTGAAAGAAGAATACGAAGGCGGGAATTAACAGTTTTTCCCAAAAACTTTGACACCGCAGCAACACCATTAAAGAAACTAAATCTAAATCGTCTTCCTGCGCTTTAGCAACTAACCGATTGAGATTATTAACATCGTGTTCGATATCCGCATCTGTGAGTAAAAAATAATCGGGGAGGCGCGTCAGGGTTTCTGCCTTTTCAATCCCTTGCGCCATTGCCCATAGTTTACCAGTCCAACCTGATGGTAAAGGTGCGGCGGCGATAACTTGTAACCTGTCGCGTTTTAAGAGTGCTTCCGCCATTCCTTGAGCAAACTCTGCCGTACCGTCGGTGCTGTGGTCGTCTACCAAGACGATGCTGAACTCACCGGGGTAGGATTGTGTCAGGAGACTTCGCAAGGTCATAGGAAGCATCTCTGCCTCGTTACGCGCCGGAATCACCGCACACACCGATGGATACTCCTCCCCCTTGAGTTGGGGTGACTCCCCCCGTCCATTTTCCAGTCTTTGATCGCAACGCCAAAACTGTCCCCGAAAACAAAGCAATCCGATCCATATTCCCAAGGATAGGGATGTCAAACCTAATCCAACTGCACCAATCATGTTAGAACTTTATCTACGCTAGGAAAAACATTCTACATTGAACGTAGTCTCTTTTTACACCAAACTTGGTAATTGCTAATTGCTAATTGCTAATTGCCTTTAGACTAAGTAATTCCGATGCAACTGTAATTTTGTTTTATGCCACGAGGCGACAAATTGATTGTCTATTTTGATTGGTGTAG
>DNGJ01000034.1:0-3013 GCA_003486305.1 Cyanobacteria bacterium UBA11371
ATATCGCGGTGGATGACGGGTGGCGTCAGCGAGTGCAGATAGTTGAGGACATCCAAAATTTGGGCGGCGATGTGGCGTACCTCGGTTTCCGTGGCGTGCCAACCATCTTGGACGAGAGAATAAAGCGATCGCCCACTCGCCAATTCTTGCACCAGATAAAAACCTTGGTGAGAGGGCGTGTCTACCTGAAAGTAATCCAGATAGCGGGGAATTGCCGGATGGTTAAGATGGGATAAAACCCGCGCTTCGCGTTCAAATAATTCTAAAGCTTTCCAGTCAGTAATCCGCTGAAGCGACAGTTCTTTGAGTGCTACGCGCTTTAGAGCGTGTAAGTCAACAGACTCGTAAGTAGTTCCAACACCACCTTGCCCCAAAATGCTGACAATTTGATACCGTTGGGCAATAATTTCTCCCGGTTGGTGAAGCAGTTCCATAAAGCTTTGGAGGTTGTAAATTTGATCTTATGTGGCTATATAGAAAAAGTTTGCGCTTGTTGTTGACTCGGCTAATAGAAAATGTCAATCGATCCTAATGATATCGATCCGCAATCAATTTCGTCGGCGTCAGATTCTGAGTATAGACAATCTCCACCCAGTTATGCAGGTTTCGCCTCAGAGTTGCGCGAGCAAGCTGTGCAGCGACTGCGAAACCGCCTGCGCGAAGGACAACAGTCAATGGCTGATTGGAAAGGGGGGCCATTAGCGGTTTCAGCCGTTCCCGGTGCGGGAAAATCTACAGGGATGGCGGTAGCAGCGGCGATCGCGATCGCTCGCAATCAACTTCACTCTCGCCATCAATTAATCGTAGTTACTTTTACTCGTTCTGCTGCTGCCAATATTAAAGCTAAAATTCGCGAATGCTTGCAAAAGGATTTATCTTTACCACAAGTTGGATTTATTGTCCAGACTTTACACGGTTTAGCCTTAAATATTGCCGCCCGTCATTCAGATTTATCGGGAATCAATCTGGATAATTTAACTGTTGTCACGCCGAATCAAAGTCACCGTTTAATTCGGGCGGCGGTAGACAGATGGATTGCGAACAATCCCAGGCGGTATCAAATTTTACTAGAAGGGCAGCAATTTGATGGGGAAGAAACGGAAAGGTTGCGGCGTCAGTCGGTATTGCGGACTGAAGTATTGCCGAATCTGGCTCAAATAGTGATACATGAAGCGAAAAGTTCGGGTTATTTACCGGACGATTTATGGAGGTTGAGCGAACAAGGGAGGGATGGGTATGGGATACTAGCGATCGCAGCAGGTTTATACGATCAGTATCAGACTTTATTGAAAAGTCGAGATTTTATCGACTACGACGAAATGATTTTGGCAGCTTTGCGCGTATTAGAAAACGAAAGCGCAAGGCGTTTGTGGCAAAAGCAAGTTTTCGCCGTCTTTGAAGACGAAGCCCAAGATTCTTCACCGCTGCAAACTCGACTATTAGAAATTCTCGCAACTGATACCGCAGAAGAGCAGAGGAGCAATGAGCAATTAGCAATTAGCAATGAGCAATTAGCAATTAGCAATTACCATTCACCCAAAATCAACTTAGTGCGCGTTGGCGATCCTAATCAAGCGATTAATTCGACTTTTACACCCGCAGATCCGATTTATTTTCGTCAATTTTGCTCGCAATGCGAAACTCAAGGACTGCTGGCGACAATGGATGTTGCCGGTCGCAGCAGTCGGATTATTATTGCAGCAGCTAATTTTGTTTTAGATTGGGTTAATCGCTCGAAATTAGCCGGAACAGAACAACCATTTCGCCATCAAATTATTCATCCAGTTGCACCGGATGACCCCCAACCAGATGCCAATCCTCACCCTGAAGGGAAAGGTTTAGAAATATATACGCCCCGCGATATTCATCAGACGGTGCAACTGATTGGCGCGAGGGCAATAGAGTTATTCGCAAATGCTGCATCTGGGGAAAATCGTCGCTCGGCGGCGGTGTTGGTGCGGACAAATGACCAAGGGAGATTTGTGGCTCAGCAGTTGCGACAATTGTATGGAAATCGACTAGCAATATATGAAGTAGCAGAGAGCGATCGCCACTCACACGTCCCCGCAGAAATACTCAGCATCCTGCAATTTCTCGACCGTCCCCACTCTCCCGACTACTTAAAATCTGCCTTAGAAGTACTGGTCAAACGCAAATTAATTGACCAACAAGACCTCAACGCCCTTGCTAGTTTACCAGAACAATTCTTATATCCCGGCCCCCTCGATACACCCCAAACAGAATCGGTATTAAAAGCGCGTCGTTTCTGTTGCAGTTTGCTGCGCGCCCGAATCGAATTACCTCAATATCAGCTAATTCCTTTCCTCGCTTTATCCTTAGATTACGACCAAACCGAACTTGCCACCGCTGATAAATTAGCCGACCGAATTTCGCGAGCTACTAGCGATAATCGTTCCATGTCTTCCACGATTAATGCTTTGAGCGAAATTGTCAGTTCAGAAAAGTTTGAACCTGTAGATGCAGAAGGAAATGAAAGTCAATATACCCAAGCGGGTAAACTGACAATTATTACCATGCACAAAGCCAAAGGATTGGACTGGGATTATGTGTTTATTCCGTTTTTACATGCGGCGATGATTCCAGGTAATTTAAGAGTACCCACACCCACGCAATTTTTAGGAGATTTTACCTTAGCAGAAGTAGCGAGGGCGCAAATTCGCGCCAGTTTACACGGGCAATATCCGTTACCAGAAGTTGCTCAAGCTTGGGAACAAGCCGGATATTTGAAAACAGCAGAAGAATTTCGCCTGCTTTACGTTGCTATGACAAGGGCGAAACGTTTGTTATGGATGTCAGCGGCGCAAAAAGCACCTTTCACTTGGAGTAAACCGGAGAATTTACAGGAACAACCTCCTTGCCCGGTTATACCAGCATTAAAGAGTCAGTTTCCCCGTTCGGTGGTTTATCTTTCTATGACCCGGAGTAATGGGTAATTAGGGATTTTAGATTGCAGATTTGAGATTGAAGATTTAATATGATGTCCGCTAGCAAC
>DNGJ01000034.1:3255-3423 GCA_003486305.1 Cyanobacteria bacterium UBA11371
AGGGGCGGGTTTTACCAGCCATTGTGTAAAATCACGAGGTAAAATCACCAGAAATTTTTTTAAACCCTTCCTTAGCTTACGCTAGCGATGCAACCGGACATGATATAATTCAAATCGGCAATCTGCAATTACCAATTATATCATGCCCGGTCGATTACCCATAATCAT
>DNGJ01000034.1:3662-5897 GCA_003486305.1 Cyanobacteria bacterium UBA11371
CACGATTAACGTCCATTGTTTGTTCGAGATATTTCTGATGCCGTGTCCCTACGCAACAACTCTGTGAGGTTGTTTTATTATGGGCAATTCAACGGACATGATATTACCAATTACCAATTACCTATTACCTATTCCCAACTAAAGGTTCTTGAACAAACGCTTGCAGTCCGGCTGTGCTTAACAGTAATTCCCAGTTTTGTTGCCATTCGGTTTGAGATTGAGAGGGAAGAAGTTTGACTCGACTTGCTAAAGCATCAAACCAGATGCCAGCTTCTGCATACACTGCCGGGAGCGTTTCTGGTGTAGCGTTTTTTATCTGCTCTGCTAAGGTTTCGCTTTGTTCGATGCGCTCAATCCATGCTGGGGGAGTACTGGCGCTGTCGCTGCGATCTTCGGGGTCGCAAATTAATATAAACGACCACTGATATTGCTTGCCAATTTCTAGCGATCGCGCTGTCGCAGGCAGGCTTATACTAACAATACCGGGCTGGGAAGGTAGAGCAAATCTGGTTCTATAAACCACTCGGTTATTTGGATCTCTAAGCACAAACTCCCCTAATTTGGCAGTAGATTTGGGAATATATCCAAAAAATGTCGGATGTTCGGATACCGTTAATCCTATATTCCCCGTCGGAATTAAAGGTTTTAATTTATTCCTTTCGCTTAAGGCTACGCAGGAACTCCCTCTCGTTCCCGCGCCTTCAGTTGCCTCGGGAGTGCCTCGATTTGGGGGTCGAAATGTCTGAGCAATTTCCCAACTTGGGTTTATTTTTGCCTCTGGAAAAGGTGAACCTGATATTGATAAGCCAGGGGCGATGGATAATTCTAGAGAAACTGCCGTCATGCTGGCAATTGATAGTGCATACTCGATCGGAGCGCGGGGAAATCCCATTTGCCTTCTGCTAGTTGAGCAAAGCGCGGTAGAGCGTATCTTGTACATGTGAGAGAGCGGCTAAAAGATACCCAGTAAATATAGATACACAAGCGAACTTTTAAGTTCCGTTAACGCTCGCCCGATTCTGATTTTTGATAGCTATTGACGGCTTGCCTTAAATTGCCGTGATGTTGCTCGAGCAAGCTCGCGCCTTCTTCGGCTTCTAATCGGGTCCAGTGCATCAGCAGCGCTAGTTTGACGTTCCTACCGCTGCGCTCTAGCAAAACGGCGGCTTCGTGTCGATCTATACCGGCGAGGTCTTGCAAGATGCGTAAGGCGCGATCGCGTAACTTGGTATTCGTCACCGCCACATCCACCATGCGATTGCCGTATACTTTCCCCAACTGCACCATAACGCTGGTAGAAAGGATATTCAACGCCATTTTGGTCACCGTTCCGGCTTTGAGGCGCGTCGATCCGGCTACTATTTCTGGCCCCACTAACAAGCGAATGTCAATATCGGCACTCGTATTGACTTGTTCGGCGGGGACGCAGGCGATAAAAATCGTCGTAGCGCCTCGAGATTTAGCGGCTTGCAACGCGCCTTGTACGTAGGGCGTGGTGCCTCCGGCGGTGATGCCGACTACTACATCGAGTTGGGTAATTTGTCTTTGCGCGATCGCTGCTTCCCCATCTTCGGCTTTATCTTCCAAATCTTCCGAACTCCGCACCAACGCCCCGGCTCCCCCGGCAATAATCCCCTGTACCATTTCCGGAGGGGTGCAAAACGTCGGCGGACACTCGGCTGCATCCAATACCCCTAATCGCCCGCTCGTCCCGGCTCCCACGTAAAATAACCTTCCCCCTTGACGTAATGCCTTTGATGTGATATTAATGGCTTCCGCAAGTTGGGTACGAGCATTAGCGATCGCCGCCAAAGTTTGGGCATCTTCTTGATTGAACAAATCGACCAATTCCAGGGCAGTCATTTGGTCTAAATTGCGACTGTTGGGATTGATCTGTTCGGTCAGAAGATGACCCCGGTCTTGCAAATTTGTCATTGTTTATCCCTACTACAACAGTCCTTCGAGTTGGCGGCGAATGCGGTCAAGTTCGGAATCAGGCATTTCGGATTCAGTAGCGTCCGCTTGCCAGTCTGTTTCTTCCAGATTCGCTTCGGGGGGGATAAACAAAGCGCCTTCGGGAATAAATTCCCAATCATAGTCAGCACTTTCGCAAAACGCTTTGATTTCCTCTGGATCGATTGCTTCCACGGTAGGCGTGGGGAAATCTTGCGCTTCCAACATTAAAGCCACGCGGGTGGCGTCGTCTTCTGACTCAAACATCAACACCTTATTGCG
>DNGJ01000034.1:6268-6553 GCA_003486305.1 Cyanobacteria bacterium UBA11371
CCCATCCTGTGTTGACGTGACCTACTCCCCAAGCTAGCAGCGAAGGGGATGCTTAAAAAGTGGTTACGAGGCAGTCCCAAGACACGCCTCTTCACTTTTCTTCCTGCTTCTTAGACTCTTAACTAGACGGTTTCCCGTCCCCGCCAGACCGTCTCCACAGGCAATTTCTTTATTGTCCAGGATGCGTCCCACCCCAGACCGTCCACGATTGCGGACAATTTGTGCTGCTGCTACATCTCTGTGTGTTGTGTAACCGCATTCTGGGCAAACATGAACTCTATCTTT
>DNGJ01000194.1 GCA_003486305.1 Cyanobacteria bacterium UBA11371
AAACGTTAGTTGTCATAGTTTTTTCCTTTGATCTCTAGGATCAGGTTAGGCAATTTTTCTGATGTTGAGTAGAACCCTAAGATAGAGCCTAATTTGGGGAAATATATCAATGGATAGAGTGTGCGATCGCATCCCTCTAACGAAGTAACTTTGGTTTAAAATAAGTTTTAGCTAAAGAGCAATATCATAATAAAATGGATACAACAACTTGCGATGTCTGCGGTTATTCAAATGCACGAATTCGTAGGTGAGCTAGAACCTATGGCAAGGGACAGGATTTGTTAGTTATTGAAAATGTTCCTGCGATCGGCTGTCCAAATTGTGGAACAAGTTACTTGACAGCAGAAACGCTTCAGCAAATAGATATTATCAGACGCGATCGCAAAAATCTAACGCTCGAACGTCCTGTAGAAGTGGCAAGCTTTGCTTAGGCTTTAAGGTTTTGAGCGATCGCTTAGTCTGCATAAACACCCAAAACAGATCCCCGAGCCTAGTGTAAAGACAAAGATAAATGTTGCTATAGAAAATAAAATAAGGCAATCTAGCAAATAGAGAGTTTGAAATACCGATGGCAGAAGATGTAATCTGGATCGTGACGGATGACGAGCCTCTAGTAGTCGTGCCGTCTGGTGGTAGGGATCAGCAGGGCAGCAACCCGTTTGATGATGAGGTGGAACCAACCGAGCATCTCAGCAGACGCGGAGTTCCAGTGAAAGCGGAGAAGCTCGAAGCAGGCGTGACAGAGTTTCTCAAACTAATCGGGCGCGTGTTCGATCGTGCCAAACAAAAAGCTGGAGAACTTTCTGGGATGGAGTTAGACGAAATTGAACTCTCGGTGGAAGTCAATGGGGAAGGGCAGTTGAGCTTGCTGGGTAGTGGTAGCAAGGTGGGCGGAAAAGGTGTCATAACTATGCGGTTTAAAACGAACAAAACTACCAATTAAGGCAGTGCAGTGAAATGTCGAAAAACTGGGCGATCGTTATTGGCATTAACAACTACAACCCCAATAACTTCACACCGCTGAAGTATGCCAAGCACGATGCAGAGTGCATGAAAAAATTTTTTTTGGATGAGGCGAAATTTGAGGAAGTCTATTTTTTCTCAGACGATTTGCCAGATATTGTGTTATCCAAAGGCAAAAAAATACCGACTCAGCCAACCTACGGTAACCTGATTTCGTTCCTGCACGATCGCTTTGAGAAGAAACCTTTTCTCTCGAGTGGAGATAACTGTTGGTTTTTCTTCGCTGGGCATGGGGAGCAATACGACAATAGAGATTACTTAATGCCCCAGGATGCTAATCCTAGAGCTGTTGAGAAGACAGCGATTCCCGTCAGCTACGTGCGAGAGAGGCTAAGTCGATCGGGAGCAGATAATGTAATTCTAATCCTCGATGCTTGTCGATCAGAAGGAAGTCGTGGCGCTGCTGGAATTGGTAATGAGTCCCAGCAGGGCGCTATTATCATTTCTTCCTGTAGTCCAACCCAAAAATCTTGGGAGATTGAAGAACTGCAACAGGGAGTTTTTACGTATGCGCTGTTGGAAGGATTGCGAATGTCTGGAGAGCGCAACTGTGCCACAGTCGAGCGATTAGATCAATACTTGCGCTACCGCGTGCCGCAATTGTGCCAAAAGTATAGAAAGTATCCAGAACAAAATCCCCGAATCGCAGTAGATCCGATCGAAAAACGTTACTTTATCTTGATGCCGCAGTATGCAACTAAAGACGATAGAAATGCACTGAGAAATGATATTAACGCGCTCAAGCTGAATGCGTATCGGGCGCAATGCGATCGCAATTTCGATTTGGCGCAACAATTTTGGCTTCAAATAAACGCGGCGGCGCAGGGGCGGGATACGGATGCAATCAAAGAATTGCAAAACATTGCTCAAATAAAATCAGCACAAACAGCTTCATCAACTCTGTTGCAACCAAGTAGCCCAGGTTTAGGAAGCAGGGCATCTTTACCCGTGGAGGTACAACCATCAAATCTTAACCCTAGCAGTCAATTCCAGCGAAAAATCCCTAACTTTAGTCGTCGTTTGCGTCTATCCACAACAGGAGTAGAGTTAGCTAAATCAGCTTTGAGACAAAAAAGGTTGACTCAGAAGGCACTTGCTCAAAATTGTGGCTTGACTCAATCAGCAATCTCGCGATTTATGAAACAAGAACTAATTGATTATAAAAGCTTTGACATGATTTGCGAAGCTTTAGACTTAAAATTAGAAGAGATTGCCGACAATTCTGCTGCTCCATCAATCCCTCATTCTCAAAGGAATCAATCTTATGAAACTATTACTATTCCCTTTGATACCCGAGTTTTCGAGTTTGATACTATCAGAGTGAATCAGCGGGGACAAGAAGTAGAGCGTCGTCGCCAAACAGCAGAATACTGCACCGAAAATATCGGAAATGGGATTGTACTGGAAATGGTATCGATACCCGGTGGAACTTTCCTCATGGGTTCTTTGGAAACCGAGTACGGACGTTTAAAGAACGAAGCACCTCAGCACTCAGTAACCCTCAAACCTTTCTTAATGGGGAAATACCCAATTACCCAGGCACAGTGGGAAGTAGTTGCTTCTTTGCCCAAAGTTCATCGAGAACTTGAACTAAATCCATCACACTTTCAAGGTGCAAATCGACCAGTTGAACAAGTTCCTTGGCACGATGCTGTTGAGTTTTGCGATCGCCTTGCCAAAAAAACAGGCCATGAGTATCGTCTACCAACTGAAGCCGAGTGGGAATATGCCTGTCGTGCTGGAAGTACAACGCCTTTTCATTTTGGAGAAACGATTACCCCCCAATTAGCAAACTATGACTGCAAGTACAGCTATAGATCTGCACCCAAAGGAACTTTTAGAAAGCAAACAACCTCAGTTGGATATTTTCCATTTGCCAATGCTTTTGGGCTATTTGATATGCACGGGCTAATTTGGGAGTGGTGTTTAGATTACTGGCATGAAAGCTATGATAATGCACCTACAGATGGCAGTACATGGCTGACTAATAGTAACAATAACTCGCGCGTGCTACGGGGTGGCTCCTGGTACAACGATCCCTTATCCTGTCGCTCGGCTTATCGTTACAGTTGGGATGGGAATGATAAAGTTAATCGCGTTGGTTTTCGTATTGTCTGTACTGTTGTCAATAGTTAATAGCCTTTTACTTTTGTTATTAGTTTTCTTCCAAGTCTTCTTCCTCGTCTTCATCCCAGGAAGGTGTATAAGTTGATTCGATAGGCTGACTTTCACCCCGTTCTATAGCTATGGTTTTACGATACTGTTCTGCCTCAGCAATCTTTGTAAATTGAATTTTAGCTTTTTGTACAGTTTTAGTTTCTTGTGCGATGTTTTCTAATGCTGAGCTAATTTCATCTAATGTCACCTTAAAAAACTCTTTGCGTTC
>DNGJ01000254.1 GCA_003486305.1 Cyanobacteria bacterium UBA11371
CGATGGGAAAAAGGTGATGAACCAACGATGAGTGTGTGGCAAATGAGAAAGTTTTGCCGTGCTGTGGGGGTATCTTTTGATGAGTTACTCGCTTACCTCAGTCGATGGGTAAATGAGGAGGAAGCGTAAGAAATAAGTGGAGCGATCGCATTCTACTATCATGTCCGCTTGTATCAACATCTCGCTCATGGCGGGTTGATAAACACAATTCGCTTGAAATTAAAGGTGTCTGGTGAAACCCGCCCCTACAACACCATTAACCATACGAGTAGAGACGTTACATGTAACGTCTCTACTAGCGGACTCGATGATATTCATGCTGAAATCTGACGGGGATCGACTGTGGTAATTTCAGTGAATCGTTTGAAATCATCGGTATTGAAGGTGAGCAGATGGGTGATTTGATGAACGACCATTGCAGCTACCAGTCGTGTATCGTGAACTTGTTTTCCTCTAACTTGGTACTTGATAACCAATTGTTCCCAGGTTGTATAGATTTCAGGAGTATCGGATTTTAAGGTGTAAAGACTCTTGAGCAGGGAACTTTCATGGGCTGCTTCTTCTATCGTTAACCCTAATCCATTTGCACTTGTGGGTCGCGTTGCGACTGCCCAAAACTCAATCAAGTTCTGTGGTACAACGCAAAGAACTTGATTTTGCTCGCGCAGCATGGTGTAGGCATTTTCAGCATCTCCATGCATTGAATCGAGTCGATACACCAAGCGCAACAGAACGTTTGAATCTACCAGATAACTCATAGCTGTTGATCTTCCCGTTCTTGGTAGATGCTTTCGCGGCTGATTGCTTCATCTGATAATGGCGGCGCTTTTGCAAGAGTTGGACTTCTGCCCAATTGATCGAGGAGCGCTTTCCATTCTGGTTCTGTTTGAGTCGCCAAATGGCTTTCAATTAAGGATTCGAGATAACTCTCGACAGATATTTTCTGCATTTTGGCTTGGGCAATTAGACGGGCTTCGATTTCTGGTTTGAGGTCAAGTTTAATGCTCATGGCTATTACCTTTTGGCTCTTGATTAGTCCTGTGTAGATTGTATGCGATCGCCTAAATACAACTACTAGCTAAAACTAGCAAGATATTCACTATGAGAAAAAGCAAATCTACCGCCGACACCCTAAAGGGTGCGGCTACACAAACTAAGCCCGCCTGCGCGGGCTAAAACTTTTAAAGCCTGCCTTCGCAGGCTTTGTTTGTGTAGCGACACGCTTTAGCCGACACCCACCAAGGGTGCGGCTACACAAACGAAGCCCGCCTGCGCGGGCTAAAACTTTTAAAGCCTGCGTAGGCAGGCTTTGTTTGTGTAGCGACACCCTTTAGGGTGTCAGCTACTCCCAGATTCCTACCCCAAGAGAGTCGCGTGCAACGCAATATTATGATTAAAATCGGTGTTTCACACTCACCTGAAAACAGATCGTAGCAATGAGCGAAGTCGCAATTGAAGAAAACCTGAAGCAATTTCTGCTAGTGCTGGCAGTTTCCCTAAGTGTAGCCACGCTGCCACAAGTTTTTAGTTGGTTTCGCCGCATTCCCTATACCTTACTACTGGTAATCGTGGGATTGGGACTAGCGTTAGTTGATGTGCGCTTAATCAATCTCTCACCTGGATTAATTTTGTTCATTTTTTTACCGCCCCTGTTGTTTGAATCGGCTTGGAATTTAAAATGGTCGGATGTCAAACAGGATTTAGTACCAATTTGCCTTTATGCGATTATTGGAGTTGTGATTTCAATTGCGGGTGTTGCTTTTGGTTTAAACCAACTCGCTGGTATTTCCCTCACTACTGCTTTGCTAATAGGGGCTAGCCTTTCTGCAACCGATCCGGTTTCGGTGACGGCGCTGTTTCGAGAGTTGGGAGTAGGAAAGCGCCTCTTAACATTAATGGAAGGGGAAAGCCTGTTTAATGATGGGATGGCAGTGGTTGCTTTTAATTTTTTGTTGGCGTTTTCTTTGAAAACAACTGACCTGGCACTGCAACCGATTCTGGTTCAATTTTTTACTGTTGTGGGGATTGGGATTGGCGTTGGTAGTTTGATTGGTTTTGGTATTTCTTATTTAACTCAACGGTTTGATTTACCTTTAGTAGAACAGTCTTTTACTTTAGTTTCTGCCTATGGGACTTATTTAATTACGGAAAATTTGGGCGGTTCGGGGGTGATTGGTGTTGTCACGACGGGGATGATTTTGGGTAATTTTGGTTCGCGGATTGGAATGAATCCCCGCACTCGAATTATTGTCACCGAGTTTTGGGAATTTATTGCTTTTTTCGTTAATTCGATTGTGTTTTTATTGATTGGCGATCAGATGCACTATCTGGTTTTAGGGGAAAACTTGCCTGCGATCGCTCTCACCGTAGCTGGGATGATTGTCACCCGCGCGATCGCTATTTACCTTCTCAGCAGTTTGAGCAATCGCCTCGTCGCGTCGTCCATTCCTATTCCCGAACAAACCGTGCTTTGGTGGGGGGGATTGCGCGGATCGGTGGCGATCGCTCTGGCATTAAGCGTCCCCGCCATTCTACCTGAGCGGGAAAAAATCGTTGCTACTGTATTTGGTGCAGTGTTGTTTACCCTGCTGGTGCAAGGATTTACGATCGAACCTTTGTTAAAAAAGCTACAGCTATTGGGCGAGCAACCATTGCGTCAGCGATATTTAGAAATAACTGCCCGTGAGGCTGCTTTAAATCGGGTGCTGCAATACCT
>DNGJ01000147.1 GCA_003486305.1 Cyanobacteria bacterium UBA11371
GTAGCGCCTTGAAAAGTAGCACTTCTGGGATAGGCAGCACTATCAACAAGATGAGAAAATTTAGCATCCCCCGGTCTTCCAGTTGCTTGGGCGGCTGAGATTGAAGAGGTAATTGTCAAAATAAATGCTGCACCCGCGTAAATTAGCTTCTTCATTACAGTTCTCCTTGAACTATCAACTCAATGTTCTCCTTATTAACTAGCTTGACAGTCCTGAATGAAATCAAAATGAAATGTCCCTTTATCAAAAGTAATAATCACGTATTTATATTGCATATTAATCAATTAGCACAAATATTAAATTATTGATAATAAAGCAACTAGCTAATAGCCGTGCAAATTATTAGCATCACGCAAATTATGGTGAAATGGCTATTAGCTTGCCTACATCTTGAGCCAGGTCTTTAGATTTAAAAGATGTCTTAGATTATTAACTTCATTGTCATCTCTCTAAGGTAACAACTTTGGTCGTGAATCGGGTTGTTTAGAAAAGCCTTGCTCTAGAACAACCCAAGACCTAGACGTTTTCAAATTGGATGCCAGAAAATCATTACTGTTGCCGCCAATATTAACCCAGAAAACGCGATCAAAACAGGCATAAGAGGTAAGTCTCGCTGTTTCCAGATCTGATGTAGAATAAACCAACTGGTGAGCCAGACTAGCAACCCTACTGCTTCTTCACCAGGATAGGAACTAACCCTAATAAAGTCGGGTATCCAGCTACCCAAAGTAATGATAACTTCTGACAAGGCTTTAGATTGAATGGCAGCTTGATGAGCGACTATCATTGCAAAACAGCCCACAGCCGCAGAAATCAGGGCGGCTGCGGCTGGACCTAAAGGAACTTTTGGTGAGTTATTCGGTGTCAAATTGTCAGTCATACGAATATCCTGTAAGTCAAATCTTAGTCATCAATAAACCCGCAAATTTGCAATGCCAATCGGTATATCCGCATTGCTCCCAGCAAGTCTAACTGAAACCGGGTATAGCCAAGCTTTAGATATAGCGGATTGCAAATGAGTGAGGTACAGCCTGAAGGCTTTGTTTGTGTAGCGGCAGCATTAATGCTGCCGCTACACAAACTTTCGGTGTACCTCATACGAGTGCAATCCGCTGTACTCCCGTTCTTCTGATATCGTTCAACTCAATGTTGATTTTAGTTCCCGGAGTAATTGGTTGGGTAAACATCAGTATAATTTGGCTGCCATTGACAGAAACATTGGCGTTGATTTCCCGCCCCGAATGGTCATTCATATATGCTGATGTTATTGCTGGCAGTTAAACCTGATGGAACTTGGATGCTCAATTGGGAAAGGGGGCTGCTATTTTGGGGAACGTGTAACCGTAAAGTATGCCGGAAAATTCTTGCCTTAGTTGGAGGAAACTGCACTGAACTATCGATATGGGTAACCCTGCCAGAATCGTCTCTAGCACCTGCATAGTCTGGATAAATTAAAGCTGCCATTGCCAGAGTTAATGCGCCAGCATACATGAGTTTCTTCATCACTTTATCTCCTTAAATCATTAGACTTATTGCAAAAATTCTGTTTATAGTTGGGTTTTAGCGCAAAAAGTATGAAATTTAAAGGGCGCGCATCTCTACTACAAACGGTTATAAATTGATGAGGTAATAGGTATTTGCTAATAAAGTGCCAGATTCCGCTTGGGCAAAACCTGATAATAACAGCTTGACAAATATTTATGAAATCAAGATGAAATAGACGAGGTGTAATAAAAATTAACTTCTTTAACGTTGGTTGAGCAGGAATCTCTTTCTGTTGCCGAACAGGATAAACAACAGAATCAATACCTGTATAGTCCAGGGGGCTACAGCTAGGTTCACAATCAAACAGCTAACAGCGACTATCAGAGCCATTAGGCGGTAAATTTCTTCGGTAACTATCAGGGAGAAGAAGGCTGCTCCCAGAGCGATCGCTAGTAAAATAAAAAACAACGACGACATCTCAATTCACTAATGTTTTGCAATAAAACTACGCTAATTACTGACAAAGAGGGCGTCTTATTGACACTCCTCTTAGTCAGGAACCACCTCTTCCTATTCGCCAACTCATTCACTCAGAATGAGTTTGATATTAACTAGGCGGACAGGTAATTGTGAAATTCAAATGAAATCCTAGCGAACTGACGATGATTTTTGAGCGAAGATCTCAGAAGCGCACCGATAATCCCACAAATTGCTGAATGTAGTTTGCTGCCTCTGTTAACGCAATGTTGACCCCCGCATACAAAGCGATCGCTCTATTTTAAAGCTTAAATTCCATTAATTTTATTTAGATGCAAATTAAAAATTTAACCAAATTTTTCATCAATGATTGTGAAACCGAGCCGTGCCAATAGGTATATGGACATTACTACCAACAAACCTTGCAGAAACCGGGTATAGCCAAGCGTT
The DNA here is from genome assembly GCA_003486305.1 of Cyanobacteria bacterium UBA11371. GTDB lineage: Bacteria > Cyanobacteriota > Cyanobacteriia > Cyanobacteriales > Aerosakkonemataceae > Microseira. The sequence goes on from DNGJ01000147.1 coordinate 2,413, forward strand.
AGACACTCCTGTTTTTCTGATATGTGCAAGTAGCGTGCGAAAACGTGCGTGTAACGCACCATTACCAGCATATATGGTGTCGCTGCGTAAGTCCTGTTACGTTTAGTTTAAAAGACAGCCCTTATTTAACAGCGACTTCAAATGTTGAAATCACTCAGAAACATTGGCCCAAAAATTAGGTAGGATCTTAGTTGGGTTGGTGCGGGTCTTCATGGTCTCTCACAAGAACACTAGAGCGAGATGGAACTGGCGGATGGGAATGGTTGAGATAAATTTCTGGTTCAAAGATAGGATCGGAGGACTGTGAATTGCTTTCTGATACTAAGCGGGGTTGGCGACGACGACCAGCCCAAATTCCAGCAGCAAATATGCCAGCAGCAACAGCACCGCCAATTGGTAAAACTAAATGCCAAGGTAAAGGCAAGCTATTAGTTTGATTTGTGGCTGGATTTGCAGGTTCATCATTATGATCGCTTGCCTCGGCTTTTTTCCCACCACCCCGCAACGACTGGGCGTAAAGTTGCGGCGCACGTTGGGTGACGATTAAATCTTGCTCGAATAAGCCAGTTTTTACCTCAACTAAATCTCCTGAATTTTGACCTAAACTCACTTCCACAGACTGGAAGGAATTCCCATTTTGTACGTAGACGAGTTTCTTACCATTTGCCTCTACTACGGCTGAAGTCGGAATTGCTAAAAGGGTTGTTGCTGTTCGGTCTGTTATTACCTCTAATTCGGCAAACATTCCGGGTTTTAATTCTCCCCCAGCATTGCTTAGTTCGGCTTGCACTGGCACAACTCGCGTTTCTCCTTCTACTACCGAACCAATGCGCGTAATTTTGCCTTCAAAAGTGCGGTCGGGTAAAGAAGCAATTTTTACTCTCACTCGCTGACCCATCTTTACTTTGTCTAGATCTTTTTCATAAATATTCGCTGTGGCGAAAACCTGACTGTCATTAATAATAGTCATCAACTTGCCGCCCGCATCTTGGAGCGATTGACCTAAAGTAACTTCTCGGTCTGCAATCGTACCATAAATGGGAGCCGTTACTGTTACTAATCCTTTGGCATTAGCCCTAGTTCCTAACTGTTGCAACCGAGTTTCATAGGTGGTATTACTAAGTTTGAGACGAGATTGAGCGACCTCTAAATCTGACTGAGCGCGCTTGAGTTGGGCTTCTGCTTCCAAAACGTCACGGCGGGTTTCTACTCTGCTAAGTTGGGCTTGTAATTCAGCTACGCGGGCTTGGGAATCTCGCAATTCTCGTAACGGCAAGTCTACTTCTGCGCGTTTAACTTCGGATTCAGCTTGGACGACTTCAGGGCGGCTTTTAGCTCTTTCTAGTTCGGCTTTAGCTCTTTCTAATTTAGCTTTCGACTCTAGCATCTGCCGTCGCGGAAAAGCTCCAGCAGCTACTAACTCGCTATCTTTGTCGTATTGTTCTTGTGCAACTGCTACTTCTGTCGTGGCTTGTGCAATTTGGGCAGTTGAAATTTGCAACTGACGCCGATAGTTTTCTTGGGCTACTTTTAAAACCGAGCGCTGATTTACTAAAGCTTGGTCGCGGTTATACTGGGCAACAGCAGCGGCGAGTTGGGTTTTAGCTTGTGCGATTTCGGCATTCGATATTCTTTGCTGTCGCACCAAGTTTTCTTTAGCTAGGTTTAAGTCAGCTTGTGCTTTTTG
>DNGJ01000318.1:0-1142 GCA_003486305.1 Cyanobacteria bacterium UBA11371
TCTACAGCAAAAGGCGTGGTGTAATTTGCCGTTTGATTAAAACCTTGCCAGCGCGCGTAAAGCGTTCCCATCAACATCGTCATTTGTTCGGCTTTGTTGAGGAAATATTCGATTAAATGGGTGGTTGTAGTTTTGCCATTTGTGCCCGTAACGCCAACCATTTTCATTTTTTTGGCAGGGTAGTCGTAAAAAGCTGCCGCAACGGAGGCGCAAGCTTTCGTCATATCCGATACCGGGATAACGCACGGGGTTTCACCAGTCGTCGCGGCTTTCTGGGCAGCTTCAGGGGAAACCAGCGCGGCGACGGCACCCGATGCGATCGCGCTAGGCCAAAATTCTCCCCCATCTACCCTTGTTCCAGGCATCCCGATAAACAAATCCCCCGGCTCGCAAGCATGGGAATTCGTCTTTAAACCCTTCACTTCCGCATCGAGGGCTGGATGTTCGGGCAAATTTTCCAGACTGGGAACGGTAGTTAATATCTGGCGCAGTTTCATCTCCAAGACTCCTCACGGAATACCTTTGCTTGGTTCGTTCTTACCATGTAGCCTTGATTCTGGCAAGTCAAATCCCTCACTAAAGCCTGCTACGCCTTGCTTTGTTTGTGAGCAAGACCCTTAAGGGTGGGGGCGGATGCGGGGGCGGGGGCGGCGGCGGATGCGGATGCGGATGCGGATGCGGATGCAGATGCAGATGCAGTTTCCCCAAAATTCTCCTTAACCCCCTTGACTCTCCAGTAAGGTGGAGAATGCAATATAAAATTATAGTCAATTAGCCATTAGCAATTAGCAATTAGCCATATGCAAAACGCCACACTCAAACTACGAGGCATGGGCTGCGCTTCCTGTGCCAAAAGTATAGAAGATGCGATTCGTTCTGTTCCCGGTGTAAATGAATGTAGCGTCAATTTTGGCGCAGAACGAGCAACGGTAGAATATGACCCCAAAAAAACCGATTTACAAGTTATCCAAGACGCAGTTAGTGCCGCCGGATACTCCGCATCTGCCCTCGAACCACAAAACATTATGGCATCGGAAGATGATGCCGAAAAACGGGCAAAATCTAGAGAAATTCGCGAATTAACTCGCAAGTTTGTCGTATCGGCAATCCTCAGCACCCTAATTGTTTTAGGGTCGATTCCC
>DNGJ01000318.1:1414-3916 GCA_003486305.1 Cyanobacteria bacterium UBA11371
TGGTTGCAGTTAGTATTAACTTCTCCGATTCAATTCTGGTGCGGTGCATCTTTTTATGCGAACGCTTGGAAAGCTTTTAAGCGCCACGCTGCCACAATGGATACTTTGGTTGCTTTAGGTACAAGCACGGCTTATATCTATTCCCTGTTTCCTACTATTTTCCCAGATTGGTTTACGGCTCAAAATCTTAGACCCGATGTTTATTATGAAGCCGCAGCGGTAATTATTACGCTGATTTTATTGGGAAGGTTGTTAGAAAATCGGGCTAAAAGTCAAACTGGGGAGGCAATTCGCAAACTGATTGGTTTGCAAGCAAAAACGGCGCGTTTGATTCGCAAAAATCAAGAAGTCGATGTGCCGATTGAAGAGGTAGAAATTGGGGATGTGATACTGGTTCGTCCAGGAGAAAAAATTCCCGTCGATGGAGAAGTGATTGAGGGAACATCCACAATTGATGAATCAATGGTGACTGGGGAAAGCGTACCCGTCAAAAAGCAACCAGGGGATGAAGTCATTGGTGCGACGATTAATAAAACTGGGAGTTTCAAGTTTCAAGCAACGCGAGTTGGGAAAGATACTGTATTGGCACAAATTGTCCAATTGGTACAACAAGCACAAGGAAGTAAAGCTCCCATTCAAAGATTAGCAGACCAAGTAACCGGATGGTTTGTTCCGGCGGTAATTGCTATTGCTTTGCTCGCTTTTATCATTTGGTTTAACGTCATGGGTAACCTTACCTTGGCTTTGATTACAACAGTTGGAGTGTTAATAATTGCTTGTCCTTGTGCGCTAGGTTTGGCGACTCCCACATCTGTAATGGTGGGTACGGGTAAGGGTGCAGAAAACGGCATTTTGATTAAGGGTGCCGAAAGTTTGGAACTCGCGCATAAAATTCAAACCATTGTTCTGGATAAAACAGGAACTATCACCCAAGGTAAACCAACTGTAACCGATTTTGTCACGGTTAAAGGTACGGCGAATCGCAATGAAATTAAGTTGCTGCAACTCGCTGCATCGGTGGAACGAAATTCAGAACATCCCCTTGCAGAAGCTGTTGTTAGATATGCTCAATCTCAACAAGTTGAGTTAGTAGAAGTGAGGGATTTTGAAGCGATCGCAGGTAGTGGCGTCCAAGCCCTTGTTTCTAAGCAGCGCGTGTATATAGGAACACAAGGATGGATGGAAGAATTAAGCATTAACACCGAAGCGCTGCCAAAAGACAAAGAACGTTTGGAGTATCTGGGCAAAACAGTTATATGGATTGCCGTTGACGGAGAAATAGAGGGATTGATGGGGATTTCCGATGCACTCAAACCGAATTCCGCACAAGCAGTGAAAGCCTTGCAAAGAATGGGTTTAGAAGTCGTAATGCTGACCGGGGACAATCGCCGCACCGGAGAAGCGATCGCGCGCGAGGTTGGTATAAATCGCGTCTTAGCAGAAGTCCGTCCCGACCAAAAAGCCGCCACCGTGGAAAGATTGCAATCAGAAGGAAAGATTGTCGCAATGGTAGGCGATGGAATTAACGACGCACCCGCCTTAGCGCAAGCTGATGTAGGAATCGCAATTGGTACGGGAACAGATGTTGCGATCGCAGCCAGCGATATTACCCTTATTTCTGGCGATTTATTAGGCATTGTTACCGCGATTCAACTATCCCGCGCCACCATGAACAACATTCGTCAAAACCTCTTCTTCGCCTTCATTTATAACGTTGCGGGAATACCCATCGCCGCTGGAATTCTCTTTCCGATTTTCGGTTGGTTACTCAATCCAATTATTGCCGGTGCAGCAATGGCATTTAGTTCCGTTTCCGTCGTCACAAATGCCCTGCGCCTGCGAAACTTTCAACCCAAAGCAGTTATTGGAGGCTAGAAATGTTGATTAAAAAGGTAATTTTTGCCAGTCTAGCAAGTTTGGGATTGCTGTTCGGCGTCGCTGCAAATCCAGCCCTAGCCTCCGAGAAAGATTCACAAATAAATCAATTTCAACCCATCGAACAACCCTTATGGGTAAAAGGTGCAGTCACAGCGGGAGGTTTAGCATTAATCGGACTAGAAATATGGTGGTTTCTTGGGAGTAAACCCAAATCTCAAACAGCAGCAAATCGCGATGGAATTCAAGAAGTTAATATTACCGTAGATGGAGGCTACGAACCCAGCCGAGTCGTAGTGAATGCAGGTCAACTTGTCCGCCTTAACTTCCTGCGTCGCGATCCGAGTGCGTGTTTAGAATCAGTCATATTGCCCGATTTTCACATCGCCAAAGACTTAGAATTAAATCAAGTAACTCCCGTGGAATTTATGCCGCAAAAACCCGGTCAATATACCTTTGCTTGCGGTATGAATATGTTTCGCGGTATCGTAGAAGTGGTAGGGACACGGCAGGATTAAGATCGATCCGATCGTTACAATATCTCTGTTGCCTTGCCCGTACAAATGCGGGTAATCCTCGCCGGGGCACGGCAGAAAAACACATGGTTGAATTAACCAAAATATCTTT
>DNGJ01000318.1:4294-6526 GCA_003486305.1 Cyanobacteria bacterium UBA11371
CACATTGTTGAATCAACCAAAATGTCTCTATTGCCGTGCCCCGGCAGGATTAAGATCGATCCAATCATTACAATATCTCTATTGCCGTGCCTCGGCAGGATTAAGATCGATCCAATCATTACAATATCTCTGTTGCCGTGCCCATACAGCGATCGCTGTATTGTAGATTCGGTTAAGGAAACAAAACCCTACCTCCACCACCGATCAACTAGCAAACAAACCAGTTAAATATGTTAGCTCAAGAACAACTAAAACAAATCGGCACGGTGGCTAAAGAAAGCGGCGTGCCGATTAAAACTATTCGCTACTACGAAGAACTCGGTTTACTCCAGGCATCGGGGAGAACCGAGGGAGGATTTAGATTGTTTAAATCTGATGTTTTGGAGCGGTTGCACTTTATCAAACGCGCCCAAAGTTTGGGTTTAAATTTATCAGAAATTAAGGAGATTTTGCAGGTTTACGACCAAGGGGAATTGCCTTGCGATCGCGTCAAAATCAAGCTCGAAGAAAAGCTAGCCGAAATTGACGAACAAATCCAACAACTACTGCTGTTAAAATCCCAGTTAAAACAACTGCTTTCCAGTCACAAAACAATCCCCCCACAAACCGATCAAATCATTTGTCCCATCATTGAACTAGGGGCACAGCAGGATTAAGATTATTCTTTTCACCAAAATATCTCTGTTGCCGTGCCCCTACTAACTTCAAAGATATTTCCGCAACAAAAGCTCCAACTGCTGCACTGTAGCGCGAGGGGAAGGGCGAGGAATCTGTTGTTCTACCTCTTCCCCCTCAAACACCACTCGAAACAAAACCGGAATTTCGTATTGATATGCATTGAACCAATCATCGCGGGTGGTAATATCTCGCACTTCTAGTTCAAAGTCTAGGTTTTTTATCTGTTCCAGCTTTTCTTGCAAGCCTTCGCATAAATGGCAACCCGGTTTGCTGTAAAGAATTATACGCATTGCAACTTTTTTTTCTCCACAACCTACAGCCTAAAGCATCCCATACCAGTTTTTTGCTGACAATTCATCCCACCACTAACCTTTACAGGTATAGTGGTTGACTTTTTGTCCAGTGATGTTAAAACTAAAAAAATATACTAAGTTTTTAGGTAATGTATTACACATCGTCTTTTTTTTCGCTGGATTCCCCTGCTTCTCCCTGTTTGCTATAAAAGTTTCCATTATCGCTAAAAAGTCTCAGAAGCTCTCTGTGTCTTTAACGGCTCCTTTCACCGCAAGAGTGGGAAAAATTGACCAAGGTATCCTGGATATGACACAAGATAGTTTAACAGGCGCGATCGCAGCAGCACAGCAGCGACTGCAAACCCTATTGCAGCGGGCAGATGAAAAAGGGGAAAATTCTGGGGAACTGCTACAAGAAGCGATCGCAGAACTTTCCAACTCTTTGGAAGAACTGCAAGTAGTCGCAGAGGAACTAGAAGCACAAAATGAAGAATTAACCGCTACCCGCGAGGCACAAGAAGCAGATCGCCAGCTTTACCAGAATTTATTCAATGCAGCCTCAGATGGATACTTACTTACCGATGCTGATGGAATTATCCAACAAGCCAACCCAGCCGCAGCTTTTTTGTTGAATGTACAACAATTTTACTTACTCGGTAAACCCCTCGCCGTTTTCGTCCATCCCCAACAGCGTCAGAAATTTCGTCAAATTTTAACTCAGTTACCGCAGAAAGGGCAGATCCGGGAGGAAGAGGTGCGGATGTTCCACCCGGAAAGAAAAATAGACTTTCCGGCGCAACTCACAGGCGTGGCGATGCGGGATACTCAGGGGAAGTTAGTCAGCTTGTGTTTCTTGGTGCGGGATATTAGCGAATGGAAACAGGCGCAAGAAAAACTAGCAGAGAGCGAAAATCTTCTTAGCGCCATTATTGAATCAGAACCAGAGTGCGTCAAATTAATAGCAAGAGACGGCACCTTACTCGAAATGAACCCCGCCGGACTAGCAATGATTGAAGTGGAGTCCCTGGCGCAGGTGCAAGGTAAGTCAATCTATCGGTTTGTGGTATCGGATTATCTTCCAGCTTTCCAGGCGCTGACAGAGCGAGTTTTCCAAGGAGAATCGGGGATACTGGAGTTTGAAATCGTGGGTTTGAAAGGCACTCGTCGCTGGCTAGAAACCCATGCAGTTCCCTTCCGCAATGCGGAAGGCGAGATCGCGGCTGTTTTGTCAGTTACTCGCGATATAAGCGATCGCAAGCAT
>DNGJ01000316.1 GCA_003486305.1 Cyanobacteria bacterium UBA11371
GCCGCGATTTCAATCGTCGGGGCGATTGTCGGGGCGATTGTTGGGGCGATTGTCGGGGCGATTGTTGGGGTGATTGTTGGGGTTTTGGGGGGTGCGATCGCTTGACAAATTCGAGATATGTTGCCATCAAATAGAATGAGTAAAAGACTTTGATGCCACAGTTGGAATTCATCCTTCCACAGCAGAAGAGTTTGTGACATTGCGATAAATTGTATTGTTAGGGCAGGCAGGATGCCCACCCCACAAGATAAAATTGCTTTGTTTAGCTATCATCTAATATAGATGCGTATTATTACCCGCAGAGCGCTTAGAGAATTTTGGGAAATACACCCCACTGCTCAACCTGGACTTTTGCTATGGTATAGGCGCGTATCTGATGGTGAATTTCAAAGCTTTAACGACCTACGCGGGGTTTTTCCCTCAGCAGACTTGGTGGGTAACTTTACTGTTTTCAACATTAGCGGTAATAACTATCGACTCATCACCTACATAGATTATGAGTACCAAATAATATTTATTCGCGCTGTCCTGACTCATGCTGAATACGACAAGGAGAACTGGAAAAATGACGACTGGTTTGAAAATACCTAGTAGCTATTACATTGAGTTAATTACCAATTTCCCCCCGCGTCCAATTACAAATGAAGCTGAGCTAATTGCTACTCAAAACCAGATTAATTTGATTTTAGATAAAGGCAAGCTCACACAAGATGACCGCGACTATCTAAAGGTACTTGGTATTCTTGTGTATGATTACGAACAACAATACGAGCCGATGCCTAGTCTTAAGGGGGTAGAGCTACTCAAAGCTTTGCTAGAGGAAGCGAATCTGCAACCAAAAGATTTAGTACCCATGTGGGAAAGTGAATCTATTGTTTTAGAAATTATCAATGGAGAACGTCAACTTACTGATGAGGAAATTGGGAAGTTGGCGGAGTTTTTTCAGATTTCTGCTACGGCGTTTTAGGAGCGATCGCATTGGAATCAATGCGTCTGAATTGTAGGGCGGGCTTTCCGGCCCACCCCACAAGATAGAATGTTGTAGCATGGATTCGGCGAAGTCTACTATAAAATAGACATCCTATTTAAGAGTCCATCAACAAAGCAGGAACTATGTCACTTACAAAGACCGAGTATAAATATGTAGAACCCTGATATTGGAAATCCTTAAGATATTCCCAAAGATTGAATTAATAATCTACTGTAGGGTGCCGATTGTTGTACTTTTGTCAGCGAACCAAACAGATCTTTTCCCCCGAATATAACTAACGTCTTCTGTTGAGAGTCAGGTTTTTGACTCGGCAGTTGTGAATGAATGGAAAGAATGCTATCTGAATCAAAACGATAGAAACAGTGCAGGTCGCCGCAAAGCTCTTCTTTCACATCCTTTAGACTGGGGTAAAGTTCTTTACAGGGACGCGGCTCGTGACCGCTTAAAATCAGTTCATCTGCTATTTCCATTTTGTCAAGATCTATGATGTACATTCTTCCTTCATCAGTGTTAATTAGAGCGCGATCATCTGATAGGTAGCACATATAGTACCCAAAACCGTCATCCGCATCAGGCCAAGGCCATTCGCATATTCCAATTAGATTGCAGTCAGGAAAACTAAATCGGCTGATTTGTTGCTCATAATTATTTTTAACCAAAAATTCGCCACCGGCAGGATGGAATTCTGGAGGACATGCATCATCGGGACACGGAATCTCAACGGCGTGAATTCTCATACCATCATCATAAAGCCAGTAAATTTGCGATCCGTGCTGACCGGAAGCAGCCCAAAGAGCTAAAATTTGATTTTCTGGGTGTGGGAAAAACATGAAGGAACTGCCGCCTCCAATAGGGTCTTTGAGTACAAGTTTTCGCTGAATTTGCCATGAATTGGTATCGCGAATTTGAATCTCGACATGATTAGGTTTAATTAATCTCATGCACCAAAAACGCAACCCGTCTGCATCAAACCAGCAGTCTTGAAATCCATTATCGTTATACAAATATGAATATTTAACAGGAGGGTTAGGTAGCTGTTCTTCAAAAACAAGCTGGTTTTCGGCTTGAAAAATTGCTAAATGATTCCCCTTTGCCATAATTGCTGCCAGCAAATCACCTTTGGAATTGATGGTTGAGCAACTAATTTCGTCGGGAAGCTGGTATTCGTATTTGGGTGACAAATTGCGATCGACTAAAGTAACTTTTTTGCGATCGCCGCTGACGAGCGTCGCCAACTCGGAATTAATGGGTTGATTTATGTATGAGAAGTGCCCGTCAATTTGTCTTTCATGTTTTGGTAAAAGAATCATAAAGATACTTAGATGCGCTGTGTATATAGACTCTATTTTAAATGAAAAATTACACCATTTTTAACTGTCGCTGAACCTCTACCAGGAAAACAGTTAAAGAGACGAATGGGAAAGCGATCGCGCAAACAACCCGTGTAAGTTGGTTGGCTTGATGCGATCGCTCCAAAAAATCTGTACAATCAAAGTAGCAACCAACTGAATTTAATTGCAGAAACAAAGCTATGAACGCTAAATTAATGGTTAAACCCTCTTCCTTAATAAATTCTTGATTAACGATTACCTCCTCGTCTTGCTCATAGAAAGCATGTTAGGATTAAACTAAACTCCCAATTTGGAGGCTTTATGGCTGAAATTACCATAGACGAAAGCAAACTGAAAGAACTGCTAAAAACTGCAATTGTTGAACTTCTCCAAGAACGAAAAGAAGTCGTTTACGATTTATTAGCAGAAATCCTTGAAGATATTGCCTTAGAAAAAGCAATCGAAGAAGGTGAAAATACCGATTTAGTTAGCCGCGAAGCAATTTTCAAGATTCTAGGACGCAAAGAATGAATGTTGAATTTAGAAATAGTTTTGAGAAAGATTTGAGCAATCTGCGCGATGAATCAATACTGCAAAGAATTCAGACAGTCATTGAAGAAGTAGAGGCGGCTGAAAATATCGCAGATGTAAGCAATTTGAAAAAGCTTAAGGCTGAAGGGAACTATTATCGAATCAGGGTGGGAGACTACAGAATCGGTATGGCAGTCAATGAAAATATCGTCATTTTTGTGCGAGTATTGCACCGGAAAGAAGTTTACAGATATTTTCCTTAACTGACATGAATATTGTGTATTAACTGCGCTGGTGTTGTGCGCGATCGCGCATTCTCCTAGAAACCTCTTAGAAACCGGGTTTTTCTAAAAAACCCGGTTTCTGTCACCAATTTAACACCCAATCTCTTGCAACATTTCCCAATGTTTCTGTACGGGTGCAAGCGTATTCGCAGCAATCATTCCACTAGCAGCAACTGCGGGTAAACCAATCCCCGGAAACGTCGAATCTCCACAGCAGAAAAGCCCTGCAAGCGGTGTATTCGATCCCGGAAACAAAGCTTCTCCCGCGCGAATTGCTGGGCCATAAGAACCCCGGTGACGGCGTAAAAATCTCTCGTGAGTTAACGGAGTTCCTACTAGCGTCACTTCGCAACGAGAGCGAATATCTCCAATCACTCTCTCTATCGCTTTCCACATCACTTCTGCGCGTTCCTGCTTTTGTTTAGCATACGCTTCACTTTTGCGATCGCTTCCTTGCCAAAAATCGTAGGGTTCGTTTCCTGGCGTGTAAGCGTGTATAACGTGCTTTCCCGCTGGTGCTAGCGATGGGTCTAAAACAGAAGGAATTGAGATTAGAACCACATTCTGAGGCGCTGTAACCCCCTTAAACCAGTCATTTACAACGATATAGTGACAAGCTAAATCGGGTCTAATTCCTTGAGCGTCGATGCCTAAATGCAGGTGCATGAAGCTATCGCATTCAGGCGTTGCTTGTTGTCGTTGGCGATACTGTTTTGACACCGCTTCTTCAGGCAACAATTTGAGCGTATCCCA
>DNGJ01000170.1 GCA_003486305.1 Cyanobacteria bacterium UBA11371
TCCATTTAAGTGGGATAAATATGCTGTCACGTGAATCAAATCATTAATTACTTGTTAAGACTGATTCAATGCCTTACTTTTTAGGTGTTCGATTGTTTCTAAATTGGGTATTTCCCCGCCAACTGTTTGTTCAAACTCACTGACGTTATCAAGATTTTCAAAGTAATTTGGATTGGCAGCTAAAACTGCAAAGGCATAACTTTCGATACACTTTTTATCTAAAAATAATAACTCTGAAGATACTAGAGTTGATATTGGTTCTGCGGACGAAATCACTATTTCTCTACGCTCGTTAAGTAAACAGTTAGAGCGCAAAACAGCGTTAAGAATGTCATGTAATTTTGTCTTTGATATTCCTAGTGGTTCTGCCAGTTTTTCTGCTAAAATAACTTCGACTTGACTCAGGGTTATGGGTCGTTCTGGCTCAATCAATAAATCGATCAATTCGCTAATGACAGATTGTCGATATTCTGGTAAGGGTCTGAGATGTTTTTTGTTTAGAAATGTTAATAAACCACGAGGAGGAATTATAACAAACTGGTTAACCTGTGGTGTTTCTTGGCTTTCTGGCAATCCCAAAGCAGCAGCGATCGCCGGAATCAACCTATTTTGATTAACCACAGTAATATTCCAGATATTAGTGTAATTTCTAGCCTGACTATCAGCGAGATCCAAAATAACCAGAAATGCCAAGCTTACGGGAACTCCTAGTTTTTGTCTGTGGCTCGAATATTTGAGTAAATAAGAGTTATATTCATCCCCGGACTTGCATTCTATCCAAAGAGGTTGACTTTCTACCAGAAACAGTAAATCTAACTCAAAATCATCTGTATTGGCAAAAACCCCTCGCGGGTTAATGAGGCACTGATATTGAAGTCGATGGGATGAAAGTAAATCGCATACTTGCTGGTAAACAAATCGCTCAAACCACCCCCCATTGAAGAAGTTAATCATATTGCCCATTCTCTGAGGCGTTGCAAAAATTACTTTGTGAGAGGATGAATAGTGATATTCAGATAGGAAGGATGAATTTTTCAATAACTTGCCAAAATGAATGCAATTGTTGATTTGTTCTTTACTTTTTTCCGATAAATTTAATCGAACTCTTGTTCCGAATTGGAGATGGTATTTTATTTGTTTATAAAAGGGTTTAATGCTAGAATACCGCTCGCCCATAAAAATTGCTAATTCATTGAATATAGCATCGACTTCTTGGATCTGGCGATAGCTTTCTACATGAAAATGTCGGGCATTGAGCCAAGCAATTACCTCGGTAACGCTGTTTGAGTTTTGTTCGGAGATAATCTCCAGCGGTGGTGTTATTGTCAAGCCAGCTTCAAGAGAATTGTTTTCAGATACAGGGGATTGTTTAGTTTGTGGAGGCGGATTGACCAAACTTGGCGACTGACATGGGAGTTGGTCAATTTGACCTTTTACAGAATCGATCAATTGTTCCAATTTAGCCAAAGAATTGACAACCTGTTGAAGTTCTAATTGTTTTTCTTTGGACTGATACTCTCGTCGCTTTGCCAGAATTGCTACTCCTGTGGAAGCTCCTGCTATACTACCTGCTAAAACGACACGAGCGTCGCTAGCAGCAATGACGAGTGTTGTGCCACCCACTATCAAGGTACTGAAACTTACCAAGAATCCATCGATTAACCATTGTTGATTAGACATAGTTCAATCTCAGTAGTTGGGAAAAAGTAAGCCTACTGCAAAGGTAAGCAGCACCCTGAATTTTGGGATATTTTAGGAGTAAATCAGTCTGGCGATCGCTACCAATCTAACAAATTTGATCTAGGATGGTTTCCAAGTCTAGGAAGCAATCCGCCACTTTGCACAAAGTGACGCTGGTGCTAGAACGAAAACTAACGACTTCCACTCGTTTACCTCGGCTTTGGACGCTCTTAACTGCAAAGGCAAAATCGCCATCACCGCTGACTAAAACAGCCGTATCGTAAGAATCAGCTAACTCTACCATGTGTAGAGCCAATTCTACATCTAAGTTGGCTTTTCTGGAACCATCCGCCCGTTGCACCACTTCTTTGCTAATCACCTGATAGCCTTGGCGCTGCATCCATGACAAAAAACTCAATTGTTTCTTGTTGTTGGGTTCAAAACCCGTGTATAAAAAGACGCGACAGACAGCAGATTTAGCTTGAAGAACTGAGAGTAGTTGAGCGTAATTGATGTTAATACCCAGCGATGATGCACCATAATAAAGATTGGCTGCATCAACAAAGATAGCGACTCGCTCATGTTGGCTTCGATGGCACGATCTAGTAGCAGATGAAGTGACTTTCGGACTAAGTGGAATCGTGCGACTGAAAGCTTCTGCTTGCAACATTTGCTGTATCTCTGCTAGCTGCTGTTGTAGTTGGTCTAAATTGCGAGTACGATCCTGTAGATCCTCAGTACTAGCATCCAAATCGCTAAGCATCTGCTGTATCTCTTTTACCTGCTGTTCCAACTTGTTAATTTGGCCTATCTGCATCACTTTTTGCTGCTGCTGGACTTGATGCAGTTTTGAGATAATCAGCCTTAAATGCGTATTGGTTAAATACTTTTGTGGGGGGTGTTCTAGCTGGGTTACTCCTTGTTTTTGTGTTTGGTCAGATTGCGGCGGAAAAGAAGCAGATTGTTGCAACAATTCGCAGCGCCGACGGTTATCTTCATTCATCAGCACCACTGCGAGAGAAAGCGGTACGCTAACATAAGCAACTTGCCCAGTTACAGATGAAATTCCTGCTCCCACTACAGAAGTAAATAGTAATATCTGTTTGGCAATGTTTAATCGCTTGTGTTTGTCGTTCATGGGATTATCTCCAGTCTAAATGTAAGTTATTCGGCTTTTGTTGGCGAAGATTCTCGATTGACTTGAAGTTTGTAGGTTGGCGCGCAGCAAGGACAAAACCTACACATTAATTAGTAAAATTAATCGCTCCAAGTACGGGAGATCCTAGTAACTATGGAGTT
>DNGJ01000431.1:0-2760 GCA_003486305.1 Cyanobacteria bacterium UBA11371
GTATCTACAGAACCGTCCCCATTCAACCGGGCAATAGAGTTGCGAGTTGTGCCGTTGACGGTGGAGAAATAGCCGCCCACGAGCGGTTTGCCGTCGCTGCCGAGGGCGATCGCATTGACCGAACCATTGATCCCCGTACCGGGGTTGAAACTCGTATCTACAGAACCGTCCCCATTCAACCGGGCAATATTATTGCGACTTGTGCCGTTGACGGTGGTGAAAGTGCCGCCCGCAAATTCGTGGGATTGGTCACACCGGAGATATAGAAGCGGTCTCCATCAACGTCGCTGTCGTTGTTCAATACTTGGATGTTGACCTTGGTGCCGACTTTGGTGGTACTGCTGTCGTTTTTGGCAGTGGGACTGGGTAGCACCCCGGAGTATGGTTCCGTCGCCCCCGCTGTAAAAGCTGTCGGTGCTTCAATATCTGCCGTGGCGACTTCTAAATCCCAGTCTCCACCTTTGGCGCTGTTCCCCGTCAAGTCGTCACTGGCGGCGATGTCTGCACCCGTGAGTTGGGCGAGGCGCTGGAGGAAGGAAGTTTCTCCTCCCACGTTGCAACCATAAATTAAAATATCGGCATTCTCAGCTAAAACCGCAGGAGCCTCTCACCTACCCGAAGGGAGGTGACGAGAGGAATGCGGGTTAAAGAAGGGGGTTCGATGCCCCCTTCTTTAACAGTTTTTTGGCTAATGTTCGTAGATAATCTCTAAATACGTCATTCTGTGTTCGGGCGGTTGCTTCACAGTATTGCAACCAAACTTCTTTTTCTTCTGACGTAAGTCGAAAGTTAACAGTTTCGGTAAGCTTTGCCATTTACTTGTAACTGATATTCATGTACAATTATCGCATGATTATATCCTACCAGTTCAAATTACTGCCAACAAAAGAACAGCGTCAACGAATGTTTCGATGGCTTGATATGTTACGTCATGCCTACAACTGGATGTTGGCAGATAGGTTTGATTGGTGGGAGATGAATCGTTGCCCAATCAATGCTTGTCCGTTGGTTTGTAGTATTGCTCAACCAAGAGAACAGCCAGGATATTATGGACAAAAGCGTTCTCTAGTATCACTGAAGGCAGAGCGAGAATGGTACAAGGACGTACACGCTGATGTCTTGCAGGATATGGTGAAGCGCGTAGACTTGGCGTTTACTCGATTTATTAAAGGTGACACTGAAGGCAATAGGAGTGGAAAACCTCGATTTAAGGGTAAAAACCGTTATCGCACTTTTGCTTACCCACGAGGGGAGCATGATTGTATCCAAGGAAATCGGATTGAACTACCAAAACTAGGAAGAATCAAGTTGATTCAACATCGACCTATACCTGATAGTTTTATCATCAAACGAGCATTGATGACTCAAAAAGCTGATGGATGGTACGTAACCATCAGCCTAGAAGATGTTTCCGTTCCGGACAAAGCAACTATTAACATTCAACCAACTGAAGCTAACAGTATTGGTGTTGATGCTGGGTTGGAGTATTTTGTAGCTTGCTCTAATGGGACGATGGTAGAACCGCCTAAGTTTTATCGGAAAACTGAGGATAAGTTAGCTGTATTACAAGCGAAAAGAGAGCTAAGGACAAAGGGTTCTACATCAAGGCGAAAGCTAAATCAACGCATTGCTAAGTTGCATCAACGGATAGCGAGACAGCGTAGGCAATGGCATTTTGAACTAGCAGGGTCATTGGTAGACAAAGCAGAAGTAATTTTCGTTGAAGACTTAAACGTCTCCAATATGACTCGTCGTAACAAACCTAAACAAGATGAAGAAGGAAACTTCCTTCCGAATGGGCAAGTGGCGAAGAGTGGCAGGAATAAAAGTTTTGCTGATGCTGGGATATCTGGGTTTCTTAACGAAATACTTCCGTACAAGGCTGAAAGAGCTGGGCGGAGTGTAGTTAAAGTCAATCCTAGAGGAACATCTCAACATTGTGCAATTTGTTTAAATCGGGTTCCAAAAGAGTTAAGCGACAGATGGCATGAATGCTCTTGTGGCGCATCCATGCATCGGGATTTAAACTCTGGAATTCTGATTAAAAAAGTGGGGTTGGGCGTTCGCCTCACTATAAAACGCGAATCCTGTAAAAGGGAGGAGAAGCCTGCACTATACCCGATAGGGTTAGTGTAGGAGTACGTCACTTAAGGCATTGCCCCACTGCTGTAATAAATTTGTATAGGTTTCGATATTGCCGGAATTGAGCGTTATATTGCCCAATTTCACGTTTCCGGGACTGCCATGAGAAATAATATGTATTGCTGCTACATTCTGGCGCGTTTGCATAATTTCGCTAATTTGCACCACGCCATCTCGCGTTCCATCCAGGATGAATACTTCGGTTCCCGCTGCGACTCCCGCTGCCAGGGTTTGCCAGTCTGTTACCGAACTCTCGATGAAGGCGATCGCGTTTCCAAGCTTTGCTTTATTTTCGAGAGAGGGGTTTTGGAGTGTCATAGTTTTTCTCAATAAACTCCAGGACTGGGGTGGGAGAGATGAAGATGCCGCGCTTGAACTGTTGGTGACAATAAATACAGACGCGCGATCGCGCAGCCAAACTGCCGCCCAAACGCCAATAGGCATAAGGGAGCGATCGCCCAAACATTTTTGTTTGGGTTTCTATGGATGTATTACCATACGATTAAATATGCTCCTGGGATGCAACAGCGCGATCGCGCTGTTGCTGACAAAAAGTGATATCATGTCCGTTGAATTGCCCATAAAAAAACCTCAAAGAGTCGTTGCGTAGGGACACGG
>DNGJ01000431.1:3024-25595 GCA_003486305.1 Cyanobacteria bacterium UBA11371
TAATCGACCGGACATGATATGAGTTGCGATCGCGACGATCAAATACCAGACAGTTTTGGCGGGGAGGACACGCTTCCCGGCAACAAGATTTGATGTTTCAGGCTATGCTATGTTTTTGTTTTATCTTCTGAGGTTTCTTCTACTTGGGCATCTTTATCATTTTCCGGGTTACTCATCTCTTCTTTAAAACCCTTTAAAGTTTTACCCAAGGCGCGTCCCATTTCTGGAATCTTTTTAGGGCCAAATATTAACAGCGCTACTACCGCAATAATTCCCATTTCCGGCAATCCCAATCCAAACATATCAGTCTCCTTTCTCTATCTTTACTTGACAAAATTACTCGCTGCGTGTCAGAGGCAATCCTAACCAATCGCTCAGTTCACGTGCTAACCATTCGAGTTCCTCTTGATTTACCATTGCAGCGCCAAATTCGCACTTTTGTGACCCTGCCCAGATGACAATTTTAGGATGGTTAGAGTTAGGCTCAATATACTCAATTTTGGTAATCTCCCGCCGTCGCGCTGGTCGAAACAGATTGCGCTTCAATCCAAACAATTCGTAAGTTTTAGAGATATATCGCCAGTCGATCCGCAAGCGATAGCGTCCAAATAAGGCGAATAAAATCCTCTCCCCCATTATACCCAAAGGCACTAAATAAGGTAAAAATAGCAAGGCTGACACGATATTAGCGGGATGACCAAAGTTTAAAATTAGCCAAAATATTAAGCTAATCGATCCAAAAGACATCGCAGCTACTGGCAGGTTAAATCCCGATGGCGGGGTGATAATTTCTATAGAGTATTCATCTTTTTTCAGCAACAATTGTCTTTCAACTGGTTGTGGAACTGCTAAATATCCAATATCCGTTGAAGACTCGCTTTCTAAAGCTGCCAGTGCTTCGCTAGCCGATGTGAATCGCTTATCCAAACTGGGGTGTGTCATTTGCCTTATCCAGTGGCTAAAACTAAGGCTAAGATTAGCCATTTTCTCAAATTGAATTCGCAATTCTTGCTGCGGTAAATCCGCTGGATGCGTCCCCGTTACCAAGTATATTAATGTCGCCCCTAAACTATAAAGATCTGAAGCGGGAACTGCACGCCCGCCAAATTGTTCGGGAGGCATGTATCCATAAGTTCCTACTACGGTAATTGTCCCGCCTTGTTTGGCTGCCAGGGTTTGCACCGAACCAAAATCGACTAAATAAACTTGCCCGACGCTATGGGCGGAACGGTTGGTTAATAAAATATTACTGGGTTTGATATCCCGGTGAATCACCGGAGGTTGGCGCTTGTGCAAATAAATTAAGATTTCTAACAAAGCTTTGGCAATTTCCCCCACTTCTGCTTCAGCGAAAGTTCTTCCGCTCTTCATATGTTCTTCTAAAGATTTGGCTTGAATGTAACTTTGTACTAGGGCAAATCCTTTACCTTGGGGTAAGTCAATTTCAAAATGGTTGAGATACCGAGGGATCGCCGGATGGGATAATGCTTGTAAGATCGATGCTTCGCGTTCAAATAACTTGAGGTCGTCCCATTCAAAATCGCTGTTAAAAGACAGTAGCTTGATGACGACTAATTCTTGAGTTTGGCGATCGCGCGCTAGCAGCGTCCGTCGTCCAGATTTTTTTCCTAGCTGGCGGATAATATCGTAGACTTCGCAAAGCGTGGATAGTCTATCGCCCAATACCCGATCGAACATGATCTTGCTTCCCTCGCCCTCTATCTTCGTTTATTGTGAATGAAGGTAGGCGCTACGCCTCGATTGTTGCAATTTTTAATCACAAAAATGTTACAAAGCCCCAATTCTTCTTTGCGCGAACAACAACACCCCCTGATTCGTCAACTGGCTGACTGCATCGAGTCCACTTGGTCGCAATACCTTGACCTTTCACCTTACCACTTGCCAGAAGATTTGGGATATGTGGAAGGACGCCTCGAAGGGGAAAAACTGATTATCGAAAATCGCTGCTACCAAACGCCCCAGTTTCGCAAAATGCACCTGGAATTGGCAAAAGTCGGCTCAATGCTTGATATTTTGCACTGCGTGATGTTTCCCCGCCCGGAATACCCTTTACCGATGTTTGGCTGCGATTTAGTCGGCGCTAGAGGGCAAATTAGCGCTGCGATCGCCGATCTCTCTCCCACTAGCGAAGACCTCTCTTTACCCGAAGTCTACCGCCACGCCCTCGCCGCATCCCCCGCCCCTCACTTCTCCC
Source organism: Cyanobacteria bacterium UBA11371 (assembly GCA_003486305.1). Taxonomy (GTDB): domain Bacteria; phylum Cyanobacteriota; class Cyanobacteriia; order Cyanobacteriales; family Aerosakkonemataceae; genus Microseira. The sequence goes on from DNGJ01000431.1 coordinate 5,240, forward strand.
ACCCCCGCGATCTTCCCCCTTGGGGCGATATCTTTTCCGAATTTTGCATCTTTATTCGACCTGGTACTCCAGAGGAAGAAGCACAGTTTCTCGCTCGTGTCAAGTCTTATTTGGAAATTCATTGTCAAGCAGCGATCGCATCCCAACCCGTCTCCAGGGAACAGCAAATGCAAATTCTTGCCGGACAGCGCAACTACTGCACCAAACAACAGCAAAACGACAAAACCCGCCGCGTCCTAGAAAAAGCCTTTGGCACCGACTGGGCAGAACGCTACATGACCACGGTTCTGTTTGATTATGTCGCAGAAGCATCGGCAAGGTAAGCGAGGGGAGGGAGGCTTCTTTTGATCTCACCTCCTTGACAAAACTTAGCAATCTGCTAAGATATTGATTAATCAATCAATCAAAAAACCAAAATTAAACCATGCCAGCCCACGACCAGGTAGAGTTCGAGCGGCGGCGGCAGCAAATTATAGACGGTGCATTGGAAGTCTTTGCAAGCAAAGGCTTTGAAAAGGCAACTAATAAAGACATCGCCCAAGCTGCCAATATTGGCTCGCCTGGACTGATCTACCACTACTTTAAAGACAAAAGCGACCTATTCCAGCAGGTATTAGAACAACGGGTTCCCTTGCTGCAACTGCTGGCGCACAGCAGTGAGGATATCCTAACCAAACCACCGCAAGAGGTGCTGACTATCTTCGCCAGCGCTTTCCTGAAAACCTTGGATAACCCGACCGCCGTCGCCATGTTTAAGTTGGTGATGAGCGAAGCATTCCGACAGCCGAAAGTTGCCGAAGTGATGAACAACGCAGGTCCAAGTCGCGAAATGGCGTTTTTAAGTCGCTATCTGGCAAAACAAATGTCTCTTGGCGTGCTGAAACCAATAGACCCAGCAGCAGCAGCTTATTGTTTTATTGGCTCTTTGCTGGCGTATATTTTCACGCGGGAAATCTTTCCCCAGCCAGATACGCAGCAACTCGACGCTGAGACAATGGTAAAGACTACCGTTGAGGTTTTCTTGCAAGGAATGCTCGTAACTGATGCAGGGGGTGCTTAGCAAACAGCGATAAAACTCTCTTTTTTTTCGGATCAAGTTGACTGAGCGATCAATCAACTTGACAAAACTTTAAACTCATTCATTCGGATAGGTCAACAGGAGGAAGCGGAGCGAGCCTTTCCGGACAGAAGCTTAAAGATAGGTAGATAGATCGCACCTCCTCTAGACAACAAAATATTAAGCTAAGTAAAGGGGTTGTAAAGAAAAGTTATGCGGCTAGAGTTACCTGTAAAAGATTGGCAATTGCTAAAATCTCCAGCCCGCTGGACGATCCCGCTAGCAATTATTGCGGCTGGTGTGAGTGGCGTGGGAATATACACGGTTTATCAACAGACTCGGGTGCAGCCGCAAGTGGAAGCGCCCGTGGTGACGGCGCCTGCGATCGCATCGGTAACGGCATTGGGACGCCTGGAACCCCAAGGAGAAGTAATCAAAGTATCCGCGTCGAGTTCGATAGAAGGGTCGCGGGTGGCGCAATTGCTGGTAAAACAGGGAGATCGGGTACAAGCAGGGCAATTAGTGGCAATATTAGATTCGCGCGATCGCTTGCAAGCCGCGTTAGAACAAGCCAAACAAGATGTGCGAGTCGCCGAAGCCAATTTAGCCAAAGTGCAAGCAGGGGCAAAAGCGGGAGAACTAGCCGCCCAAAGAGCAGAAATAGGCCGCCTGCAAGCCCAGCTTGAGGGGGAAATGAATACCCAAAGAGCAGAAATTACCCGCTGGCAACAACAATTAGAGGGAGAAACAAAAGCACTACAAGCTACAATAGCCCGCCTACAAGCGCAACAAACCGGAGACGCAGCGGGACAAAGAGCAGAAATAGCCCGCCTCACTGCACAGTTAGAAGGCGAAAGGAAAACGCAACAAGCCACGATAGCGCGTTTGCAAGCGCAATTATTGGGAGAAAAGAGAACGCAACAAGCAGCGATCGCAAGGCTGTCTGCACAGCAGCAAAATGCTCAAACCGAATTTCGTCGCTACCAGATGCTATCCCAACAAGGAGCAATTGCCGCCTCTATAATTGACACCAAGCGCTTGGAATTAGAAACGGCAATTCAGCAGCTGAATGAAGCGAGAGCCAATTTAAGCCGCACCGAAGCCACGCTGACGCAACAAATTAACGAAGCGAGAGCGAATTTAAACCGTACCGAAGCCACGTTAATTCAGCAAATAAAAGAAGCGCAAGCTAATCGTACTAAAACAGCGGATACGATAACCGAGCAAATAAATGAAGCCAGAGCGAACTTAAGTCGAACCGAAGCAACTTTAACCCAACAAATTAAGGAGGCACAAGCGAACCGAAATAAAACAATAGGTACGTTAAACGAGCAAATCAAACAAGCGCGAGCGACATTAACCCAACTTGCCGAAGTGCGTCCCACCGACGTAAATGCAGCGCAAGCAGAGATTGAGCGCGCCAAAGCAGCAGTGAAGAAAGCACAAGCGGATTTAGATCAAGCCTTCGTGCGATCGCCGATAAACGGACAAGTATTAAAAATCCATACAAAAGCCGGAGAATCTGTTAGCAGTACCAATGGAATAGCCGATATCGGACAAACCGGACAAATGTATGCGATCGCAGAAGTTTACGAAAGCGACATCGCCAAAGTAAAACTCGGTCAAAGCGCAACAATTACCAGCGAAACAAATACCTTTGAAGGAGAACTTAAAGGAACGGTAAATGAAATTGGCTTGCAAATCGGTAAAAAAGACATTCTCAACACCGATCCCGCCGCCGACGTAGACGCCAGAGTTGTAGAAGTCAAAATCCAACTCGATCCAGAATCCAGCAGCAAAGTTTCTGGTTTAACCTACTCAAAAGTGATCGCCAGAATCATCATAGGTCAGTAGGGGCGGGTTTCACCAACCATCTATGTAATAACCGACAATTTATCACGCACCCGCCCCCGTCATCTTAACGATCAAAACCGCTCCAGAAGCTCCAGTAAGCGGATGCGATATCAGTATTGTAGGGGCGGGTTTCACCAACCATCTATGGAATAACCGACAATTTATATAAACCCGCCCCCGTCAATTTCCGATTACATCTTAATGATGAAAAACCCAGAGGCGATCCTCCAGGAAGAAAAAAGAGACAAATAATTCAGATATTAGTAGGGGCGGGTTTCACCAACCATCTATGTAATAACCGACAATTTATATAAACCCGCCCCCGTCAATTTCCGATCGCTTAACCAATCACCAATTACCAATTACCAATTACCAATTACCAAAATGGCAAAAATCCCTCTAGCTTGGCTCCAACTGACAAAAGAAAAAGTCCGCTTGCTCGTTGCTTTAGCGGGGATTGGCTTTGCGGATATCTTAATGTTTATGCAGTTAGGATTTCGCGATGCGCTGTTTGAAAGTGCGATTACCTTCCATAAAAACCTGCGGGGCGATATCTTTTTAATCAGCAGTCAATCTACTGCTTTGATTGCGATGAAAAGCTTCTCCCAGCGACGATTGTATCAAGCGATGGCGTTTGAGGGTGTGGAATCGATTACACCCGTTTATCTCGGTTTCGGCATTTGGAAGAATCCCGAAAATCGCAAAACCAGACAATTAATGGTGATTGCATTTAATCCGGCTGATAAAATATTTAATCTACCGGGAATTGCCGAAAATATAGATCGAGTGAAAATTCCGGATGTGGTTTTATTTGATTCGGCATCTAGGGAAGAATTCGGGCCAGTTGAAAAGTTGTTTAATTCCGGACAAACGGTAGAAACAGAAATAGATAGCCGTCGCGTTAGAGTCGGTGGATTGTTTAAATTGGGGGCATCTTTCGGTGCAGATGGTAACATCGTCACCAGCGATTTAAACTTTCTGCGGATCTTTTCTCGACGGGACAGAGGTTCGATTGATATTGGCGTGATTAATTTAAAACAAGATGCAAATAAAGAACAAGTTATAAGTAAAATGAAGGATTACTACAAAAATGCATATCCGGATGTTTTAGTGCTATCCCACGAAGAATTTATCCAGTTTGAAAAGACATATTGGGAAACCGGGACATCGATTGGATTTGTGTTCTTTTTAGGGACGTTAATGGGATTTATTGTGGGGACGGTAATCGTGTATCAAATTCTTTATACCGATGTTGCAGATCACCTGGCTGAATATGCCACGCTCAAAGCAATGGGGTATAAAGATTTGTATTTATTGGGGGTGGTATTTCAAGAAGCGATTATTTTATCAATTTTAGGGTTTATACCGGGATATGGGGTAGCAACTGTTTTGTATACCTTGACGCGAAATGCTACGAGTTTGCCGATGGTAATGACAATAGCTAGAGCAACAACAGTGCTGGTTTTAACGGTAATTATGTGTACGATATCGGGATCGATTGCGGTGCGGAAATTGCAAGCAGCCGATCCGGCGGATATTTTTTAAATTGCAAGTTTGCTAATTGCTAATTGCTAATGGTAAAAGATTAACAATCAAAGAGGAAGAAAATGGAAATGACACTGAGTGAAATACAGCCGATAAGTCCAAATTCTTTGGTTAGCGAACCAGTGATTGATATTAAAAATGTCAATCATTACTTTGGTAAAGGGTCGCTGAAGAAACAGGTATTATTTGATGTCAGTCTGGAGATATATCCAGGGGAAATTGTACTGATGACGGGGCCTTCTGGGTCGGGGAAAACTACCTTGCTAACGATGATAGGAGGTTTGCGATCGCCGATGGAAGGTAGTCTAAAAATTTTAGGAAAAGAATTGGTCGGAGCGGGTAAAAATCGGTTAGTAGAGGTGCGGCGCAATATTGGCTATATTTTCCAGGCGCACAACTTGCTGAAAAGTTTGACAGCCAGACAAAACGTGTTAATGTCCCTGGAGTTGCACCCTGGCATTTCTAACAAAGAAGCGAATGCTAAAGCTAAAGCAATGCTAGAAGCAGTCGGATTAGGTCAGCGGATCGATTATTACCCGGAGAATTTATCGGGGGGACAAAAACAAAGAGTTGCGATCGCGCGCGCCTTGGTCAGCCATCCTAAAATTGTTTTAGCCGACGAACCTACTGCCGCATTAGACAGTAAATCGGGTCGCGATGTCGTCGAATTAATGCAGCGCTTAGCCAAAGAACAAGGCTGTACGATCTTAATGGTGACTCACGATAACCGGATTTTGGATATTGCCGACCGCATCGTGCATATGGAAGATGGTCGTTTGGCAAAAGATGCACCCCTGGGCGTGGTATCTCATTAACTAAACAACCAAAACTATCTGGCGGTTTTTTTAGCCGGATTGGCTGCTGGGCGCGTTTGATTTGGCTTGGCTTGGGGTGTCCGACCATTAGCAGGTAGGGGCATTTTAGGGTTAGGCTCCGTCGTGGTTTTAGGTGCAGCAGGCTTCTTTTCACCAGCAGGCGCTTGCCGTTTGGATGGCGGCGGCGGAGTTGGTGGTAGCAGATCTGCTGCGGGTGCTGACACTTGCCTTTTAGTGGCGAAGCTGACGTTTACCCCTTCATTCGATTGCTCTAGCACCAGCAAAGGTGTAGGCTTGGCTTTTTGATCCCATTGGATTTGCACGATCCGACCTTGAATTGTCGGTTGCCAATTATCATGTTCGTCAGAAGGACTCAAGTAAGTTTCAATGCAGTCGATAATTTGATTGATCGTCACCGAAGTCGCCTGGGTGGGTAACTTCATTAACCGAATTTGAATCCGGAACAACACAGCCTTTTTCGACTTCGGGTTCTCTGCTGTCTGATACTCTACATCAAAAATTTCATCGACTTGCCTTCCCGCCGTGGTAGCAATTCCAATCGCAGCTTGTTGCGCCTGAGTCGGACGCAACGCGGTGGAAATTTTTTCTTTCACCTTGACCTTAATTTGATTGACAATCGCAAAGTGAAATACTTCCTCAGCCATCCGCATCCGCAGATAATCCAGGTTGAATTCGCGCGAGTGAACCAAATCCGGATTGGTTTCCATTTTCCGAATCGTTTCCAGCGCCAATTTTAACTTTTTCTTCACATCTTCGCTTTTAAACTTTTCGATTCGGAGTTCTTTCGCCAGCTTTTTCACCTGGAGATAAGAATAGACTCCTAAACCAACGGTCAATAAAGCCAATACCCCGGAGGCTCCCATCCACATTGCATCCGGGGGCAGATTTTTAGCTTGAGCCTTGGGGGGAGCAGCTGCTAATTGCGGTTGTATGAGAATAATAGGGGTTGACATGGTCGGGCGGGTGATAGGAAAAAAACACATCTCTTTATAGAATGCCCATTAGGAAGGTGTTGTCATCATCAGTAAAGTCACCAAATACTAATGAATTTAGGGGTACTCGGTGTTTCCACTGAATACGGTAGTTGCACTCCTCAATGTCATTCCCGACAACAGAAGCTACAAGCGATTTATACCATTTTCCTAAATAATGTTACATATTTTGCCTGGGCGATCGCCCATAGGTCAAGATCCCACGGTTGGCTAAATTATAACCGATAGCCTCAGTACCTATGAGTCGCCTTTATGGGTGAAAGACCCAATCATCAGGGAGATGGGGAAAGCTAGTTGTCACAGAAAGCTAAGAATCGAGCGAGCGAGCCGGTTGTTTATCGCTGGCGATAATATGTATATCGATGTTTTTGAGCAGTCGCACTAGCTGTTGCGTTAAAGATCCCCTTAGCAGCAACTTCCAGCGCGTTAGCAAAGCTCCTCCGAAGGAGGCTCGCTGGCTTTCTCCAATTACAATCTGAGTGATGCGGTATTCTTTTGCTACCTTAGCGATCGCGCCACCGATGTCATAACTGGTGACGCGCAAAAATTCGCCGCCAAATTCCTGACACAGCTTTTCACAATTGTGAATGTGCAAGCTTTCTTCCCTCGTGAGAAATCGATCGGGATTATCCACAAATAAAATATAAAGACGGGCATTCATATAACTGGCAATTCTTGCCCCTCGCCGAATCAACTGTACGGAATTAGGATAGGTGGAGACGCAGACTAAAACCCTTTCGTGGATGTTGCAATACTTCCCTCCATAATTTGTATCGTTTGCTTCCTGTTCGATCGCTTCCTCTTCAATATTGTCTGCAACTTCCCGCAACGCTAACTCTCTAAGTGCAATCAAATTGCGACGCTGAAAAAAGTGTTGTAAAGCTTGGTCTATTTTTTGGGGGGCGTATATTTTTCCTTCGGTTAGCCGTTCTTGCAAGGTTTCTGGCGTCACATCCACGACAACAACTTCATCCGCTGCTTCTAAAATGCGATCTGGGATGCGTTCCCGCACTACAATTCCCGTAATTCGAGCTACTAAATCATTGAGACTTTCTATATGCTGAATATTGACTGTTGAATAAACATCGATGCCGTTTGATAAAATATATTCCACATCTTGGTAACGCTTTTCTCGCTGAGATCCCGGTACGTTAGTATGCGCCAATTCATCAATTAAAGTGAGTTGCGGGTGACGCGCCACAACGGCATCGGTGTCCATTTCAGTTAGCGCAATTCCAGACACTATAATTGTTTGGCGCGGCACTATTTCTAACCCAACTGCTTGTTGTGCGGTTTCTTCCCTTCCGTGGGTTTCTAACAATCCAATCACAACATCAATGCCTTCTTCTTTTAGTCGCTTACCTTCTTCTAACATGCGATAAGTTTTACCAACGCCGGGAGACATGCCGATAAATATTTTATGCTTGCCGCGACGCCTGTTGCGATCGCTACTCATTTCGCTGGAATAAATCATAATTGGTAATTGGTAATTGGTAATTGGTAATTGGTGAAATAAACCAAGTTTAGAGGGTAGGGACACGGCATGGGAAACATTCCGTACAAGAGAAGATTTTACGATCGCCGTGTCCCGGCACGCGAAACATTCCGTACAAGAGAAGATTTTACGATCGCCGTGTCCCGGCAATATTCCCTAAACGATTTTTCATATAAACCCGGTTTTTTGGCGTAATTGCTGAAGTTTTGGTAATTAGCGATCGCTTAGTAATTCTTGAGGGATTAATTGCTTTTGAATCGCCAGCACGGCTGCTCTTGTGCGGTCTTGAACGCCTAATTTATGCAATATTGTATGAACGTGTACTCGCACCGTCCCGGGGGTTATATAAAGCAGGTTGGCTATTTCTTGATTCGTTTTACCCGCCGCAATTAAGGCGAGGATTTCTTGTTCGCGCCTCGTGAGATGATTAGTTTCATCTTCCAGATCGGAAGTAGTAGAATTATGACTACAATTGGCTCTAATTTCTGCCGTTGCAGCCGAGTCCCACCAAGATGCACCCGCCGCCACCGAACGAATTGCTAAAATCAGCGTTTCCGATGGCACTCCTTTTTGAGAATAACCCTGAACTCCGGCTTCAATTAACCTAACAATCAAGGATTTTTCGGTGCGGGAAGTTAAAACTAAAATTGGTAATTTTGGTTGTGCTTGTTTGAGTTGACGACAAGCTTCAATTCCGCCAATTCCTGGCAAACCGATGTCAAGAACTACGACATTTAAAGGATAGTGTTTTGCCAATTCGACAGCAGTTTCGCCATCTTCGGCTTCGGCAACAATTTCCATTCCTGGTTCTCGTTCGAGTCGCGTTCGCAAACCCAAACGGAATAGTTCGTCATCTTCCACAAGGAGGATTTTAATTGAGGCAGCGGGCATTTTATTCGGATGAATGCGGCTGGATGGGAAAAGCAGGCAATCGGAAACAAAAGATTGCGCCATTGGGAGAACGACTCTCCGCCCAAATTGTACCGCCATGTGCGACGATAATTTGACGAGTTAGATACAAACCCAAACCAGATCCTTTGGCTGCGCGATCGCTCTCTCCCTGATAAAATCTCTCAAACAGGTGAGGTAATTGATCCGCTGTTATGCCAGCACCCGTATCGCTAATTTTGGCAACTTGATAAGCAGCACCAGGCTCCAGCACAATTTCCACTTTACCGCCCCGTGGGGTATGGTTAATGGCATTGGTGAGCAGATTGGCAAATACCCGCCCTAGTTGAAATCCATCCCCATTTACCCATAAATACTTGCGAAACTCGGAATCGCCGTAGTTAAATGAGAGGTGAACGCGACGGCTTTTAGCGAGGTCAAATAGCGTTGCTGCGACTTCCTCTGCGATGGTGACTAAATCTACCGGCGCGAGTTGGAGTTGCAATCCTTCCGTATCGTTACGGTAAACATCTAATAGAGTTTCTACCAGTTGCAGACTTGTTTGGTGACTGCGGATAATCGTTGCCAAAACTTTTCGCTGTGCGGGTACAATTGCACCAAAGTGTTCTTGCTCAAAAGCTTTGAGAGTTTCTATTGCACCCAATAGGGGTGTTTTCAAGTCGTGGGTGAGAGTAGAAGCAAAATCTTCTCGCAGACGGGATAATTTTTCCCCAGCTTCTAGTTTAGCTTGCTGTTGCGCGATCGCATCAAGGTATGTGCGATTGCGATCGCTCAAAAATCCCGTTACTCCCAATGCTAACACCGCGATTAGCCTCGATGCGATCGTTGGCGCTTCCAGAGAGTTTCCCCCGGAACCCCACAGCGCTACGATGGTTAAAACCACCGCTACAAGCGTAAATTGTACCGTTGCTGAGCGATGCAGTCGCGAGGACGCCAGCAAAATTGGTCCGATGTAAAGATAGCCGAAGACGTAGCCTGGTGGCGTGGAGAATTCTAACAGAGCGATCGCTACAAACAATCCTACAATCGTCCAGAATACACCCCACTGCGGATCTTTTAGCTTCCGAGTCCACCTGCGAGGTAAGGCTTGAGGTAATAACTGAAGCGCCATCTGGAAATTTACCAGAGTAGTTAGATTTTTTATTATATCCATATTTGCCCGTTTAATTCAAAATCTATTCACTGGTTTAGTTGGCAACTAAACACTTTCTAAACGATCTAAACGCTTTTGTTCCTCAAGAGGTATATCGTCTCATATAAAACCTTGGTAAACTGCGATTTATACCTGTCAGTTTCTGAAAAATACGGCAATATTAGTTTGTAGGAACGCAACCCAACTACGGCTAAAAAAATAGTGAATTTGATTGTTTGGAACTTGCAGCAGTTGTTAAGCGAGGCAGAGCCTCGTATTTTCGTTCCCAGGCTGGAGCCTGGGAACGAGATCTGGGAGGTTATACCTCCCTTGGTGCAAGAGCTAAAGCGAGGCAGAGCCTCGTATTTTCGTTCCCAGGCTCCAGCCTGGGAACGAGATCCGGGAGGTTATACCTCCCTTGGTGCAAGAGCTAAGATTTGGGATTTTGGATTCTGCAATCGCCCTCAAATGACAGGATTGGAGTGGTTATAGCCCATGCTAGAAGGATGGATTCAAATAGCAATAACCTTGCTAATAATTGTGGCAATAACGCCGTTATTTGGCGGGTATATGGCGCGGGTGTATTTAGGAGAAAAAACCTTTATTGACCCGATTGCTAATTTCTTAGAACGGGCGATATTTAGACTCAGCGGGATTGCCAGAAAAGAAGATATGACGGGTTGGCAATACGCCAGAGCGGTAATTTACAGCAACTTAGTCATGGCAGCGTTCATCTTCCTAATTTTTAGCTTACAGAAAGTGCTGCCATTTAACCCAACAAGGTTAAGTTCGCCCACTTGGGATACAAACTTACACACGGCGATTTCGTTTGTTACTAATACGAATCAGCAGCATTATTCTGGCGAAACTACCTACAGTTATTTCAGTCAATTTGCCGCATTAGGATTCATGATGTTTACCTCAGCGGCAACGGGATTAGCGGTGGGAATCGCTTTTATTCGCGGGTTGACGGGTAGACCGTTGGGGAACTTTTATGTGGATTTAATCAAATCAATTACGCGAATTTTACTGCCGATTAGTGCGATCGGTGCGATTGTTTTAATCGCCTTGGGAATACCCGAAACATTAGCAGATCCAGTCGTTATTCCGACATTGGAAAATGCGGGAGTGAGTCAGGCGATCGCGCGCGGTCCGGTTGCCCATTTTGAAATCATCAAAGAATTAGGAGAAAACGGCGGCGGCTTTTTCGCAATTAACTCTGCCCACCCGTTTGAAAACCCCAACCCCGCGACCAATTTAATCGAAATTGTCACGATGGTTGCGATTCCCTCATCGTTGATTTACACCTTCGGCGTCATAGCCAACAACCGCAAACAAGCCTGGTTGATTTACGGCATGGTGATGGCAATTTATATCTTATTTATCATCATCGCCGCCACAGGCGAATACCAAGGAAACCCAGCGGTCAACAACCTACTACGAAATCCTGCACCCAACTTAGAAGGAAAAGAAGTGAGATTTGGCTGGGCGCAATCCGCCTTATATGCCGTAAGTACCACAGGCACAATGACCGGCGCAGTTAACAGTATGCACGATTCCTTCATGCCCCCAGGCGGCTTCGTCACTCTGTCTAATATGTTCTTACAAATAGTTTGGGGAGGACAAGGAACCGGAACCGCTTATCTATTTGCCTACCTAATATTGGCAGTATTCGTTACCGGATTAATGGTAGGTAGAACCCCAGAATTCTTAGGACGCAAAATCGAAAAAAGAGAAGTAGTCCTCGCCAGCTTCCTAATATTACTCGTCCATCCCATCGCCATATTAATTCCCGGTGCGATCGCCATCAGCTTCCCCACCCAATTCAACGGCATCACCAACCCCGGATATCATGGACTCGCCCAAGTCATATACGAATACGCCTCCGCCGCAGCCAACAACGGTTCAGGCTTTGAAGGACTAGCAGACAGCCAACCCGCCCCCGGCGCCTTGTGGTGGAATCTCAGCTGTAGTTTCAGCCTACTAGCCGGACGCTACATCCCGATTATTTCCCTGCTACTCCTAGCAGACAGCATATCCCGCAAACAACCAGTCCCCATGACAGTCGGCACATTGCGAACAGATACCAAACTCTTCATCGGCGTCACCGCAGGCATCATATTAATCCTCGGCGCCCTCACCTTCTTCCCCATCCTTGCACTAGGACCAATAGCCGAAGGCTTCCAAATGGCTAATGGCTAATGGCTAATGGCTAATGGCTAATGGTTAATGGCTAATAGCTAATGGTTAATGGCTAATGGCTAATATCAGGAAAAATGCTATATTACGCTCCGCTCGCAATTAGCAATTAGCAATCAGCAATTAGCAATTAGCAATCAGCCATTAGCAATTAGCAATCAGCAATTAGCAATTAGCAATTAGCAATTAGCTAATGACCTATAGACTTAAGGTATGCGTTGAGTTTAGGAGATAGTTCATCAACGATTAGGGTAATCCGCTTGCTCTGTTCTTGGGTTAATAAATTCCTTCTATAGGCACGTCTTAACCAGTTGATGGTTTCGTATAAAGAACCCCTTGCTATTTTGATAAAACGACGATTGTCTTGGAAGTTATATCGACCTTCTCCTTCTGCAATATTGGCACAGACACTATCGGCAGCCCTAACTATTTGCTTCCCAATAGTCTCTTTGGTGAAATAATCCCATTCCTTAACGATGTGCCAAATCTCATCAGCTAGTTTTTCAGACAGTTTATAAACGTCGAGTTTCTCAAAGCTAGGTTTTCCCATAAGTCTCCCACTTCTTCCTCTCACCTAGTCTTCCCCCAGCCACCCTCACCCTAACCATGAGCAATTAGCAATTAGCAATTAGCAATTAGCAATTAGCAATTAGCAATCTATGTCCAAACCCCTAAAAATACCCAGCGGTCGTCGCGACACTCGCAAACACACACCCAAAGCCAACATGGCGGGACTCTATCAAAGAGCCATCCGGGAATCATTCCTCAAACTCGACCCCCGCATCGCGGTCAGAAACCCAGTCATGTTCATCGTTTGGGTAGGAACAATCGTCACCGCCCTAGTCACCATCGACCCCAACTTATTCGGAACAGTACAAGGCGAAAATCAAAGACTCCTCAACGGCTTAATTACCCTCATCCTCTTCCTTACCGTCCTCTTCGCCAACTTTGCAGAAGCCGTCGCCGAAGGACGCGGGAAAGCCCAAGCCGACACCCTGCGGTCAACTCGTTCCGACACCCTCGCGCGTAAAATGCTCCCCGATGGCTCAATTCAACAAGTCAGTTCCACCACCCTGCGCCGGGGAGATCAAGTCAAAGTCATCGCAGGCGAGATGATTCCCGCCGATGGAGAAGTAATTGCTGGCGTCGCCTCCGTTGACGAATCTGCCATTACCGGAGAATCAGCCCCCGTTTTAAAACAACCAGGAACCGATATCGCCAGTTCCGTCACCGGCGGTACTCGGATTGTATCGGACGAACTGACAATTAGAATTACCGCCGATCCCGGTCAAGGATTCATTGACCGCATGATTTCCCTCGTAGAAGGCGCGGCGCGCACCAAAACTCCCAACGAAATTGCCCTCACCGTCTTGCTGGCAGTTTTAACCCAAGTCTTTTTAATCGTCGTCGCCACCACGCCACCTTTGGCGAACTACGTAAATACACCGACAACGATCGCTATCTTAATATCCCTCCTCGTCGCCCTCATCCCCACCACCATCGGCGGTTTGCTCAGCGCCATCGGCATCGCCGGGATGGACAGAGTAGCGCAATTCAACGTCATCGCCACCTCCGGGCGCGCCGTCGAAGCCTGCGGCGATATCAATACCCTGGTTTTGGATAAAACTGGCACGATTACGTTGGGCAATCGCTTAGCAGATGAATTCATTCCTGTCAATGGTCATACGATAGAACAAGTCGCAAAAGTGGCGTTAGCGGGGAGCGTGTTTGACGAAACCCCGGAAGGACGGTCTATCGTGGCGTTAGCCGAACGGCTGCGCGCCGGGATTGATTTTGACCGCGATCGCGCCGAAGGGGTAGAATTTTCCGCTAAAACCCGCATGAGCGGCACAAATTTACCCGATGGTAGGGAAGTGCGGAAAGGCGCGGTGGATGCGATTAGGGGATTTGTGCGATCGCGCAGCGGTCAAGTCCCCAACGACCTCGACGCCGCCTACGAACGAGTTTCTAAGTTAGGAGGCACACCTTTAGCCGTTTGTCAAGATAGCGAAATCTACGGCGTTATCTACCTAAAAGATATCGTCAAACCCGGACTGCGAGAACGCTTCGACCAACTGCGCCGCATGGGCGTCAAAACGATTATGCTGACAGGAGACAACCGCATCACCGCGTCGGTAATAGCCAAAGAAGCCGGAGTAGATGATTTTATCGCCGAAGCGACGCCGGAAGACAAAATAGAAGTCATTCGTAACGAACAATCGCAAGGAAAGCTAGTCGCCATGACGGGAGACGGGACAAACGACGCCCCAGCGTTAGCGCAAGCAAACGTCGGAGTGGCGATGAATTCCGGGACGCAAGCAGCGAAAGAAGCGGCGAATATGGTGGATTTAGACTCCGACCCGACTAAATTAATCGATTTGGTGACAATTGGCAAGCAATTGTTAATTACGCGGGGTGCTTTAACTACATTTTCCATCGCCAACGATATCGCCAAATATTTCGCGATTATCCCGACAATTTTCTCCGCTGCTGGGATTGGCGCGCTGAATATTATGGGATTAAAAAGTCCGGAATCGGCGATTCTTTCGGCTTTAATTTACAACGCTTTGATTATTCCCGCGCTGATTCCGTTAGCACTGACAGGAGTGAAATTTCGTCCCCTGACTGCGGATCAATTGTTGCGAAGAAACATTTTAATTTATGGCCTTGGCGGTGTAATTGCACCGTTTATTGCCATTAAATTGATTGATGTTATTATTCCTTGGTAATGGCCTAATAACCAATTAGCAATTAGCAATTAGCAATTAGCAATTAGGAGCCAAATTCACATGCGATCGCATCTCACATCAAATCCGCTTTTATCAACCCTAAAATCCCTCACCCTGAAGGGTGGGGCTACACAAACAAAGACCGCCTGCGCGGTCTATAAGAATGCAGGGGGTAATCAATCGGGATTTGGTATCGCACTTGAGGTAATTTCGCACATTTGGAGAGAATGGCGTCGTCAAAAGCTACCGTTGTATTTATTCCTGTTACTGTGTTTTAATCTCGTCGTTGCACCTGCGGTACTTGCAGCCAGCGGAGAAACACTTTCGCGCACCCAGTCATACGCGCTAGGACTTTTGGGAATTGTGACAATAGCGCTTTCGATTTATTTATTCGTGGTCATGTTCCAACCAGAGCGATTTTAAACTGCTAATGGCTAATGGTTAATGGTTAATAGACAAAAATAAATCTATTAGCAATTAGCAATTAGCAATTAGCAATTAGCAATTAGCAATTAGCAATCAACCATGAATTTTATTCGCGAGTTAGTCAAAGCAATTCGAGTTACCCTGGTTCTATGGGTATTAGTGGCGATTATTTATCCCTTGGGAATCGTGGCAATTGGACAGTTAATTTTTCCCTACCAAGCCAATGGAAGTTTGATTAAAAACGCTCAGGGACAAGTTGTAGGTTCGGCTTTAATCGGTCAACCTTTTACCTCAGACCGCTATTTTAATAGCCGTCCCAGCACGACCAACTACAGCACAGCAGATCCCAATAACGATTCGGCGGGAGTGTTGAAAACAGGGGTTTCGGGTGCGAGTAACTTAGCACCGAGTAACCCGGCATTGCTAGAACGAATTAAAGACAAAGATTTCGCTAGATTGCAACAAGCAGGGATTCAGCCAACGGCAGATTTAGTTTATACATCTGGATCTAGCCTTGACCCTCATATTACAAAAGAAGCTGCGATCGCGCAGATAACCAGAGTCGCACAAGCAAGGAATTTACAACCAAATCAACTGGAAACATTAATCCAGCAAAATACCGATGGCAGATTTTTGGGTATTTTTGGCGAACCAGGTGTGAACGTTCTGAAATTAAATTTGGCTTTGGATGCGTTAAATCCTGGTAGTTAGCTAGTCGAATCAAACCGAGTAGGGACACGGCATCAGTAAGTTTTATCATCAACTCAAAGTTTTTCGGATGCCGTGTCCCTACAATGTTGTGTTACACCCAGGCCAAAAATAAAGCGCAAGTGTGCGTTAATCAAGAATTGTTAATAATTGAGGAAAGGATTCAGGCATTGCCACTCAAATTTTTTTCACTTGATTTGCGCTGGCTTTTCAGCAGCAATATAGTACCAAAAACACCGATTGCCAGCAAAGAAGTAGGTTCGGGTACTTTAGTTACTGGTGTTGTGTCATCTGGAATTGTTTCTTCCGGTATATCAGGTGTTTCTGGATTCTCTGTTATTGGGTTATTTGGATTTGTTGCTTCCGGTATCTCAGGTGTTACTGGAATGCCTGGTCTTGGGGTATTTGGATTTGTTGCTTCCGGTATCTCAGGTGTTACTGGAATGCCTGGGCTTGGGGTATTTGGATTTGGTTGTCCTGGTCTAGGTAGCCCAGGTCTTACTGGCGGGCGTGGACGTTGTGGAAGATTACCTACAAACGCAATAGCATCGTTAAAACATTCTTGAATTAGGGTAGCAACAAAGTCGCCAGTCGGTAAGAGCGATCGCGTGAAACTAAACCCAAAAGTCTGCGATCCTCGCGCACCAAAATGACCGAAGTCAATTCCTCTCAAATCAGCTGCGAAAATATCGCCTATTTTGGTTCCAGAATCAATTACGTTCTTAGTTGAATTGCCAAAACGAGAAGCACTTTGGGATAAATCTCCCATCGTCGGATTTCCCCCATTACGGCGAACAAAATTGATATAGTCGCTATTGCTAGCCCATCCATCGTTAGCTAGAGAAACGCTCTTTGCCGTAACATTTTTGTAAACGCCGGTTGTGCGAGCATCAGAATCATTGCTTTGAGTAAAATTAATCCCGAATAGTCCGCTACGGGTATGGAAAAACAAATCGCCCCAACCAGTATGACCGTATCCGCTAGCATAAGGAACCGTAGCGCCATTTCTGGACAGGTTGGAATTAATTGCTACTGTGATTTTATTGGCAGCAATATCATCTTTAATCGCCATACCGTAGATTTCAAAGCGATTTCCGCCGACATCTGTCGGTCCACCAACCCACATGCGTGCAGTGGCGTCGTTAAACGAATCAATTGCATAACGCCAACCCCCGTGTAAAGTAGCTGCTTCTGCTGGTTTGCTGATAGCTGATAGCGAGCAAAGGGTTGCAACAACAGATGCTAGAAACAAAGTTCCATTTTTTGGATGACCCATAAGACAATGACCTAATTGAGGAGCGAAATTGTTGTCATTTGTTGCCAATACAAAAGTTTTGGCGATCGCTGTGGTAAATGAATTAGCTGATAACTCATTTTTCAGCCTTTAAGCAACCTTAGCATTAATAAATTTTACATGCAGTAAATTGAAAATAAATTGAAAGTAAATTGAAGGTAATTTGAAGGTAAGAGGATTACAACCAAATCAACTCCAAAGATTAATTCAGCAAAATACCGACGGCAGATTTTTGGGTATTTTTGGCGAACCTGGAGTGAACGTTCTGAAATTAAATTTGGCTTTAGATGCGTTAAATCCTGGTATTTAGCTGCGATTTCACGACTTATATCATATCCGCTTGTATCGGCATCGCGCGGGGGGCGGGTTTATCAACATAATTCGCTTGGCATCAAGGTATCTGGTAAAACCCGCCCCTACAACACCATTAACCGTACAAGTCCGATACTACCGGACTCGATATTACGTAGAAACCGGGTTTGTTGAACAATATCTTAGCAAGCGATCCCACTCACCTAGTACGCTATAAAAGTGCGATCGCTCCTAGTTTACTATGAATTAGCTAGCGCTAGAATTCAGAGCTTTCTGTTGCTTATTACGCCCTAACTGGCTACTGCCAAACAATAACCCCATCGCCGTTAAACCTAAAACCGCAGATGGCTCAGGTACGGTAGCAGATTCTGGGGGTACAATGTCAAGCTTTCCTTTAAGGGCAATGATGTCGTTATCGCAGTCTGGAGCAAGGTGAAGAATAAAATTACCATCCGGAAATAAAGACCTGTCAGCGCTCAACCCAATTGTCTGAGAACCATTGGCATCGAAGTGACCGAAATCAAGACCAAGACTGCTTAAATTGGCAGCACTCAGCAAATTGATATCACCTACCTTTTTCCCGGAGGCAATGACATTTTGAACGTGAGTTGCTTGATTGAAATAAGGATCGTTTGCACCTAAGTCCCCTATTGATGGTTTTTTACCGTTACTTTTAACCCATTCGTTGTACTCGCCTAAACTATCTAAGGCAATACCGTTTGCTTTGGCAACAGTTTTAGCTTTGACCTGGCTATACACACCTGTAGCTGCAACACCTGAATCATTTTTGCTAGCAAACCGAATACCAAACAAGTTACTATTAGCGCTGGCAGTGCTGAGATTTTTTCCGGAGAAATTGAATATTAAATCGCCCCAACCAACGTGTCCGTCATCAGCATAATTACTCTGAGTTCCTCCTAAAGGCAGATTGGCATTGATAGCGATAAAAACTTTATCCTCAGTTTGCTTTAAAGCTAAACCGTAAATTTCATATTTAGTGCCACCAACGTTATTGCCAGTTATGCTGTCGTTAAACGAATCAATTGCATAATTCCAACCCTTGTACAAACTAGCTGCTTCTGCTGGTTTACTGATAGCAGATAGCGAGCAAAGAGTTGCAATAACAGAAGCTAGTAATAAAGTTCCATTTTTTGGATGACCCATAAGAAAATGACCTCATTGAGGAGCGAAATAGTTTTCGGTTATTGCCAATACATAAGTCTTGGCGATCGCTGTGGCTGAGTAAATAAGCTGATAACTCATTTTTCAGCCTTGAAGCAACCTTAGCATTAATAATTTCGCTTAGGAATAAATTAAAAGTAAATTGAAGGTAAATTGAAAGTAATTTGAAAGTAATTTGAATATTTTTACCCAGCTTACTGGACTGAGCTTTTCTGATATTCTCTAAACAAGCGGAATCAACAGATGAGTTGTTTTGGGCTAGAACACTTAGTACATTAGAATTACCATGTGCGATCCTTCTGAATCCAAAAGGAATAATAGTAGCATTAAACTGCCTTCAAATTTGAAGCAAATGTTACAGGAAGAGTTTAATAAAAGATATAAGCCCGGAAAGCGCTACTTAATGGAAGACTTTTTGTGCGCGTGGCGTCAGCAACTCGATACTACAGAACCTTCACCCCAAGCGGTGCGAAGTGCTTTGTCAGATGGTCGCAAAACCTGTGAATATCGAATTGCCGACGGTTTGTGTCGGATCTTGCTCGACTGTTCGTTTGACGAAGCGAAGGCGATCGCAACCCAAAACACCTGCATCAACAAGAACCCAGATGAAGACACCAAACACCAGCGCGGATTGTTTGTACCTAATAATCGCTGTCGAACTGTGTGGGGGCGAAAAGACCTAATCGCACAAATATTAAACCGCCTTTCTGACCCCAACGAGTTATCCATCTTCTCCCTCAGCGGTGGTGCGGGGTATGGTAAAACAGAAGCTGCAAGCGTTGTTGCTCAAACTGCAATTAAAAGAAATCTGTTTGCTGATGTATTGTGGGTAACGGCAAGACAAACTGAATTAGTCGATGGTCGCATCAGCGCTACAAATGAATATGAATCGCTCAATTGGAATCAATTTTTAAATCAAATCGCTCATCAACTGGGTTGTCCCATAGAACGAGTTCAACAGCGTCTTAGAGAAGAAAAGTTACTCGTTGTATTAGATAATGCCGAAACTTCACAGGTGGAAGATATTCTGGCAAACTTGGTTAAAATGCTCAATCCCAGTCGGGCGCTTCTCACCAGTCGTCTCAAAACTAATCCCCAGTTTGTCGGTTTAATTCCAATTCAAGGATTAGATAAAGAATCATCGCACAAGTTACTGCACGATGAGGCAACTTACAAAGATATTCCGGCAATTTTAAAAGCTAGCGATCGCCAGCTAGACCGAGTTTATGAATTATCTTGCGGCGCACCACTGGCATTACATTTTATTGTCGGGCGCGTCTTGGATGACCAAGACCTCGAACCTGTATTATCTGCCCTAGAGAAAGCTAGTGGAGAAGTTGAAGCATTCTATCAATTTTCTTTAGAAACAGCTTGGCAGCGAATTAATAATACAGCTAAAAATGTACTGCGTTATATGGGTCGAGCCGATGCTAGCGTGACTCTAGCAGAATTGTCTGGTGCTAAGTGGGTGAAAGAATCAGATTGGCATCAAGTCCAGCGCCAATTGAAACGATGGTATTTGATTGAAGAAGTACAAGATACCCAAGGGACTTTGAGGTACGATTTGCATCCTTGGGTGAGAAGCAGTGTACGCGGAGAATTGGTTGATAAGTGGCAACCTTCTCTGCAAGATTTAGAAAAGATAGCGGTATGGAAGTTTGGAATCGATGTATAAAGGGAGGTAGA
>DNGJ01000162.1 GCA_003486305.1 Cyanobacteria bacterium UBA11371
GTTAACCAAACCCGGAAGCGTTATCATTTTACCGTCTTTGGTTCCTTTAACCCAGCGATCGAACTCTTGAGCTGCTTTGGCAAAGTTATTGGCTTTGAGTTGTTGCAAAAGAGTACTATCTTCAAATGCTCCAGTACCGATGTTATAGCAGAGCGATACAACCGCATCAAACTGATTTTGGTTAAGCGCAATCCCGCTGACTAACTTAGAGACTTTTTCCGCTACTTCATCGCATTCTAATTGCAGAAAAGCTTCGGCTTCCTGTTGTGTGATTGTGTCGCCTATCTGAACTTTCTGCCCATTCGGATATCGAATCGTTCCATATCCTATGGTTGGAATACCCACTGGATCTTTGTAAGCCTTTAAACGCAGCCCTTCCCATTTTTTAATTAAGTCCAAACAATTTTGAGAAATCTTCATACATGTAACCTCGTTATTAGTCTCACTGACTGTGAGTTGGATAATTTCATCTAAACTCGCCGGTGACTGAGTTCAAGCCTGAGAATGACTGAGTTGATCTGACTTTTGTTCTGGGTTTTCATTTGTTGAGTTTCGTAAAGGCAAAAAAGACAATAATTGGTAATTGGTAATTGGTAATTGGTAATTGGATTTTGCCCTATTGACAATTACCGATTGCCAGTATTGGTTAATGTTAAAGTATTATTTTAATATTTTATATTTTAGATAAATATGGTAAAATTGTGAATAATTAAATTGCAGCGCCAGTCATGACGCGATTCATTTACGACCAATTTGCTAAAGATTATTTATCGGAACTACTATCGCCCATAGGACAAGTTACCGCCAGCCGTGACGTAGCTTCCGAAGTGCGCGAGATTGATGTTTACTTCACCCCATCAACTGCCACACAAGATTATGTGGAAATGCTGGGGATATTAGGAAAAATGGCAACTACAACCGCCCTGTTTGAACCGTTTCGCAATCCGGTTAGTGTGGGGGAGGTTTGTAGTTGCTTGAGCAAATTATTGGACGTGCGAGCAGAATTAGAACGTAGATCGAGGCGAGAAAACACTCGTTGCGAGGAAGCAGATTTACCCAAACTATGGATTTTGACTCCCACAGCATCGGAAACCTTGCTGAATGGGTTTCATGCAACTCCAGACGAAGAAAACTGGCCCAGGGGAATCTATTTTTTAGGGGAATATTTGCGGACGGCAATAGTGGTTATCCATCAATTGCCGGAAACAGAAGCAACGTTGTGGCTGAGAATCTTAGGTAGGGGGAAGGTGCAGGAACGAGCTATTACCCAGTTGAGTGCTTTATCGGTCGATAATCCAATCCGCGCGATCGCGCTAGAATTACTTTATAAACTGCAATCCGGCTTAGCGGTAAATCAAGAACAGCAATTAGAGGCAGAAGATCGGGAGTTAGTTATGGCGATCGCACCCTTATTTCAACAGCAATTAGAAGCCGCAAAACAAGAAGGCAGGCAAGAAGGTATACAAGAAGGTAGGCAAGAAGGCAGGCAAGAAGGTATACAAGAAGGACAGCGATCGATTTTAGAAAGCTTCTTCTTAGTGCGGTTTGGGGAATTAGACGCGGTTTTGGCTGCTTTTTTAACTCCAGTATCGGCTTTACCTGCTACCGAATTTACAATGGTGTTGTTGCAATTATCTGCGCTAACTGTTGACGAACAAGGAATCCAGCAAGCCAGACAATTGCTAGCAGAAAATGTGTTGAGAATGCGGTTTGGGGAATTGGGAGAACGCCTGCCGGTTCTGGTGCAAAATTTACTGGCATTGTCGGCAGAAGAGTTAACGTTATTGCTGCAACAGTTGCCGCAATTATCCAATGAAGAACTGTTAGCTAGGTTGTCGGATTAGCATCGCTAAAAATATCAAATTTGGTAGATGGTGAGAGAGCGATATGCCTCCGGCATATCGCTCTCTCTTTGAGAAAAATTTTAGTTACTTTTGTCAAGTCGTTTCAATCAAAACTCACTTCTCAACGCATAGCTGGTTGGCACAAAAGCTGTCCGTTTGTTCTTCCCCATACTTGTCCTCTGTTATTGAGGCACGTCCAACTCCACTGTGCTGCACCTCCTAGAGACTGGTAAGAAATACGCCTGACAGGAAACTCCCTTGGATTCATTCCTGATGGTACAGGACAGACAACAGATGGGTATTCACTGACTTCGTAGCAAACGTATCCTTGTTGAGCCAGATTACGAGCAGTTATAACCCTGGGAGGAGTCTGGTCTCCTCCTACACTAGATGGAGGATTACCACCGTTGCGTGGAGGACCGAGTACACGACCGGGACAAGTTGGATCGAGTCTTCCTAAGCCACTGTTACAACCAGCATAAGCGCTCTCACGAGTTAACGAAAGTAAAGTAGCTGTCACTAGAAAGGTAGCTAAAAATCTAAACCTTTTTGCCATATATCACTCAACCAAGTTATTAATCTCACTTACTGTGAGTTGGATAATTTCATCAAATCTCCCCGTTAACCGAGTTCAAGCCTGAGAATGACTGAGTTGATCTGACTTTTGTTCTGTCTTCCCGGTATAGAATTTAACTATGGTTAAGAGAACGTTATGTCGCGATCGCTCAAAGTTCGTACTGAATATATCGGCAAGATAAAACTGGCTGTGCGACGACATGGTTTTCCCAGCCAACGCGCACTAGCTGAAGACTTGAGATTAGCGCTCTCTACGGTTAGCAATTTTTTAACGGGAAAACCTGTAGATCGCGCGATTTTTGAGGAAATTTGCCAGAAACTGTCGTTGGACTGGAAAGAGATTGCTGAAGTAGATATTGCTTGCTTGACTAATGGCACACCCGATAGCGAGGCAGAGCCTCTAAGATCTCGTTCCCAGGCTCAGCCTGGGAACGAGGTGTCGAACCTGGAGATTGTTAGAAGTAGCACCGATTTGGGAGAAGCGCCAGATGTTTCTCTCTTCTACGGTAGGAGCCAGGAAATTGCTACTTTGTCACAATGGATTGTTCGCGACCAGTGTAGATTAGTGGCAATATTAGGAGTAGGAGGAATTGGTAAAACTGCTTTATCTGTTAAGTTGGCACATCAAATCGCAGACAATTTTGAATATGTTGTTTGGCGAAGTCTCCGCAATTCCCCACCTCTAGAAGAAATACTCACAGATCTAATTCAGTTCCTCGATCCACCGCAGTCAGTTAACCTACCTGCAACCGAATATGGTATAGTTTCGCGCTTTTTAGACTACCTGCGTCAACATCGGTGTTTAATCGTTCTAGATAACTGCGAATCAATTCTTCAAGAAAGTACCTGCGTCGGAGATTACAAGAGTGGGTATGAAGGGTACGGATATCTGCTCAAGTCTATAGGAGAAAGCCATCATCAAAGTTGTGTAGTGTTAACCAGTAGGGAAAAGCCTAGCGAATTGGTGCAGATGGAGGGGGAGAGATTGTCTGTGCGATCGCTTCGTTTAAACGGTTTAAGCGAACTAGAGGGTTATAAAATTCTTGAAACCAAAGGATACTCTGGATCTGTTGCCGAATTAAAGCCCCTCGTTGAACGATACAGCGGTAATCCATTGGCATTAAAAGTAATTTCCACGGCAATTACTGAACTATTTGATAACAATATTGCTGAATTTATCAACCAAGAAACAATTCTCTTTGGCGATATTTGGAAACTTCTAAGCGAACAGTTTGTGCGTCTATCTCCTGTAGAAGTTCAGGTGATGTACTGGTTAGCCATTGAGCGCGAATTGACTTCTCTCCAAGACATACGGGAAAATATTTTTCCCTCTGTACCATTGAGGGAACTGCTGGAAGCGATTGAATCTCTACAGCGTCGTTCGTTGATCGAAAAGCAGTCGAGTAGCTTTACACAGCAACCCGTAATTGTGGAGTATGTAACCAATCGACTGATTGAGCAACTACAAGTGGAAATAAAAACTGAACAAATATCGCTTATCCACAAATTTGCCCTAGTTAAAACTCAGTCAAAAGACTTTGTTAGAGAATCACAATTAAGGCTAATTGTCAATCCCATTATCGAAGGATTGCGAGCGAATTTCAGGACAGAAGCGAACATCCGTAAGAAACTAGATAGTTTATTGCACAAAATTCGGAATGAGGATGAATTCAGGCTAGGATATGCGGCTGGAAATTTGCTCAATTTGTATCGCTATTTAGGACTAGATATTGCCGGATATGATTTTTCAGGATTAACAATCCGGCAAGCATTGCTGCAAGATATGAATTTGCAGGATGTCAACTTTTCTGATTCAGAGTTTATCCATTCATTGTTTACGCAGACTTTTGGAGGTATTCTAGCGGTTCGGTTTAGTCCTGATGGAAAGACGCTAGCCACAAGTAGTACAAACTGCGAGATTCAACTGTGGGAAGTTGCCAATAAACAGCGGATTTTAACACTACAAGGACACACTAATTGGGTGCGCTGCATTAGTTTCCACCCGGACGGTAAACTGCTCGCTTCTGCTAGCGATGATGGCAGTTTAAGAGTTTGGGATTTATCTAAAGGTGTGTGTAAAAATGTTCTGCGCGGTCATACAGGCAATGTATATGGTAGCGCGTTTAGTCCAGATGGTCAGCTAATTGCCAGCACTAGCCATGATGCTACAATTCGTTTATGGAATGTAGAGAATGGCGACTGTTTGCGAATCCTGTCAGGACACTTTTCAGCAGTTATAGGTTCTAGCTTTAGTCCGTGTGGCAAACTTCTAGCAACTGGCAGTTTCGACAATACAATCCGAATTTGGGATGTTGATAGCGGTAATTGTCTGCATACACTTACCGAACATAAAAACTGGGTGACAGGACTTAGCTTCAGTCCAGATGGAAAATGGTTAGCTAGTCCGAGTTGCGATCGCACGATCCGCATTTGGCGCGTCGCCAACTGGGAATGCATCAAAATTTTAGAGGGACATACTGGATGGATCTGGGGTGTAGACTGGAGTTTTGACAGTAAGCTCATTGCTAGTTGCAGCGTCGATTGCACCGTCAAACTTTGGGATATTATGACAGGCGAATGTCTGCGAACTTTAGGAGGACATGGGATTCAAATTTGGCGAGTCGCATTCAGTCCTGATGGACGCACAATTGCCACTGGTGCAGAAGATCAAACGATTGCATTATGGGATGTAGAAAGCGGTCGTCGCATCACAACAATGACTGGATATTCAAACTGGGTGCGATCTGCAATATTTAGTCCTAATGGTGAAGCGATCGCTACAGGTCACAAGGATAAAACTCTGCGGATTTGGGATAGCAATAGTTATCGGTGTCTGCAAGAATTGCCAGATCGTGGGGGAGGTATTTCTTCTCTAGCTTTCCATCCCAATAGCGAATTGCTTGCAAGTGGCGGACACGACTCAATTGTTAAAGTTTGGAATTGGCAAAGTGGGCAATGTCTTGCTGTTTTGAAAGGACACAGCGATGAAGTTTGGGGACTTGCATTTAGTCCGATCCCCCCAACCCAAAGGCGTTCCCAGGC
>DNGJ01000012.1 GCA_003486305.1 Cyanobacteria bacterium UBA11371
CAAACCCTGCGAGAAAAGTTACCGGAAGGGTTTCAAACCGCCGAGTATCTCTTGCAGCACGGCTTTGTAGATGCGATCGTCCCTCGTACCCAACTCAAAGCTACCCTGGCGCAGCTAATTCGCCTGCATCAGCCCCAGCCAACAACGCACCATCTAGCCGAGTCTACCAAAATCCCGACCCCCCCGGCTCCGATCGGCGTGGTGTAGGTTGAAATGGCAGCGATATTGCCAAATGAAGCTTAAGCAGCAAAAGTTTGTTAGCTGGTGAAAGGAAACTCCCATCTCAGCCTTTGCAGATTGGAGTAGTTGATTTTTTTAGCCTTTGTGGGGTGGGCAATTCTGCCCGCCCCATATATATTTTTGCCACAGGCGTAATACCGTGGGGCTGAGTTTGATCCCCATTTTTACCGTTTCCCGCTTTGCGATCGCTTAAATCTAAAATCGGCTTGGGAAAGGAACCGCTCAGTGGCATCATAGTGATCGTGTCTGTGCTGAGTGCGGCAGCCAAGATCGGCGCTGAGGGCTGAATGAAAATAGTTGCTTTTTTGCATGAATTGTGCATTTAAAGCAGAGTTTTTGTTCGCGAACAAAACTCAGGACTGCTTTTCTGGTGGCGGCTGTTCTCAGAACGCTTGACGCTGAAACTGGCTCGATATTTTGGCTCTCAACCAGTATGGGTTTCGCAGATCTGTCGATTGCAGAAATCGCATCAGACCACGACACTTCAGTCGCAGAAGTGATGAGTCTATGCGATCGCATGGGAATCGCCTACAAAAACCAAAACACCCGTTTGGCTTTGGAGGATGCGAAGGCGATTATTTCCGCAATTATGGCTCAAAAAAATCCCGGTTGCACCGACCTCTAGGAAGATTTACCTAGAGGAACCAAGCAGCTCGCCAACCCTGATGGTAAATCCGTCAAAAATAGCACCCAGCAAGCCTGAAATTTCCCTGAATCGGGCAGTGCTGGGAAAGCGCGAGCCAAAAAACAATACCCGCTATGCCTGTAGACGGTTAGCGCGTTGCCCTTTGCAGGAAACACCCGCAAGGTTGGGAAATCCCGTTAAACCAAAAGCGATAACGGGGGAAAACCTCACTCAAGCCTCATTTTTTTGGGAGAACCATGCTTAAAAGATACATTTTGCTTGCTTTAGCTACCTTCGTTTTTACGTTTCAGATGCTGGTCGGTAGTGCTTTTGCGGTCGAACTCAACAAAGACACCCGCACCGTGAAAAAGAATGAGGCTGGTGACACTATGGTTCTAAGCCTCAAACAAGTGCAGCAAGGCAAACGCCTGTTTGTCAATACGTGTTCTCAATGTCACCCAGGCGGGATTACGAAGACAGACCCCAACGTCGGTCTAGATCCGGAAGCCCTTGCTTTAGCAACCCCACCCCGCGATAATGTTGACGCCTTGGTGGATTACTTAAAAGATCCCACCAGCTACGATGGGGAATTCTCAATTGCCGAATTCCATCCCAGTCTCAAGAGTGCAGATATTTTCACCGAGATGAGAAATCTCACCGAAGATGACTTGGCAGCGATCGCCGGTTATATTCTGATCCAGCCTAAAGTGCAGGGCGTCAAATGGGGCGGCGGTAAAATCTATTTCTAAAGCGTTTTTAGAGGCAACTCCTCTAACTAAGCCGACTTAAACAAAGAGGAAGCCCAAGAATTGATTCTTGGAATCCCCTCGCCTTCAGGCATGGGGAAGATGTCAACCAATCTCACAAGGTTAAGCATCCAATGCTGCATCGATGGTTTTCAGTTCCCCGCCTATGGGCGATTTTGGCAATTTGTCTGGGTTCAATGCTGTTCGGTTCCCCCGCACTAGCTGACAAGATCGACCCCTACGTGATCCAGTATTTGCGAGTCACGCAATCAATTGCTCTCCCATACGACTCACAGGGACAGACGCGGGAGTTTTCGCCCCAAGACTTGTCCTCTGGTAAACAATTGTTCAAGAACAACTGCCTCACTTGCCACGTAGGGGGATCGACCTTACCAAATCCGCGCATATCCCTATCGTTAAAGGCGCTCAAAGGTGCTACCCCGCCGCGCGATAATATCACCAATTTGGTGGCCTACATGCGATACCCGATGAACTACGACAGCAGCGCCGAAACGTACTGGTGTCGAGAAGTACCGGAAACTTGGCTGTCGCAACAGCAGGTAGAGAATATCGCCGCTTTCATCCTGACGGCGGCGCAGAAGGCTCCCGGATGGGGAACCGAAGAGTTTTGAAACCTTTGCTTCGATCTGGTTTTGGGTTAGAGGCTGGGGGGATAAAATAATCTAGTGCAGCCTATTTCTGGTTGAATGTAAGTGTTGAGAAGAGGAGAACAATCTTGAAAAAGCTCTTATCATTCGTAATGCTCGCGATCGCGCTGTTAACCGTTTCCTTTGCTCGCCCCGCAATGGCAGGCGATGCAGCCAACGGTGCCAAAATCTTCAGTGCTAACTGTGCCGCTTGTCACGCAGGCGGCAACAACGTCATCATGGCGAATAAAACTCTGAAGCTAGATGCCCTAAAAACCTACGGTATGGACTCTTTGGATGCGATTAAGACCCAGGTAACGAAAGGCAAAAATGCCATGCCTGCCTTTGGCGGTCGTTTAAGCGCAGCGCAAATCGAAGATGTAGCCACCTACGTGCTTTCTAAAGCTGAAAGCGGCTGGTAGGTCACTCCAAATATTTAACAAAACCTGCTCTATTCCCCATCCGCCTGTCGGGTGGGGTAGTTCACCACCTCCGGTTAACGAACCGGGGGTTTTTTCGTTTTAAGTCATACATTAGTTAGAAGACACCTGCCACACGGATCGGCTATCTTTCAGCTTGACGATCTTGAGGAAAAAAGCCTGTGGTTCCCCTTAGAGATGAAAACCCAACCAGAATTACTCCCTATGTCACCTACGGTTTAATTGCCGTTAATGTCCTGGTTTTTTTGTATGAACTGAGTTTACCGCCGCAACAACTGCTAGGATTTTTCCAACAAGCAGCTGTTGTACCCTGCGAGCTATCGGGCAGTTGTGCCATTGCTGGAGCAAATTCGCTGGTGCCGGAATGGCTGACGCTCCTTACGTCCCAATTCCTCCACGGCGGCTTTTTGCACTTGGCGGGCAATATGCTGTTTTTGTGGATTTTTGGCAACAACGTCGAAGAGCAGTTGGGACACGCTAAATATTTAGTTTTCTATCTAGCTTGCGGCGTATTAGCGGGATTAACCCAATGGTTTTTTTCCCAAGGATCTGCTATTCCTTCTTTGGGTGCATCGGGCGCGATCGCTGGCGTTCTAGGAGCATACATTCTCAGGTTCCCCAATGCCAGAATCCTGACTTTGTTGGGCTATTTCCTGGTATATGTCCCCGCCTACTTTTTCCTCGGTTGGTGGTTTGTCCAGCAAGCATTATACGGTGTTGCCAGTCTCAATGCTCCCTCTAACATCGGCATGGAAAGCGGTGGCATTGCCTACTGGGCGCACGCCGGTGGATTTGTCTTCGGCGCCATTCTCGGCCCCCTCTTGGGATTATTTTCTCAGACCCAATCCGAGCAGTTTTAACAAACATCTTGACAAAAAGCGATTGGTGTGTTAATAGAACGCCAATCGCTTTTCGCCCGTCTGTTTTATTTTTTCCTAGCGCCGTTGGTTGACACAGAGGCTGGCTTTCGTTGCACTGTCTCTGGTTCTTCCGACAGCATTGTCTGGGATTCTGCCACAGTAGGCGCTGGGATGGAAATATCGGCTCCGTTGATAATTGCACCCAACAGGGTGAGATCTTCCGATTCGCTAAGCTCATCGGCGATTTCACCCAACATATTGCCGCCAGTGTAACCGGGGCGGGTGACGAGGATCATGCCATCGGTAAACGGTTCGAGCATCTTGGCATCGTTGCACAGGCTAATCGCAGGCGTGTCGAGGATGACCATATCAAAGCGAACTTTAGCATCTTCCAGCAGGCGTTGAAACTCGCTCGATTCGAGAATTGCGGCGGGTTGGCGCATGGGGCCAGGGGAAGGTACTATGTAAAGGTTTTCCACTTCTGGGACTAGGCGGATGCACTCGCTCAAGCTGCCGTAGTAGCGTAGGGGTTCCACATTGGCATCGGGATCGGGTGCGACTTTGAGCGCCTTGCACAAAGAGGGCGATCGCAAATCTGCTTCGATCAACAGCGTGCGCTTACCGGCACGCGCCGAAGCGATCGCCAAGTTATAAGCACTGACGCTCTTACCTTCCCCATCAATCGTACTGGTAAACAATACAACCTTGGGCGCGGTTTCCCCAGCGAGGCGCAGTTTGCTGCGGAATCGTTCGTACAATTCCAAATAAGGCGAATTCGGCTCCACCACAATCGGTGCATCCAAGGCTTCGGGATCGACAACCAAAACATGAGGCAAAATCCCCAACACTTCCACATCGCGCTGCACCAGTGCTGCTCGGATTTCCTCCATAGTTTGCAGGATGCCGCCCAGAGATCCCAACAGGAAGATTAAACCGTTGCCGACGATAAACCCGATCCCCGCTCCCGCCGCAATTATCAGCACGGGATTTTGCGGGGCTGGTTTAATCTCGTCGGTGGATACCGGCTCGGCAATGGTCAAGCTAGTAGCGGTTTCAGCTTCCGCAGCTTGAGCATCCACCAACGCCGCCTGTATTTTGCTGTAAAGGTCTTGTTTCAGCTTCACCGTCTGTTGCAGGCGCGCTTGCTCTAGTTGCTTGTTGGGAATCGTGAGATATTCTCGCCGCAGTTGCTGTTCTTGGCGAGCGAGAGCCACGAGTTGTTGCTTCAGCGTATCCTGCTGAGTTTTTAAGCCCACCAGCTGTTGTGCCAACTGCTGCCGCGACGGATCTAAACTGCTATCCTGACGAATTCTACTGCTGCTCGTCAGGGGTTGCCCTATACCTTTATTGCCAATTACCTCAGATGCTCGCTCGCTCAGCAGTTGATTGTAAGCTTTTAGCTGCGTGTCTAACTCAACAACTCGCGGGTGTGCGGCGCGGTAGCCTTGTTCACCCAGAAGCTGCTTCTGAGTTTCCGCTTGATGAATTTGCGCCCGCAAACTGGCAATAATTGGGTCTGCACTCAACGCCGAAGACGTATAAGCTTGATCTGCCGTCAATCCCAGCCGCTCCTGCAAGCTGCGAATTTGGGCGTCAATCCCTTGCAATTGAAATTGAATTTGCCGTTGCTGTGCTTGGCTGCCGGTAATCCCGGAGAGTATACTGCCATCGCGGGCTGCCAACAACAAGACTCCCTCGCGCTTCGTATACTGTTCGAGTTTCCTTTCTGCCTCGCGTAAGTCTTTTTCCGCAGCGGGCAGGCGTTTGTTGATTTCGTCGATGCGTAAGCGCAAGCGCTTCACGTTCAGCGAACGACTCTGCTCGACCAATGCTTTCATCAAAGTTGCTACCACAGCTTTAGCCCGATCCTGATTGGCATCGGTGTATGTAATTCCAAATCGCGGTGCGGGCGGGGGTTCTCCCCTACCAGGCGGCTTGGGTAGCTGGATACCTATCTTTTTGGCTAGTTCGTCGGGTTTCACACCGACTTGCTTTGCCACCAGTTTGATGACATCTTCGGTGAGCAAAGCATCCCTATTGAGAACCTGTGCCTGCTGTTGAATATCTGTGCCCGTCCTAGAAAAAATTACCGGCGGCTGAATAAACAACATCGCGCCTGAAGCTGTGTACTGAGTTGGTTCTGGCTCTTGCTTGGCGGCAACGAGGGCAGATGCTCCCGTAACCAAAATCCATGCAGCTAATCCGATCCATTTGTACTGATCGAAGGCGATGAAGTAGCGCTTGACAATGGGTGGCGTCATGGCAACAAAGTTATGAGTATCGAGTAGTTTAAGGGTTTAGCTATTGCGAGCGAAATTAAAGCTATTGGTAGTTATTATTGTGGGTTTCCAGTCCCCGACCCAGGCCCCAAGAAAATATTCTGAGTACCCTGAGTAAACGAGCGGAAGAAGAATAGGAATTGCAGAATATCTTGGAAAGGTTGGGTAATGGTAGTAAGAGCAAACCTAATCCGAGTCAGCAAGTTGCGACCGATGACGATCGTATCATTTTCACGCAAAGGAACGTTTTGAGATGCATCGCCCAATATTGCCCTTCTAGCATTCAATTCTCGCATAATTACCCGACCTCGTTCTGGGTCGAACCGCAGCAAGCCAATGTTCCCAATATCAGCCGTTTGGAGACTGGGGGCAATCGCTGTAACGGCATCGATAAAGGTACTACCATTGCGAAGACTAAGATTAGCGATCGTACTGCGATCGTAGCTCAGGACTCGAATCGTAATATTAGGTTGCGCCAGGGTAGATCGCGCTACCAGTTGGCGGTCATAAGTTGCTAGGTTGCCAACTTCTAGTTTAGGGACGATTACAGCATCGCCGTCCTGAAGCACTAAATCTGGTAGGGGATCTCCCGCCAGCAGGGGGGTAAAAAAATCTACTTTTTGTTCGATATAAGAGCCATCGGTGAGAAACCGACGCACCAAAACCGATCGCAAGTCAGCTTGAGTTGTAGTGCCGCCTGCTGCCACCAGCACAGTTACCAGGCGCGTAAAAGCACCAAGGCCGTAAAAGCCCGGTCTAACGACTTCGCCGGTAAGGGTGATTTGGCCTGCACGCGCCGCAGCCAGCGCTACCGTGACCTGCGGATTGACCACAAAGCGATTATAAGCGGCGCGAATCCTTTCTTGGGCTTCGTCGAGGGTAAAACCGGCGATTCGCAATTTGCCCACCAAGGGTAGCAGGACGTTTCCTTCACCATCAATGGCAAAAGTTCCGTTCAGTTCTGGAAAGCGGGGTACTACGACGCCTATGCTATCTTGTGGCCCCAGACGGTAGATTCTAAATTGGGGATTTGGTCGAAACCGCTGGGGAGGTGTATTTTGCAGTTCAAAGGGAACGATAGGGATTTGCGACTGGGCAATTGAATTTTGCAGCGAGGATTTGGTAGCTGCCAAAGCGTTTTCCGCATCTATCGACAGCAACAGCGCCCCGGGTAAGATTGTAGCGCCAGCGTGAAGCCCGAACAGGCAGCCAGCTGTTAGATGCCGCCAGATTTTAAGCTTTGGACTTTCCCCCTTTTCTCGGAAAGGTTGAATTTGGGATTTTATTCCACCTGCTGCGTTGTGCATTTGTTCTGTGCGGGCAATGCCTAACCCTAAAAGCCTGTATATTTTAGCACTCGACGCGGTACTAACTTGGTTTGAGCGGATCGGCAATTAAGGCAGCTTGAACGGTTTGCCCCAGAGACTCGGCAAGGGGCCAAGTGGGTTCGATGTCGCCTAATGGTTCAATGGGAATCATGATGCTAACGGCGACCCAAGGAAGGCGACGCCCCTGCCACTGGGCAATTTGATCGGCAAAGAACCAGCGGCTGGGTTCTGGGTTGCCGCCGGTAGGCCAAGCGTACCACTGCAATACGGCGAAAGTGCCGCTAAAGCCTCGATCTTGTATCCAGTTGCGAAAGTATTGGGCTTCGACTTGCAGCGGTTGAGAACCTGCGGTGGTGGATGGTACTGTAAATTGCGATCGCCTAAATCCATCCCTTTGCCACTGGCGCGGTTGTTCTGTTTTCCACCACCTGAACCCCCTCAGATCCACCCACTCTACCTGGGGCATATCTTTATCATCGCGCATTGGACGCAGCAGCAAAATCGCCTGGGTTTCGGCATCTCGCGCCATCGCTTGAAACGACCATTTGTGTCCGCCTATTTCAATTGGCTGTTGGTTCAACGTCTGCCAACCGGGCAAATTTAATCCTGTTTGTTGTAAATTTCTAATTTGTTTGAGATTAGCAACTGATAGCGGCTTCTCCCAACGCCAGCTTCCCTTCAAGTACCCTGGAACGGCTCCCAAACCTATTAGTATTACCAGGAATACCAACAAGATTATTTTCGAGAGTTTTGAGTTGAGATGGGCGAGTTTAACTGGCATTGCTTGCGTCTCACCGAGATCTTTATTCACCCTGCCCTTACCAAACAATTTACTCATAACGTTCAAGAATAATTGGCTTTCCTTAGCACAAAGCGCGACTATCGTCAATACTCTTGTGGTGAATCGCTTTGCTCAAACGCTTCTTTAGGGTTGCTTTCATCAGATTGGGCGGGAAAAAATCTGTCAATGGCGTTAATTACCAAAACCAAGGTTCCCAGCATACAGGCTGAATAAACATCACCGCCCCAGCCTTCGTGGAGTACTTCAAAGGCGTGTTCTTGCCCGGTACCGTGAAAGAACGTTAACAGAGTGTTGCGGATGATATTAGCGGTGACGCTGATCAAAACTGCACTGACTAAAAAGAAAATTGATTTATTGCGCGATCGCCAAGTATCGGTCCAGTACAGCAGCATGATCCCCACATACAAACTGGTAAACAGCATTTTCAACCCAGCACAGTGGGGCGCTACCTCCACAATCCTGCCATTTACATAAAGATTAATCTCTTCCACCGTCACCGGAAAACCTAACTGAACCAAGATAAACCCAGCCGTATGGGCGATAAAACTCTGGAGGGGTAAGGCTAGTGGTTCGATCAAGTATGGTGCTTGATTGGGCGTCGCCAAAAACGCGAGCAGCAGCGGGAATGCTTGCAGTTTCAAGCCTGGGAACCCTTTGAGCCACAAGCAAAGCCCTGCCAGTACGATCGGGAAGGATAAATTGGCAAAGTCGGGTAACCCACTCAGATAAAAAATTCCCCCCAGCACCAGCAACGCCGCACCAAGGGGATTAAACGTATCGGGTAAGCGCCGCCACTGTTTGCGCCCCATCCAAGCAATATAGGCGGCAAAAGGTAACCCGATCAGTCCGTGGCTGAAATATTCGTGTACGATGCCGATATTTTTGTTCAGCCAGCCGTCATACCAATGCCAAAGCACGGGCGCGTATATAACCGCCAACAGTGCCAAGATAGCGGCATCCAACAGGTGGCGATCGATGACATTGGGGTATTTCTGTCTAATTTGCATGGTCTTAGGCGGAAATAGCAGCCTTTGGTGCAGATTTTAGAACTTGACAAATTGCTTCCACTACCTGATCGGCTTGAATTTCCCTTAAACCCGGAAACATCGGCAAGGATAAAATTTGCTGAGACAGGGTTTCTGCATGGGGGAAATCGCCGATTTTGTAGCCTAAATGCTCAAACGCGGGCTGGAGATGGCAGGGAAGCGGGTAGTGGATGCCGGTTAGGATTCCCATCCCATCTAATTCTGCCCCGATTGTATCGCGCTCCAGCGGGCAGGTTTCCAGAATCCGGATAACGTATAAATGATACACGTGACCGCTGCCACTTTGGTTTTGGATCGGGGCGATGCCGTATTGTTTGAGGGGTTTTAATAAGGCGTCGTACTGTTGGGCGACTTGATTGCGCTGGTTGTTCCACTGTTCTAAATGTGGCAATTTTACATTCAATACGGCGGCTTGTATGGTATCGAGGCGGCTGTTTGTCCCGTATTCGGTGTGGAGATATTTTTTGGGCGCGCCGTAGTTGCGTAGGGTTCTGACTTTTTTGGCTACGGTTTCATCAGCGGTGACAACCATGCCGCCATCGCCAAATGCGCCTAAATTTTTACTCGGATAAAAGCTAAATGCTGCCGCCGTACCAACCGCTCCGGGGCGATAGCCTTCTCGCTGGGCGAGGTGGGCTTGGGCGGCGTCTTCAAAGATAATTAAGTTGTATTTTTGGGCTAATTTTAGCAGCTTGCTTGGCGATACCATTTGCCCGTAGAGGTGGACTGGCACGATCGCTTTCGTCTTGGGTGTAATCGCTTTTTCTGCGGCATCCAGGTCGATTAAAGCGGTTTGGAGTTCGCAATCGACTAAAATCGGGGTGGCGCCGGTGCGGATGACGCCGATCAGCGTAGCAACGAACGTGTTCGCGGGTAAAATAACTTCATCCCCAGGACGGATGCCGCAGGCTTGTAAACCTAGAGCGATCGCATCGGTTCCGCAAGCCACCCCAATGCCGCTAGATACGCCACAAGCAGCAGCAAAGGCTGACTCAAATTCAACTAAAGCCCGTCCACATACAAAATCTCCCCGCCGGACTACGTTCATTATCGCTTCGTCTAGCAGCGTTTGAATCGGTTCGTGTTGAAATGTTAGGTCTACAAACGGAACTTTTACTGGGGTGTTAGTCATTGCTGAAGGGAGTAAAGGTTAAAGTAAGTGCTTCGGATGGATCGATTCGCGCCCAAGGGTAGCTTCGCTGCAAGCGCAAGCTACCTAATCTATTTATCGTGTATCTGCTTAACTTTGCCCACCGTAAGCCTACGGGAGAACGATAAAGATTCGATAAAGCTACCGTGAAATTTCTGATAACCGAGTTGACTAAAGAAGTTAGAATCGTGGGTTGGAGTACTTGGAGAAACCCGCCTTGAAACAGTTAAGTCGTCGCCAATTTATCCTTGTTTCGACGCTGGCGGCAGGGTTTGCCTTAGCTGTGCGACCTATTTCCGCCCAAGTTATTACCACAGATACTGAAGGATTGGTTGCCGGGGAAGTAAAGATTCCTGTAGAAGATGGGGAAATTCCTGCTTATCGGGCAATGCCTGCGACGGGAGAAAATTTCCCTCTAGTGCTGGTGGTGCAAGAAATCTTTGGCGTTCACGAACATATCCAGGATATTTGCCGCCGCTTTGCTAAGTTGGGTTACTGTGCGGTTGCTCCCGAATTATTTTCCCGGTTTGGCGATGTTTCTCAAATTAGCGATATTCAAGAAATTATCTCTAAAGTTGTTTCTAAAGTACCCGACAATCAAGTTATGTCTGATTTAGATGCAACTGTTGCTTGGGCAGAAAAATCCAGCAAAGCAAATATTAATCAATTGGGAATTACCGGCTTTTGTTGGGGTGGGCGAATTGTTTGGTTGTATGCAGCTTACAACCCCAAAGTTAAAGCTGGCGTTGCTTGGTACGGACGTTTGGTGGGAGAATCTTCTTCTTTAACTCCCAAACACCCAATCGATATTGCACCTGTTTTGAAAGTACCCGTCCTGGGACTCTACGGCGGGAGTGACGAGTTAATTCCTAATAATACAGTTGAACAAATGCGGCAGGCGCTCAAACGGGGGCGCAGCGGTTCGGAAATTATCCTTTATCCAGATACGCCCCACGGTTTTTTTGCCGATTATCGCCCGACTTATCGTCAGCAGCAAGCTGAAGATGCCTGGAAGCGGCTACAAGCTTGGTTTAAACAGCATGGTGTGGGTTAATCTGACCACGACGCAAAACCTCGCTACTTGCTGAGCTTAAAATCTAAAATAGTAGAAGCCTGAAGATTGACTTTGCGCTTGCCCGGTTGAGAACGCTAGATATTAGTTTCAGGGGAGAGAGGCAATCATGCACACAATTGCAATTATAACGGCCTTCGGCATCACAGCGGTAGTTACGGGATTGGCATCAGCAGTTTACGCGCTTCCCATAGCACAGTCTCAAGCAGATACCGGGGTTACCCTCTCGGGTGAATCGCTACGCGGATTGGTAAACCGCAATGCAGACAAAGATTTCTCTTCGTTTTTTAGTGGATCTTCTGTGAATTTCCCCAACGGAAATAACAATAATGTCTTGACTGCACCGAATCAACAAGGCTCACCTTTGGGCAATCTAGAATTTCGCGGTGGCAGTTTAGATAATGGAAACAATAACGATCCGTTGGGCTTTTCCAGTGCTGACTCGGATCAACAATTCAGGGTGCGCTATCGGGTGGATGAGCAATAATTTCACCCGGTTGTGTGAACCGCACGAGGTGTATTCAAGTTAATTTTAAATCTAGATGCGCCTTGTGTTGCCCCTTCTTGTGAAGGGGTTTTTATTTTTTAGGTTATGGGATGCGTAGGCGATAGCTGAAGCGGAGGCGATCGCTTGGTTATCGCTGAAAAACAAGATAATCTAACTCAAAGGTGAATGTAAGTTAGATTCTAAAATGATTTTACCAGCCGGTGTGAGCGAATTACGGCAAGCTTTTCATAGACGAAACAAATTAAAAACAATAAATGATATTGCCGAGCAAACACTAATATCACAAGATGGTCATAATTTAGATAGGTGGATTAAAGAACTCAAAATTTCTGCGATCGCTGGTACTCCACCCCATTTTCGTCTCGACAGAGGGGGATCAAGTTTAGATGTGGAAAAAGCTCATCAGGCATGGCGCTATAATATTCGCATGAATCCGTAGGATGAAGCAGCACTGGTGCAGTGGCTAGAAAATCTCTGCAATTGGATTAAGGGGGAGATATAAAAATGATTTCATCAGATATTCGTCTTTACACTTGGGTTGACGTAGAAGAAGTCTTACTGCGAATTCAAGAGCAAGGTAATTGGCCTCAATGGCTAGTTTGGGCAAGAAGTTACTGGGATGGGTTAACTATAGGAATTCGTCCTGGTTATCAGGCACAAGCAAAAGATTGGCTGCGTGAAGTTTACGAGTCTAGATTCCGAATCAGTTCGGAAAAAGAGATGAGCGAAGGTTTGATTATTTTAGAAAGTCTTCCAGAAAACGAACGTATTCTGCCAATTTTTTTTGAGGAAACACAAGAAGAACCCCCTCTTCTTAAACTGAAGCCTAGTTTGTCTAGACCAGGAGTCCTTTGGTCACCTGGTGGGGATATCCAATCTCCAGAAAGTTTAGCATCAGATTTACCACCAGTTGTAGCATTTCATTCATTCAAAGGAGGTGTGGGAAGGACAACCCATGCTCTTGCATTGGCACAGGCTTTAACGGAAGACAAACAGCAGGTTCTTCTTGTAGATGGGGACATGGAAGCACCAGGAATAAGTTGGGTTTTTGAGCAACGATTGCCGAATCCTCCCGTCTCCTTTGCTGATTTTCTCGCTCTGGCTCACGGCGATTCATCTCCTGATGGGAAGAATGCGGTTCAATTAGTAGCAGATCGCCTTCAGAGTGGCTTAATTGACGGTATTTATATCTTACCTTCTTTCCGTTCTACCGCTGGATTTACCTCATTGGAAATCCGACCTGAACACCTGATTCAGGGGGCTAAAAACCCTTTTATTCTGACTGATATTCTGGCAAATCTTGGAAAAAATTTAGGAGTTGATGTTGTTTTAGTAGACTTACATGCTGGACTTTCTGAACTTGCCGCTCTTTTGATATTAGATCCGCGAGTGTACCGCATCTTTGTTACCACATTGAGCGGACAAGCTATTTCAGGAACAAGTGCTATTCTAGAACTGATTGGAAAAAGAGCGCCCTCGACAAGAGATACCGAGCCATTACCTGCCTTGATTATTAGCCAAGTTCCTGAAGATAACCAACATAGCGATTTAGTATTAGAAACAGAAAAGGTACTGCTTGAGGCTGCTAGATCGTTTATATCAGAAGATGCTGAACCTCTAACTGTTATTACCCCATTTGCTGAGAATTTGTTGGCTTTGCCTCCGTCTTGGGAAGATGTTCTGACTCGAATCCAGCGTTCTGGAATTGTTGCTAAGATTCGTACCCTAATCGATTGGTTGCCAGTTCAGCGGGGTAAAACTGTTCAGGAAAAAATTCCAAGTTTAAAGTCCCAGAGAGAAAGTCTAACTAACTTCAGAAGAAATAAAAACTTTGGAAGATAACGGCGTAGTCATTCGCGAAAAAAATGACTACTATATGCCGGAAATCTTCCGTTTCGGACTTGGTTTTACTCGCACGGCTGCTGGTCGTCCGAAAACTATAGCTTTGGCACGTCGTGCTGGACAGGGACGTTGAAAAAAGTAGGGGCAGGCAGGA
>DNGJ01000493.1 GCA_003486305.1 Cyanobacteria bacterium UBA11371
CGTTGATTAGCGTATCCAGCCCAACCATTTAGTAAAAAATTAGGGCTGAATCGCAAAGTACCACTTAAGCCATAGGCATTGGTAGTAACGCTAGTGCCACCGATACCAGGACTATTTGCAGCAATACTTCCAGTCCCAGTCCCGCTAAAGTTGGGGTTATAGGCATTGATGTAAGTCAAACCCAGTTTGAAATTGTTACTAGGACTAATAATTAACTGTGCCAAAGCGCCATAGCTACCATTAAACAAACCATTGCCATCAGTGGGGTTAGCAGCCGAACCGCTACCAGCTAAGTAAGCTAAGTCAAGCTCTAGAAAATTGTTAAACCTGTGTCGCAAAGCTGCACCTGTCCCGCCAAGATAGCGATTAATGGGGGGACGAACGCCAAACCGAGAAATTGCACCGCTGCCAGTGTCTTCAAAAAAGGGGTTTAATGGGGGACTGATACCAAGAAGATTAGTATCGGTAGCATTAGCGGCAAGGTAAGCAGTAGTGTTTGAACCCAGGGGAAAGCGATATTGCAGAACATCTAGGATGATATCGTTGGCGGCATTACTGCTGACATCACCATAAGCAAAACGTCCCTCGCTCGTACCAGTTGGGAACCTAAGTACGTTCGACGACTGCAAGCGAGTTCTCAAGAGGTCTTTGCCCGTAAAGCTGGTATCAAAATTTAGGCGAACGCGGTTGGCAAAGACAGGCACTCTATCTATCTCTTCACCATTAGCATTTTCTCCATCTACAACACTAGCAATAGAAAAGATAACTTCGCCGTTTAGCTTTGTCGTGGTGGAAAACTGATTAGCTTCCAATTGAGCGGTGCGAGTTTCCAGAGCATCCACTCGGCCCCGAAGTGTGACAAGTTCAGCAGCAAATTCCTCTTGCAAACGCCGAATAGTAGCTATGTCTTCGGCACTCGGAAGGTCAGAAGTTGACGCCGCAATCAGTTCTTGAATTCGGTCTAAGCAGGCATTTAACCCAGCCGCAAATTCATAGCGAGTCATGGCTCGGTTGCCGCGATAGGTGCGGTCTGGATAACCTTCAATGCAACCATATCGCTCTACGAGAGATTGCAATGCTTTGAATGCCCAATCAGTGGGTTGAATGTCAGAAAGTTGAGAAACTGAGGTTACTTGAGCAGTCTCATTACTGTATTGATCGATTTGGCTTAAAGAAGCATCAATTGGAATAGAGTTCGCTGGAAGTACTGGAGCAGGGGGTAAATTTTGAGAGTTGGCAACATCAGCTACAAGAACAGAAGTTGCTAGATATGTTTCAGCAGTGAGAGGTGCTTCTCCCACTGCGGTAGTAGCAATCGACGCTGGCACTCCTTTGAGAATAGAGGTCTGGTTAGAATTTCCGGAAGAAATCCCACTAACACGATCCCAAAAATCAGCTATTTCCTCA
This sequence comes from Cyanobacteria bacterium UBA11371, assembly GCA_003486305.1. Lineage (GTDB taxonomy): Bacteria > Cyanobacteriota > Cyanobacteriia > Cyanobacteriales > Aerosakkonemataceae > Microseira. The sequence continues at coordinate 1,408 of DNGJ01000493.1, forward strand.
TTTTGAGCAACTTCATTCTGCTTTTTATTCTCAGCAGCTATCGTTGAGTCTGAAACGGCTCCAGTAGCTACTAAAACTCCAGAAATAACCAGCAGAGAATTCCACAAAAAGTTTGACATTTCCGTTGACTCCTTACACCTGCTTAAATGTTTACAGGGTTCGCACCTATAGACATATTCCCATAGCTGTATGAAATCAGGATGAAATGTTTATGTCAAAAAATCCTATTTTTTTCAGGTTGAAGAATCGCTACATCTCAGCCTCTCTTTCTAAAGCATCTTAAAGCAACATAACTCGAAAAAGTTAAGTTTCTGCATTATCATAAAGAAAACTCAATAGACTCCTTTACCACATAACTTGTGAGGATTAAGAATTTAGTGAAAAGGAGTGTATGAAAGGAGTCTATTGAGCCAATACTTTATTAGATTAACAGGTCATGATGAAATCAGGATGAAATACCAGTCCTTTTTTTAGTTGACCTGCATTCGCCTGGAAACAGATTGACAGAGCTTGATGAAATTTGGCTGATAATCCAAGACTCTAGCCTACAGTTACAGTCTTGGAATCATATAGCACCCCCTGGTCTAGATTCAACGACCGAGCAAAACTTTTATAGAAAGCAGCTGCGCCTCTTTATCGACCAGAGGTTTGAATCCTCACCGTTCCGAGAGGGATTTCTGAATTCAAACCAGCCATTTTACCAGAAACTTGGTACAGCCAAATACCGCTGTAACCTGGAGTATTAACGCCTTGCATCTCGATTGATAGCGTTGTTTCAGGCGGTACGGGTTGGGAGAACACAACCGTAGCTTGTCTATTATTCACAGAAACTGTCGCGGGTATTTTCTGACCCGCTTGATTTTTGATCTCAATTCCCCTACGGATGCTCACGTCCTCTGGTAAATTAATTTCAAGTTCTGAAACGGCAGGCCCCTGAACGTGAACTTGAAAGCGATGAGTACCTCCCTGGAAACGAGCGTTATTAGGAATTGCGCTACCCCCCATAATGTGAGGGGCTTTGAAATCGTCCCTGCTTCCTGCTGCCTGAACCGATGGAACCAAAGCGATGACTGCCAGGATAAAACCAGCCGCATAAATTAGTTTTTTCATCGCCATACTCCCTGAATCGCTTACTAAATTAAGTTGTTATTTATTAGTTTGACAGCCTTGGATGAAATCCTGATGAATTGATCCACTTTGATGAGCGTTCATCGTACCTAAATTTTCTGAAAGCCTTGCTTTAGAGACAGATAACCTGTTAAGTAGGGCGCGCCTTGCACACCCTAACTTTTGAAAAAAGGTGGTTAATGAAAACTCTCTAGTCGCGGTAGGTCAGAATTCGAGCCATACCAATAGGGATTTCTCCGCTTAAACCAACATTCTTAGTAAAAACCATGTACTGCCAAGTATTATCATAGCCTGGAGTATTAACGCCTTGCATAGCAACTTTTAGCGTTGTTTCAGGCGGCACTGGTTGGGAGAAAACAACCCTAGCGTTTCCATCCTTGATAGAAACTGTCGCTGGGATTTCCTGACCTGATTGATTTTTTACCTCAATGCCATCATTAATGTCTATATCTTCTGGTAAATTAATTGAAAGTTCTGAAAGGGGATATCCCTGAACGTGAACCTCAAACTGATGGGTAGCGCCTTGAAAAGTAGCACT
>DNGJ01000097.1:0-10989 GCA_003486305.1 Cyanobacteria bacterium UBA11371
AGGAAAACGAAGAACTACAAAGGTTGTTGCAGTTCAAAGACCGGATTATCTCGATGCTGGCGCACGACCTGCGAAATCCCCTCACAGCGGCTTCGATTGCCCTAGAAACCCTAGAAACTAACTACAATCCTCATAACGGTCAAATATCGCGGCTAACACCCGCCCTCACCGCCCATTTAATCAAACAGGCGCGAGTTCAAACTCGGAACATCGAGCGACTGATTGCCGATATACTCCAAGCAGGGAAAGGGAAAACAGCAACGCTCCGCATTCACCCGCAAAAGCTCAACTTGGAGAATCTCTGCTTCGATATTCTCAATTCGATGAAACCCGTGTTTGAAGCAAAAATGCAGCAGGTGATAACAGATATCCCCAAAGACTTGCCTTACGTATATGCCGATACAGAACGAGTGCGTCAAGTGCTGGTAAACCTGCTCGATAATGCGATTAAATACACCCCAGAAGAAGGCACGATTGAAATTTCGATCCTGCACCGCACTTCCCAGAAAGTACAGGTCAGCGTCAGCGACAATGGTCCCGGTATTCCCGAAGAAAGCCGAGAACACATCTTTGAAGACAGCTTCCGCCTGCAACGGGATGAAGCCAAGGAGGGGTACGGAATTGGTTTATCTTTGTGTCAGCGCATCATCCAAGCGCACTACGGTCGCATTTGGGTAGATTCTACTCCGGGGACTGGCAGTTGCTTCCACTTTACTTTGCCAGTTTATCGACAAAGTTGATAGGGTAGTTTACATTTTTCGCAGTGCGTTGATAATCTCGACGTTAGCTTGGGGAAAGGGATACAGATCAAGCTCATCTAACGTTACCCAACGCACTTGTTCGCATTCTATGGGCTGCGGTTCGCCGCTGATGTGGCGGCAATGATGCACGATTAAGGTGACGTGGAAGTGAGAATAGGGGTGGTTAATTGTAATCAAATGGTCGCCGACTGCGATTTCAATTCCCAACTCTTCTAATATTTCCCGTTTGATACATTCTTCAACGGTTTCACCAGGCTCTAGTTTGCCACCGGGAAATTCCCACAATCCTCCTAATAAACCATCTTGGCGGCGTTGGTCAATTAATATTTGTTGTTGGTCGTTCCAGATCGCGGCAACGCCAATTAATTTATGGGGTAAGGGTATGGGTTCGGGCATCGTTAAGACAGATTTTATACCAGTTTGGGAGCTTACGCTTCAATTCCCCCATAATAAAACTCGACAGGCCGTTGAGATAGCCTGTCGAGTTTTTTAGTGGGGAGGACATATTCAACCCACCCCCATGCTTGCCTATTCGGCTTCCGGGGCGCTGGCTTCAGCACCGCTCAAAGACTTCTCAAAAGTCATCCGCTGTTCGGCGTTGCGGAGAAAGTAACCGCTAATCATAGCAGAAGCCAAAAGTCTACCAAAATTTTCGCGACTGGTACTAATGGTGACTCCAAAATGTTCTGATGGCAGGTTTCCCAACAAACCGATAATGTTGCGTTCCATCACCTGAAAAACCTCTGGCGAAGAGGGTTTCGATAGGTGGGCAACTGTATCCGGACTCATAGATTGTACGTATTGCCAAAGCAAATTAGCTTGTTCGGATTCTTCTTTCAAAAATTCTGGGCCTCTATTGGATGATTGATTCACCATAACCTCCGTGGTGGCTTGCTGTTGTTTCAATGCTTAACTTTAAAAGGCGCACTTTTGAAATGTTTTCAACCGAGCTTACTATTTATGCGCTTATGTGAACTACTGTAGCAATCCGATTCGAGTCAGGTAGTGGGCGGAACCGAACCTTTGTCTGGTGGTTTTTCTCACTAGAATCAAGCATTGGTAAGGGATAAGGAAGATCGAGAGCGAGGAAAGGGAATAAAAAGATACCTCCGATGAAGGAGTATGCAACTATTTCCTCTCTTTCTTAAGTTCCCCCTCTCGCTCTTCTCTATCTTCTCTATGCTCCAAGCAGGAATTCCTCCATATCCGCTCTGCGCTTGCGGAGTTTTGTTAGGGCTTCCCGTTCGATCTGCCGCACTCGTTCGCGGCTGATGTTGAGGCGATCGCCTATTTTAGCCAGGGTTAAAGCTTGTCCGTCTTCTAAGCCAAACCTCAACTCTAACACCTGCCGTTGCTGGGGCGTCAGATCCGACATCAGCTTTTCTAGATCCGACTGTAGTGCTGACTGGGCGGCGAATTCTTCTGGGGAAGGGCCGTTGTCTTCTAACAGTTCTACCAGTTCGGTGTCTTGGTTATCGCCGACGCGCAAATCTAACGATAAAGGCTGACGCGATCGCTCTAAATATTCCCTTACCTGCTTCGGGGTCAAATCTAATTCCTCGGCTAACTCGGCTGCGGTAGCCGCCCTTCCCAGTCTTTGCGATAGATACCGCTGAGCTTTCTTAATTTTGTTCAGCTTCTCGGTAATATGAATCGGTAACCGAATCGTCCGACCTTTTTCCGCTATAGCACGAGTTATTGCCTGCCGTATCCACCAATAGGCATAGGTTGAAAACCGATACCCCTTGGTCGGGTCGAATTTTTCTACCCCCCGCTGCATCCCTATCGTGCCTTCTTGAATCAGATCCAACAGGTCTACGTTGCGCTTAATGTATTTTTTAGCAACCGATACTACCAGTCGCAAGTTGGCTTCTACCATCTTGCGTTTGGCTATTTCTCCTTCTCTAATAATCTGCTCTATCTCTGACGGGGACAGCTCAGCTTGCTGCGCCCACTCTGCCATAGTGGGTTCGCGGTCTATCTTGGCACTCAGGGATTCTTTCACCGCCATAAGTGCTGTTAAGCGCTGTACCTGCTTCCCGTACAATATCTCCTGCTCGTGTGTTAGCAGGGGAACTCTGCCGATTTCCCGAAGGTATGTGCGCACTAGGTCTGTGGAAGTCTGAGCGGTCTTCATGGCGCTACCTTTAAAGTTTTGTAAAAAATTGTAACATTTATGAGCGGCCTTGTATACCTCTTTTGGCTGGTTTTTCAGGTACTAGCACCAGATCGCCAGGGAGTTATTGCTTGAGATTACCTAGAAATCAAAGTAATAACTGCATCCTGAAAAACAAAAATCCCTCAATTCGGCTCAACCCTCGATCTTAAGATTTATTAAAAATAATTGACTTTAATGGATTAATTTATCTAGCGATCGCAAGGCAGCTGGTGGCGACCGGGAATGTCAAAATGAGCTATACATTTGTTTGAACGAGAACAGAAGCAAAATGATTCATCCAAAACTACAGGGTGCTTTTGACCAAGGCATTGCCCTCAAAATTATCAGCGGCTTGAATAATTTCGACCCTACGCGAGTAGCAGCAACGGTGAAAGCCGCACACCTTGGCGGGGCGACGTTTGTAGATATTGCCGCCGATTCGGATCTGGTTTCCCTGTGCCGGGAATTGACAGATATGCCAATTTGTGTATCGGCAGTGGAACCAAATCGGTTTGTATCGGCGATCGCTGCGGGTGCTGATTTAATCGAAATTGGCAACTATGACAGTTTCTACGCCCTGGGGCGTCGGTTTGAAGCCCTTGAAGTATTAAGTCTGACGCAGCAAACGCGAAGTCTCCTTCCCCACATTACCTTATCGGTGACAGTTCCTCATACCTTAGAACTGTCGCAACAGGTACATCTGGCGGAAGAACTGGTGAAAGCGGGTGCTGATATTATCCAAACCGAAGGAGGTACCAGCAGCGCCCCTACTCATGGAGGCACTCTGGGACTGATCGAAAAGGCAGCACCTACCTTGGCGGCGGCGTATGAAATTTCCCGCGCCGTATCCGTGCCGGTACTTTGCGCTTCTGGGATATCCAGCGTCACGGCACCTTTAGCGATCGCTGCGGGTGCGTCTGGCGTCGGTGTAGGATCGGCTGTTAACCAACTCAATAGCGAAGTCGCAATGGTAGCAGTCGTCCGCAGCTTGGTAGAAGCTTTGGCAGTTGCTAGCAAAGATCGCGTCCGCGTCTAACGTCAGGGACACGGCATCGGAAACACTCGGCATTGCCAGATCGCCGGGGCACGGCATCGGAAAAACTTAGCATTAATGGCAAAACTTACTGCTGCCGTGCCCCTACACCCTCGATCCCAATCCTATAAGCTTGAGCAAGAGGTAACTGTCCACTGTCCGCTGTCCACTGTCAACTGTCCACTGTTAAACACTCTTTTAATGCATAAACAACTCGTTGCTGTTGTTCGATAGATAGTTCGGGAAATATTGGCAAAGACAATACTTCGTGGCAAGCTTGTTCGGCAGCAGGAAAGCTGCCTTGCTGATAACCTAAACCTTGATAAACTGGTTGCAAGTGCAGGGGTAAAGGATAGTAAACCATTGAAGAAACGCCTTTTTCTTGCATTTGACTGCGTACTTTGTCTCTAGTTTCTTCTGTTCCTTTGCCGATTACGCGAATCGTATATTGATTCCAGACAGTTTTACCCCCACTTGGTGCTTGAGGGAGGATAATTCCTGGAATTGGACTTAACAAATCTTGGTAGCGGGTGGCAATTTCCCTACGTTGGGCATTCCAGGTATTGAGGTAACGTAGTTTAATTTGAAGTATAGCGGCTTGCAGGGCGTCTAGGCGACTGTTGATGCCAGTGGCTTCGTGGTAGTAGCGACTGCTGGTGCCGTGTTCTCGCAGACGGCGAATTTGGGTAGCGATCGCACTATCATTAGTCGTTACCGCCCCGCCATCACCGCAAGCGCCTAAATTTTTGGTGGGAAAGAAGCTAAAACAGCCGAGTCCGATGCTGCCTACCTTTCGCCCTCCCCATTCTGCCCCCGTCGCTTGGGCGCAGTCTTCGATGACAAACAGGTTATGGGCATTAGCAATTGCCATCAAGCGCGTCATATCTACAGGCTGCCCAAACAAGTGAACGGGAATTATAGCCTTAGTTTTGGAGGTAATAGCCGATTCTAACTGGTTAAGGTCTAAATTAAACGTTTCTGGGTCAATATCGACAAATACGGGCGTTGCCCCAACGGCGCTGATCGCCTCGGCGGTGGCGATAAACGTGAAGGGCGTGGTAATAACTTGATCTTGCGATTTGATGCCGAGCGATCGCAATGCCAAATACAGCGCGTCAGTACCGGAATTACAAGCGATGCATTCGCTAACGCCAGTATAACTGGCAAACTGTTGTTCAAAACTTTCCACCGGGTTGCCGCCGATGTAACGACCAGAGGACAATACGCTTAAAACGGCAGCATTCACTTCTTCTGCGATGGTCTGATATTGCTGCGCCAAGTCAACGGGGGGAATGTTGCTCACTCTCTTACCAGTAATTTTTACCTATAAGAATGGTAATGGGTAATTGGTAATTGGTAATTGGTGCGTCAGTAGTCCAAGCTTAGACAGGGGACTATAACCCATTAGCCATTAGCCATTAGCCATTAGCCATTAGCCATTAGCCATTAGCCATTACCCATTACCATATGGATTTAATTCAACTTGATATCGTACACCTAGCTTGGGCATTAGGTTTGATCGCGATTGCCATCGGGTTATCTACTATAGAAAGACTGGGGCTAGAATGGCGTCTGTTGACGGCGACGGTGCGCGCGATCGCTCAACTATTCGGGGTAGGCTTTGTTTTAGAGGTAGCCTTCGCCGGGAATAACCCAGTTGCGGTGATAGTTGTGTTAATTTTGATACTCACCACGGCGGCGCTGGTCGCCAGAAATCGCATCGGTAAAAAGATTCCGCAACTATTACCGATAGTGTGGGGTGCGCTTTTACTCAGTACGGCTTTAAGTGTAGGGTATGTAAATTTGTTAGTATTGCGATCGCCGACTTGGTACGAACCCCGGTATCTTGTGCCCTTGGCGGCGATAGTATTAGGTCAAGCGATGAATGGGGCGGCGATCGCAGGCGAACACCTCGTCAGTACAATTAACGCCTCGCGCATAGAAATCGAAACTCACCTCAGTTTGGGCGCAACGCCTACTCAAGCAGTAGCATTTTATCGCAAAGAAGCGATCCGCGCTGGGATTATTCCCAGTTTAAACTCGATGGCGATCGCCGGTGTTATTACTTTACCAGGATTTTTCACAGGTCAAATTTTGGGCGGTGTTAGCCCGTTTCAAGCCGCATTTTACCAGATGTTAGTTTTATTTATGGTAGCAACGGCTACGTTAATCGCTACTTTGTTAGTGACAAAAGCAGTCTGTTTAAAAGTTTTTAACTCGGCAGATCAACTAATTAACTAGCTAATTGCTAATTGCTAATTGCTAATTGCTAATTGCTAATTGCTAATTGCTAGCTTGGTAATACAGCATTTTTACTGAGGCTAGCCATTAGCTACAGGTTTGAGATAATTAGCAATTTGAGTTAATTAATCTGTAGGCAATTATATCATGTCAGTTCGGCGAAGCATCCCAAGAGGGGGCGGGTAAAAATTGCATATCTCGTGTTTCGACTTAATTGGCAGGTATTACCCGCCCCTACTTGCACAACCTTTGCTACCGGACATAATATAAGTCCTAAATTAGCAATTAGCAATTAGCAATTACCAATTAGCAATTACCAATTACCAATTACCAATTAACTTTTAGGCGTATGAGTGCCGATAAGTTGACGGCGGTGGTCGTAAAGTGCCAGGGGCAGGTTAGCGTTTTCGCTGATAGCTTCTAGGGCAGCTTGTAAAGTTTGGAGATGATCTTCGACAGCTTGTTGGGTATCGGCGTCGCCGTTTAGAGTGGCGGTGGCGTTAGTTCTTACCAACTGGTTGTAATAAGCAGGAGTAAGATAAACCTTAATACCATCGTTGGCGACAGTAAAATTACAAATCCTAGTAGTACCGGAACAAGTGCGGTTGAGATCCAAGCGGGCTTTTTGTAAAATGAGGGATATTTTCAGATTCGCTTCTGCTTGCTTTAAAGCATTAGCATAGGCATCGATCAGGGGTTGGGTTTGATTGTAGTAAAAACTTTCGCTGGGGACTTGGGAGGCGGAGGAAGAAGCTTGACGCCAGGTGGCGACGGCTTGGGACCATTGACCTTGTTGTTCTAGGCGCTGGGCGAGGGCTGCCATACTTACAGCTTGATTGTAACTGTTTGCGGAGATTTGTTCTCTGGTGCGGCGATCGCGTGCCGTTGCCAGTTTAGGTCGGTAGTTTAACAATAAATCTTGGGCTTCTCTGTAAGCCGTTGTAGTGGACGGGATCGAAGTGAGAGAATCGATTGATGCCTGCCAGCTATTGAAAACTTGTTGCCAGTTTTCAAATGTACGCGCGTTTCCCATGCGCGCTTCGGCAACTTGTGCCGTTTGCTTGGCTTCGATCAATTGTTGGTCTGCTTGTTGTTCGGTGCGGATGCGTTGGTTGACAATTGCGACGTTGAGTTGGTATTCTTCTAGTCTTTGCTTGACAAGGGGATAAACCGAGCTATTGGGAGCGACTTGGCGCAGTTGCCCGATCGCTTCTTTCCACAACTCCAGGATGTCTCGCCACTCTTTCACCGAGTGGGGAGGATTTTGACTTTTTTGCGTTGCTTGGGTGGCTTTGTTTAACGCGGTTAAAACCAAGTCTAGCCTCGCCATCTGCCCAGAGTAAGTCTGCAACAGGTTTTGTGCCTTGGCGCGATCGCGCGACCAAGGGGCTATACTTTTCAACTGTTCGGTGGCTTGCTGCAATTTCTGTTGCGCTATCACCAATTCTTGTCCCGACTTGGCTTGACGCAGAATTTCAGTTGACTCTTGATTTAACTGTTGCGCGTTTTGTAGCTGGTAACAAGATCCGATCGTGCAAGGACGAGTCAAGGCGTAAATACTTGCCAATGACAGCACCCCCGCCATTACACCAACTGCTGCCAACAATGGTACTGGGGGCGCACTCGACGGCGCTTCGCTGTCGCTGCTGTGCTGTTGCACCTTGGGTGTTGTTTTAAACGGGTTCTTTGGTTGCTTTTGGACGTCTTGGTGATATGCGACTGTTTTTTTTGATGTCCCCGTTGTGGATGTTTCAAGATCGTTTGTGGAATTATCCCAGCTATTGGGCGGGTTTTCTTCTTCCAATGCCAGCAAGTTTTCCAGTTCAGAAGCGTTCTTCGTCGCCGGGACTGGTTTCTCTACCGTAAAATCTTCCGTTGCATAAGGTTGCTTTTCTCCTGTCACTCGCAGGAAAACGTGTACCTGCTGCAAGTCCTCTGCGTTGGGCAAAGCAGATCCCACGGCAGAAATTGCTTGCTGTAGCGTGTTGAAGATGTTTGTCGCGTCAAATCCGTTTGATGCCTCGTGTTGCACCAAAATCAATAATTCCCCATCCTTAAGAACGCACTGTAGTTGGAAGGGTACTTCCAAGGCTGCTTCTGACTGCAACCGCTTCTGCAAAAATCGCTTTAGTGCTTTGATCTCATCCTGCTGGGCTACTGTTTGCATAGGGTACCACCTTTGGTTTGTTGACTGTTGATTTTAATGAACTTTTTTTACGTCAATCGGTAATCATAACTGCGGCAACGATTTATTGTGCGATCAAAAAAGCCAAATAAGTCAATTTTCCAACCCTAGAAACATGACAGATCCGCCGACGAAAAGTTATAAGAAATGTAAAGATAAAATTAAGAGCTTCCCAAGGGCAGCGACAGCAACGAGTCATATAAAAAAGAAACTCCTGCTCACCTGCCCACCTGACCACCTGCTCTTGAGCGAGTTTCTTAGGATTGCTAAATTTACTATGCCCGATTTTCCTGCCTTATCCGAACAAGTTGTACTGATCACTGGTGCCTCCACTGGAATTGGAGCGGCTTTAGCACGAGTTTTGGCTCAGCGCTTTTTAGGCATTCGATTAGTTCTAGCCGCTCGCAACGCCGAAAAGCTAGAAGCCGTTGCCACCTACTGTAACAAAGCCGGTGCAGAAGTATTGGTCGTCCCCACAGATATGTCAAACGTCGAGCAAGTCGAAGCCTTGGCTAGGATTGCCTTGGAACGATTTGGTCGCGTTGACGCCTTGGTTAATAATGCCGGGTACGGTCAAATGGGGCCGATAGAATTAGTTCCGGCGGCGGCAGCAAGGCGGCAATTTGAAGTTAACGTCTTGGGGCCGCTGGCGTTGATCCGAGCATTAATTCCCGTTATGCGTAGCTCTGGCGGCGGACGCATTATTAATATTAGTTCAATCGGGGGACGGGTGGCGTTTCCGTTTGGCGGGTTATATAGCGCTTCTAAATTTGCTTTGGAATCGCTCAGCGATGCCCTGCGGATGGAGTTGGAACCGTTTAATATTAAAGTCAGCGCGATCGAACCTGGGCCTGTCAGTACGGATTTTTTTGACGTAGCCGCCCAAGGCGTTGAGCAAGCGGTAACCTCTCCGGAAACTACACCTTACCGCGCTGCATTTGAGAAGCTCAAAGGATTGCAGGATCAAACGAGTTCCCGCGCTTGGACATCTGAGCGCGTGGCAGAGGTAATTGTGCGCGCGCTTACAGACGCCAATCCAAAACCCCGCTATACTGCTGCTACGGGTGGCAAGATTTTGCTATTTCTGATGACCAAGGTCTTGCCGACAAAGGTTGTAGATCGCTTCTGGCAGCGTTTCTACGGCATAGATCTAGTCGCCAAAGACTGGCAGCAAAAGGTAGTAGGTAATAAGTAGTGGGTGAATTTACTCACTATACATCGCTCAATCCCCACTACCGCAATTATTTATGGATTTACTAGAATATCAAGCTAAAGAATTATTTCGCGAAATCGGCATTCCAGTTCTACCATCCCAACGCATCGACCGCCCTAGCGACCTGAAGGATTTAAAGATACCCTATCCGGTGGTGTTGAAGTCTCAGGTGCCCAAGGGGAGTAGGGGAAGAGCAGGCGGGATTAAATTTGTGGAAAATACGATCGATGCGATCGCTGCGGCTCAAACTATTTTCCAATTACCGATTCGCGGCGAGTATCCCAAAGTACTCCTAGCAGAAGCTCGCTACAACGCCGCACAAGAATTCTATCTGGCTGTTGCCCTGGATTATACTCTTTGTCGCCCGGTTTTGTTGGGTTCGCCCCAGGGCGGTATCGATTCGGATGCGGTACGGGAGAAAATGCAGCAGGTAATTGTACATGGGGAATTTTCCCCCTTCTACGCCCGCCGTTTGGCTTTGAAGATGGGATTGCAGGGTCAGTTAATTTCGGCTGTCAGTACCATCGTGGAAGCGATGTATAAATTGTTTATCCAGAAAGACTTGGATTTAGTCGAAATTAATCCCCTGGGTGTGAGTCCCGCTGGCGAAGTGATGGCGCTCGATGGTAAAGTCATCGCCAACGATGCGGCTTTGGGACGCCATCAGGAATTGTTAATGCTGGCAAAACAGCGGCAAAAAGAAAAGGAAGAGGAACGCGGTCTTGCTAATAATTTAAGTGTGTGTTATAATTTAACACCCCAGGTAGTGGAAGCGGAAGGGAATATTGCGGTGGTGTGTAACGGGACTGGATTAGGGATGGTGACCTTAGATTTGGTATACCACGCCGGGGGAAAGCCGCTGAGTTACTTGAATATAGGCGAAGAGATGACGGGGATGGGGACAGGGACGACGTTGTGCGATCGCTTGGAAAGAGGGCTGGGATTATTGAGCGAAAATAAGGGGATTAAGGTTGTTTTAGTGAATATTTTAGGGGGAGCGACTTCCTGCGATGGCTTAGCTGGCATTATCGCCAAATATCTCCCACCGGGTGGAGAAGCGCTACCAGCGGTGAATTCAACGAGTGGGAGTCGCGGTCGTAGTGGAGTTAGCGCGACGCAGGAAGTAGCTGCTGGGGTGGAGATGCGATCGCACACTCACCATCCCCATTTTGTAGTGCGCCTCGCCGGGTCGTACCTCGCCGCCGCCAGAGAGCGTTTGACGGGGTTGGGAGTATCTGTGGTAGATAAATTAGATGAAGCAGTCTCAAAAGCAGTTTCCTTAGCCAAATAATCGAGAAACCCGGTTTTTTAGAAAAACCGGGTTTCTGAAAGAGCGAATAGCGATGTGTTAACGATGACTGTAGTTTCAGGCATTATATGATGTCCCTACGCAACGGT
>DNGJ01000097.1:11235-28402 GCA_003486305.1 Cyanobacteria bacterium UBA11371
CCATGCTGGAAAATCACGAGAAATTTTTTAAACCCTTCCTTAGCTTACGCTACCGATGCAACCGGACATGATATGAATAATATCATGTCCGGCTGCATCGGCATTGTATACGGGCGGGGCGGGTTTATATAGAGTGTCTGTTGGGATCGGAAATTGTCTGTAAAACCCGCCCCTACAACACCATTAAATATGCAAGTCTGATGCTATCGGACATGATATCACATCTCGCTCTAATTCTTCAGTAGATAATGAGAAAGGCGATACTTGATATTGTCCTAATAAAAGTAGGAATTGGACTCGCGACATTCCGGCTAGTTGAGCAGCGCGTCCTGATGATAATTTGCCCAGTTCAAACAGTTTTACGGCTGCTAAAATTTGCAGTTCTCTGGCAATTGTTTCGGGAGTTTGTTTCAGGCTGATTAATACTTCTTCAGGAATTTCGAGTTGCACTGTACTCATATTTGATATCATGTCCGGTTGCTCCGGGATCGCATCGGTCGGGGCGGGTTTATTTAAGTTATCTGTTGGTGGCAAAGATTGTTGGTACAACCCGCCCCTACAACGCTTTAAACTCTCCTCTATACTCTTTTTAAATAGAACGAGGATTAGCACAGACAATATAACCATTGAAGTCATTCTAAACCATCGGCTAAAGTGACATCCCAGGCTTCTCTTTCTTCTATTTCGCTAGCCCAAGCTTCTGGGTTATTGCGTAAAGCGGCGTAAGCTTGGTTAGCTTCTTCTAAAAACTTTTGTCTTCGGTATTGTTCGATCGCTTTTTCCAGGATTTCTTGGATTGATTCTCCAGAGCGTGCAGCCAGTTCTTGCAGGGTTTTGTAAGATGTGCTGCCGATCGTGACTGTAGAGCTTTCCATTACGCTACCTTATTTGTCTACAATTTAGCACATTATTTCTGATTTTAGCACAAGTTTATAATTATTAGTTGATATTTTTTTGTTAAAAAACTCAGATTGCGATCGCATCTGAAATACGTCGTGGGTAGGCGGTAGCGATCGCTTGGTACAAAAGAAACCCGGTTTTTCTAAAAAACCGGGTTTCTGACACAATCAACAACAGTATAAGTGCTGGAGTAAAGGATGCCGATCGTTTTTTCCGCTTATATAACAGCCATTAACTCCTTTGGATCGGAGACTTCTCTTTGGAGGCGATCGCTAAAATACCAAACCTCATAGTTTGACGGCAGTTCTTGACGTATTTGCAACCATAAACGGATGCCTTCTTGTTCAAAAGCCTCTTCTTTTTGCGGACTCTCGAACCCTGATGAGGCTGGATCGTCTTGATTTAAAATTGCATTGTAACTAGCCGCCCACTGTTCTAACCGCTGGATAGTTTCTTGAGAAAGTGGCAATGTTTTTGGATCGATGTCTCCAATATTATCGGGATCTAGCCCCCATAAAGGATGGGAAAAGTAATCTGTCATTAGCTTGATTTTAATTTTTTTCATTTTTTTATCTCCTCTATACTCTTTTTAAACAGAACGAGGATTAGCACAGACAATATAACCATTGCTGCCTACTGTTACAGCAATTCGTTGAATTATACCTTTAAATTGTATCTGATAAATTGGTCTGTTAGGGGATTGATAGCCTACTATAGTTCCTTGGCTGACAGCAGCGACTACCGCATCAGGAATTTCTGCTTCAGCGATTCCTTTTTCGGCAAACTGATTTTTATGGTTGTTCAAAATATGTTGTAAACCGGATCGGGAATCGCCAGTTTCTAAGAAAACAATTTTCCCGTCGGGGAGTTTGGCGATTTGTAGGATTTTTTCTGGTGTATGCTTAATTCCAGCTTGTTTTAGTTCGGCAATCAGGGCAGCTTTTTCGTCTTGAGGTTCAAGGGGATTGGAGATTTCATCGGATGAATTAGTCAATAGCTATGACCTCAGTCTAGGGGAATGTCTGAGGTTAATGGTAGCAGAGTTAGAGGCGATCGCATCCCAAATATGTAGTGCGATCGCATAGTGTAGTTAAAGCGATCGCATCCCAAATATGTAGTGCGATCGCCTCACACAAAAGAAACCGGGTTTTTCTAAAAAAACCCGGTTTCTGACACAAAGGGGTATCTAGCAAAGATTACTGCACGCGGTGCAATATTTCCTCGATATCTGATAGTTGAACAGCACCGGAAAATATTTCGCCATTCATCACAAAGAAGGGTGTGCCGGAAATTCCGAGTTTTTCAGCTAGCTGGATATCGGGTGCGATCGCATCGGTGGTGAGAGTGCGATCGCGAAGTGTTTTTCAACCCCCTGAGGGGGTGACAACAATCGGTCAACCCCTTACTGCGTGCGGGGTTGACCGATTGTTGTCAAAAAAAGACAGGTCGTGTATTCTCAAGAAGACCTGTCTTAATGCGAAAATGTATAACCTGACATCATCATACCAAAGTCACTTAAAAGCCTGCCTGAAACGAACTGAATATTTAATTTTATCTATCCTGGTGGCAATGATTCAAAACGATAAATTGGTGATCTTGGAAGAATTGGCTAGCAAATTTCCCCAGAAAATATTGTTTGAAAGCCGCCGCCGAAAAATTCAAAGATTTCTCTCGTTACCTCAACTGAATTTTAAAACTATTTGGTTTCCCCTATTCACTGCTTGGTTAGCCAGAGAATTTGAGCCAAAAGAAGTTTTGTATATTGCTATTGATCGCACCCAATGGAGCAGTATTAATTTGTTGGTAATCAGTTTAATTTATCAGCGGCGAGCTATCCCGATTTACTTTGAACTACTGCCCAGGGTAGGTTGCTGTAATTGTGAACAACAAAAAGCTGCTTTGTCGAAAGTTTTACCCCTGCTTACACCCTACATCACAGTTGTGTTAGGAGACAGAGAATTCTGCTCGGTAGACTTGGCATCTTGGTTGCGTAAACAGCCACAGACCTATTTCTGTCTGCGGTTGAGACGTTCCGAGTATGTTGAGGTAGAACAGGAATGGGTGCAGTTAAAAAACTTAGGTTTAGCACCAGGGATTTCTTTGTATTTAGAGGGAGTAAAAGTCACTAAGACCAAGGGATTTATCGGCGGTAATATTGCCTGTAAATGGCAGCGCTCATACCGAGGAGCAGTAGCAGATGAAGCCTGGTTTATTTTAACGAATTTATTAAATTTATCCCCAGCTTTATCGGCTTATAAGAAAAGATTTGGTATTGAAGAAATGTTCCGTGATTTTAAGAGTGGTGGCTATAATTTGGAAAAAACAGGAGTCCAAGGTGACCGACTAATTGCGCTAATTTTATTGATTACTCTTGCCTATAGTAGCGCCATCTTCTCTGGAGAGCAAATCAAGAAAAAAGGTCAGGTTAAGTATGTTGGTCGGATTAAAGAACCCCGACGACAATACAAACGACATAGTGATTTTTATATTGGAGCGCATGGATTGTCTTGGGTAAAATCTTTGCAATTCTTTAGTTTACTTTCCTCACAGTTAATGGCATTAAGTCCTCATAAACGACCATATTATCAAAGAGGTCGAAGAGCTGAAAAGCTTATCATATCTACTTTCCAGCCATAGTTGTCGCCCCGTCAGGGGGGGCAGGGGGGGATCAAAAGCGATCGCACCCCCAAACAAACCACCTAAAAAGGCAAAATATTGCGAACCCTTTGAATCGTGTCAGTTACCCGCCGCACCGTATTCAAAACATCATTAATGTTGTCAATCGTGTCCCGTTTATCCGGTGCAGCACTCGCCACATAAGGCGCACCCAACTCCGGTGCAGGCGAATTCTCTACCTGCAACGCCAAATACAAACCCGATTGGGCTGTACCTTGCAAAAAAGTATTAATCGGAATTGCATAATTAAACCCAGGCTTAATTAAACCCGCAATACTACTAGCCGCTTCCTCGCTAAATCCTTCCGATTGTAATCGCCGAGGATCTTCAGTATCGCCTAACCCGTGAATCCCAATTACACGCCCGCCTGCATCTAAAACCGGCCCTCCACTCATCCCCGCTAAGGTAGTATTGGTGTAAATCATTTTATACCCCTGTAAAGTTTGAGGTAAAAACCCCGAAATCCGCCCATCGGTAAATTGACGAATAAGTTGCCCACCTGCTGCATTTCCTACTGTGGTTAAACGAGGCCATCCAGAGACAAAAACCGGCTTTCCTTCGGTTAAAGTGTCGGAATTCGCTAGCTTGGCAACTTGGTAATTTTTATCGCTGGTAAACTCAACAACGGCTAAATCAACCCCAGCCAACCGCTTCACTTTACTGAAATCGAGTTGATACGCTTGTTTATCGGCGGTGACGATTTTGTAATCATCTTCTTCCCCCACCACATGCTCTGCCGTCAGCACATAATAAGTATTGCCATTTTTGGAAACAATTACCCCCGATCCATGTCCTTCTTTCCCTTTAATTAAAACCGTAATCTCGCGGGCAATATTGTTAACTTGCTCCCCACTTAAAGCAACTGCCGCCGTAGGTTGCATCACCACGATCGCGCTAACAATTCCAGTACCAGCCAATACAGCCGGAAGCCCATCATAAAATCTCATCATTCCATCTCCTTCTTCTTCTTCAGCCTGCGAAGGCAGGCTTTGTTTGTGTAGCCGCGAGTTTACTCGTTCGGTTTCTCGTTTATTTTCTCATTCAGCGTCATTTACCAAAGCAACGTCGGCTCCGGCAAACGAGGCAATTTCGGCTCCAAAATAACCGGATGAGGAGCAACCACCATTCGCCCATTCAATTCCAAAAAAGTCTGCACCGGCACCGCCCAACTCAGTTGAATCATTTGCTGCTGCATCGCCGCCGAAGGCACAGAACCATCCTTAAATACATAAGGATTTCCCCACAACGGATAAGCGTGCATCGCATTAATTCCCACCACCTCGCCCCACCGATTTAACACCGGCCCCCCACTCATGCCTTTTTGGATATCATTCGTGTAGCCAATCTGATATCCTCCCTCCAGAGCGCGATCGAGCAACAAGGAAATTTGCCCCGTAGTAAAGGAAAATCCGGTTGTTTCCACCGGAAACCCAGCGGCAAACACTTCATCCCCCACCGCAGGAGTTGAATCAGCCCTTAACGAAGCCAATCGGTAAGTAGCAGCACTGCGAAATTGCAATAACCCCAAATCGTTACCTGGAAACTTATCTGCTCCCAATACCGCTGCTGAGTAGATGCGCCCATCGGGAGTTTGAATGCGATAAGATTTCCCCCCACCCGGAGTCAGCACGTGGTCGTTAGTCAGGACGGTGTAAACTTGTCCTTGCCTGCGAATCAGAATCCCCGAACCCCAAGTATCGCCTGAAAGCACTTTGACGGTAATGGCTTTCGCTAGCTGTTGGAGAGATGCGACATCTCGCCTTTGGCTAGTTGCTGGGGCAGAAATATTGACAGGTAATGCCTGTACTGGCAGCATCAGGCAATTGCCAATACAGGTGATAAGCATGAGGAAACGCCAATCCATGTAGGCTTAATCGGGGAGTAATGTGGTAGTTACTTTTTCTCTTCCCGCCACCTCGCCCGGAAATCAATCAATTTCCGAACTAATAGCGAAAGTCAATTGATTGAAACTGACTGAAATAATTTCAACCCGTTTTAACGGGTTTTAGCTTTCAGCCGGAAATTTATTTCCAGGCTGTTCTAACTGAGAAACCCAGTTTTTCCAACAAACCGGGTTTCTGACCAACTCCTACCAAGCCGAACCGCCACTCGGTTGAGAAGTCGGCTGACTCACCGCAGGTGCAGCACTCGGCTGCGGACTGCCAGCAGATGCACTCCCATCAACCGGGGCGTTATTGAGAAAATCGTTGACGTTAATCGAACTGCTGCGTCTGGTACTTTCAAACAATGGCCCCGATGCACCGCTGCGAACTTGATGCAACCGCTGAATCACGCGGGCGGCACTTTCGCGGGGTTTGAGGGTAAATAAGACGTTGCTGTTATTGCAAGCACCGCCTGCTGCACCCGTAGCACAGACGACTTGTTGACCGTTTACTATCCCGGCGGTGATAAAGTTCAAAGCGCCTTGGTTGTAGAAACTTTGGAATCTTCCCGAAACGTCTTCGCAGCGCGTTTGAGGGTCAAAACCCGCACGGCTGAAGTGTTCGGAAACCCAAACAATGACAGGAACATTACCTCGTGGTGTTTGTGCAATAGTGGCTGGTTTACCTTGGCTGACACCACAGACGAAGGTGGTGCTTTGCGCTTGACTAGATT
This sequence comes from Cyanobacteria bacterium UBA11371, assembly GCA_003486305.1. Taxonomy (GTDB): domain Bacteria; phylum Cyanobacteriota; class Cyanobacteriia; order Cyanobacteriales; family Aerosakkonemataceae; genus Microseira. The sequence goes on from DNGJ01000097.1 coordinate 17,428, forward strand.
GCGCTCCTATGGTAAAGCTACCCAGCGCCGTTAGTGCCACTAAGCCTAAAAATCGCTTTTTCATTTCCTCAAACTCCTTGCTATCTAAGTCCATTCGTCCTTGCGGATCAGAATTCCCAAAATCCGAGCATTTCTAACACAACTTTCACTGCACACCCTGCATAAAAAATCTTCCCCTTGCAAATCGGAGGCGAACGAATCCGCCATTTCAATAAGTAGAAATGCCTGGGTGACGAGAAATAACGGTCAGATTATTTCTCGTTGATAAAAATTAAAAAAATCATAGCATTGGCGAGGCGTGACAAACAATACCCACGGTGTAGCAAAATGTAGCAAAATGTAGGAAAAAGTGAGCGATCGCCAAATAATTTGTGCAGCAAGCTGCTGGACAAATTGCTCATCAGGGTATGCCTTCTTAACAGACCGCGCAGGCGGTCTTTGTTTGTGTAGCCGCGACTTTAGTCGTTAGGCAGGGGGTTTGTTTGTCCAGGAGAGTACAATTATGGAACCAGGGAAAATGTCCAGCAAGCTGCTGAACAATTTAAGCAAGTTAGTTCGCTAAAAATCGACAACTGCACCTAAAGCCAAAAGAGTCTCTTTTTGACCATCAGTTAAACCTTTAACACCTGTAACGTTAGTGCCTTCATAAGGTCGAGGCACTCTGAGAGTTTTAAAACATTTACCAGATTCAACCTCCCAAAGATTAATTGTCCCATCTAAACTAGAACTAACAATCGTTTGACTATTAGGAATAAACGCAACTGATGTCACTTTATCAGTATGTTTACGTAAAGTTTTGACACATTTTCCATTACTAGCATTCCAGAGTTTCAAAGTATAATCGTGACTACCGCTAACTATGAATTTACCCTTAGAACTAAACCCTACAGACCAAACATAAGCTTCATGTCCCCGCAGAGTTTGCAAACATTCTCCAGTAATGATATCCCAGAGTTTCAAGGTATTATCTTCACTGCCACTCACTAAAAACTTGCCATCTGGACTAAAAGCAACCGCTCTAATATTATTCGTATGTCCTCGTAAAGTTTGGAGACATTCTCCAGTTGTCACATCCCAAATTTTGATAGTTTGGTCATCACTGCCACTCGCCAGCAGTTTACTATCATAACTAAAAGCAACAGTCCAAATCCAGCGTTCGTGTCCTGCTAAAATTCTATAATTACCAGTTTTAAGATTCCAGATTTTTACCGTTGAATTCTGTCCCCCACTGGCGAGAAATAGACCATTAGGACTGAAGGCAATTGTCCAAATTCCGCCTTGATATTCTTCGCTTAAGTATTGCAAACACTTCCGACATTGACCTGTATCAACATCCCATAACCTGATAGTTTCGTCATCTCCACTACTGGCAATTGTTTTACCGTCGGAACTACATGCAACTGACCAAATCCAAGCAGTATGTCCTGTAAAAGTTTTGAGGCAGTTACCCGTACTAACATCCCACAGTCTGACAGTATGGTCTAAATGGCTGCTAGCAATTGTTCGACCATCGGGACTACATGCAACTGACCAAACCCAATTAGTATGTCCTTGCAGGGTTTTGATACATTTTCCAGTTTGAGCATCCCAGAGTTTAACGATTTGGTCATTGTCTCCAGTCGCTACAGTTTTATTATCAGAATTAAAGGCAAGACTACGCACTCCAGTACGATGTCCTTTTCCAGTTGCTTTGCATTCTCCAGTCTCGACGTTCCAAAATTTTACAGTTGGTTCAAAACAACCACTCGCTAAAGTTTTTCCATCAGGACTAAAAGCCAGAACTTTGATTTCCTTTTTATGTCCGATCAAATTTTTGCGGCATTCTCCAGTTTCAACATCCCACAGTTTGATTGTTTTGTCGCAACCGCAACTGGCAATTGTTTTACCGTCAGGACTAAATGCAACTGACCAAATCGCATCTTCATGTCCTTGAAAAGTTTTCAGGCACTTACCTGTTTTGATATCCCAAAGTTTGATTGTTTTGTCATGACTACCACTAGCTAATATCTCTGGTTCCCACGGCTCTGCCTGGGAACTGCGGGGGCTAAAGGCAATTGCTAAAACCCAACTGCTATGTCCCTTGATAGTTCTAATATTTTGACCCGTATTAGCATCCCAAAGTCTGATAGTTTCATCATTGCTACCACTCGCGATAATTTGATTATCGCGACTAAAAGCAACTGTCCAAATCCACTGAGTATGTCCTACTAGATTATGAAGACATTGCTTTGTACTCACATCCCAAAGCTTAATTGTTCCATCTATACTGCTACTGACTAATTTTTCATCATCGGAACTAAAAGCAAGCGATACCGTCCACCAGTTGTGTTTTTGAAACGTGGCTATTGGTTGTTCGTCCTCCATTCTCAATAGATGAATTTTACCGTTGGAATCACCAGCGGCGAAATAGTCTCCTTTAGAACTGAATGCTAATGAATGAATTCCACCAAAAGATTGCGTAAAAACTGACTTACTGAGGTCAGAATGAGAAAACTTGACCTCATGTAAGGCGATGTCCCGGAAATCAGCTTGCCAAATTGTCAGGTGAGAAAAATCGTAACCTTTTAAGTTAGTCTTTAGCAACCGAAACAGATTGAAAATATTTCCCCCGGCATATCCAGGTTGTAGAGGAAAATTTTGTCTTAGTTGTGATAAAATAGAATTAAAATGAGTTTCCAGATTCAGTTGACAAGTAAAAATAGCAATTAGTCTTTGTTTAACTGGCTCAAGAATCATTCTGATTTGACTTTCTCTTACGTAGTCTTTGGCTTGTGCTTGAATTAAGGCATGATTGTTAAATAGTTGAATTTCACCGATTGGCAATTGTGCGATCGCTGTTTGAATCAATTTCTCGGTGATGTATTCAATTAGCACGGGTTGAAGGGTAAAACTTTGTTTGTTGTCGCTTTTTTCCAGGGGTAATTTTCGTTGTAGCGATCGCAACGTATCCTCCACCTCATTTTGAGCGATCGCCCAAACAATATCATCTCTCAAATTGGCGATAGAAATTGGCTCCCGATGAATCGCCAGCCAGTAGATAATTTCTTTTTCGCGCTCTGATAATCGCTCAAAGTGCCAATCTAATAATTCCCGCAAATCGGCAAAAATAGGCTTCCCCGCTCGCAAAAACTCGGAAAGATCGCCCCCAAATACATTTTGGATATGATGCGCGGCTAGTTCTAAAGCTAAAGGATTCCCATCGTAAAGCTCGATCAACTTTTTCCATTGTTCATCCGAACCAGAAAAATTATTAATTGCTTCAAAGATGCGCCGTCCTTCTGCATTGTTCAATCCCTTTAATTCTAAGAAACGAACGGGTTTAACTTTTCCTTCTAATCTCTCAAGATTACCGATTTTTTCTCGACTGGTTAACAGCAAGCAGCTTTGATGAGCAACTTGTCCAATTGTTTCAAACAGTTGACCGTATTCCTCAAACTCTTTTTTGTATTTTACGGCACAATTACCGCCTTCTAGAATCGTTTCCACATTATCCAAAATTATCAGGCAACGATGCTCTTTTAGATATTTCAGTACGAGGGATATTTGCTTATCTATATTGTCTGGTAGATCGGTTTCTTGTTGGTGAGATAGAAACTTAATTAAATCGGCGATAATTTCCGTTACGGGTGGTGCGTTGAGAAGTTTTCGCCAAATAACATATTCAAACTCAGCTTGAATCTCTTGTGCCAGTTTTAGCGACAAATCGGTTTTACCAATACCGCCTTTTCCTAATTTTATAGACACTGCGGTTTTGCCAATACCACCCATGCCTAAAATTGCGACTAGGCGACAGCGATCGCACACAATCCATTGCTTGAGTGTAGCCAATTCTGCATCGCGTCCAAAGAAAACACCGACATCCGGCGCATCTCCCCAATCTTGATGTTGATTTTTACTAGATATTTGAGGATTCGTCGCTTTTTGGTTCTCCTGTAATGTTAGCGATCGCTCTAAAGTCTCTCTGATATTTGTCTTCGTAATTTTCTCACCTAATGCTTCACTGAGAAGCTTCCAGAGCAAAGATCCTGCTTTTCGGATATGTTCTTCTGTTTTATAAGTAGCGCGAGCAATCCTTCTGTAATCATGTTTTTGCAAAGTTCCCCTGAGAATGTCTACCTGAATATCCTTCAGGTATTTCCCATGTTTTTTATACACAATCTGCTTGGCAATTTCAATCAGTTTCTCTGTATTTATAGAGGCGGATTCACTTTTTGCTACATTTTCTCGTTCCATATTCACTTTTTGGCTACTTTTTCTTCCGTGAGAGGGTGGTAAGCTATTGCACTAGAAAACTGAATAGACTGAAAAATCATCAGATCGGGATATCTCAGAGTATTTGAGCAGTCCGAACTTGATGCTCAGGCGTGCCTATACCTGGTAAGTATATCCCGCTACATAACACATTTAACGGGACGGGTGCGATTCGCTTAGCGTCTCTCCCAGGAGAATCAGAGTCACAGCCTGCCAGTCACAGCCCGCCAGGGAATAAATTCCCTGTCTAACAGCTAAAGTCGGTTAAAACCGACTATAAATCTTAGTTTTTAGTCCGTTTTAACGGACTTTAGCTATTAGCCCGGAACTTAAGTTCCGGGCGGGCAATGGATTTTTGCCAGAAGTCTAATACTTTTGTATCATTTCAACGCAACGTAGATGTAGGTGAATGATGAATATTTTTGACAACCCGAATTCTGAAACAGCAACGAATTCTTCTTTGATTGATGCAAGCGATCGCACTCTCGATCCGTATGGTTTTGTGCCTACATTACTCAATAAACGAGAGCCAGGAGCGGCTTTAAATTCAATTGAATTAGCTGGAAAAAATCATGTAAATACCGATGGGATTGATAGGAGCGATCGCGGATTGTTTACCAGTCGGTTATATCCTTCCCAATTCGATGTTTCTGAAGCGGATCAAAGCGCTGGTGGAGATTTGATTACGGGTGGCGACACAGGAGAAAATCAACCTGTTGAAGCGGCGATTCAAACTGCTGAGGATTTACTCAACAAATTTGCGGTTGAGCCAGATTTTATTACCAAAATGCAGACAGCATTCGGTAACAGTTTTGATGCCAGGAAAACTGGATTTTTTGCCGATTCATGGAGAAATGGAGAGTTGGGAAGATTACCGGGGATTGAGGTGCGATCGCAATCCGATCTCGCTGGAGCCAATGGTGCTTTTGCCGCTGCTACAAATACGATTTATTTAGCGCAAGAATTTGTCGAGAAGAATAGCGGTGATGTGAAAGCACTTGCATCTGTTTTCCTCGAAGAATACGGTCATTATATAGATTCGCAGATTAATACTACTGATGCTGCTGGAGATGAAGGAGAAATTTTTGCTGCGTTGGTGCAAGGAAAGGATTTGAGTGCCTCGGATATTTTGGTGTTGAAGGGTGAGGATGATAGTGCAATCGTTCTTTTGGGTGGAGAATTGGTGAGAATTGAGCAGAAAACTGAATCAGATAAACTTAATTTTTTTGGTAATAATCTAAGTGTCTGGGAAAATAATAATTTTGGGTTTAACCGTGAAATAGAAGGTTTAGTTACTCCACGATTAAACGTACCGCTCAATCTAGGCTTACCTCCAGGAGCGCCAGTAAGCACAGTTGCTATACAAGGTAGTGTTGATGCTTCGGTTGGTATCGTTCCTTATGTGAATTTGGGTAATTTGGGACGTGCAACCTTTGATTATCCAATTAACATAGATATAGAACGCTCAAAAGAAACTTTGGGTTTAGGAGAAAACTTTTCTCTTCAAATCATTCCTACAGTTGAAGAAGTATCGTTTAAGGGATCGGGATTTAATTTTGCAAATGCGGGTGTCGATCTTAAATATGATATTGGCCCCATAAGTTTTGACAAGTTTGCACTAGGAAGCATAGCAGGTTTAGGTTCTATTTACGAAAAAAATATTCCTCCTATAACATTTGATCGTTTTAACGGAAAGGCAAATTTAGTTAGCCTCAAAATAGGTAGTGCTGAGGTTGAATATTTTGGAGGTTTATTTAAGGCAAAAATTGAATCTCCCGATATTACAGAATTTGAAAAAAAATTAGTAAATTCAGGAAGTTTGCTACCCTCACTTGAAGGAAAAGGAACGGGAAATTTTTTCACTTTAACAGGAGATGTAGATTTAGCAGCAGCTAAGTTATTTCCTGCCTACAATAGATTAGCAGAAGGTCTAAAAAAGTTCTCAGACCCAGATAGCAACCCAGTAGTAGGCGCACAACTAACAGGATTGGGATTTAGCTTGCAAGTTCCAAACCAAAAAGGTGCGAGAGAATTTGCTAGTATTAGTGCGGATATGCTAGACGTGACAGCAAATCTTGCGCTAGGTATCGAGCAAATATTCAGGCTTAAAGATCCAAAAGTAGATGTCACATTATCAGTTGATAATGGTGCAATTGATGGAGTAAAAACAATCACAAAAACTTTAGGAGAACCCTTCTCTTTAACAACGCCCTCTTCTGGTTCTGGTGTTATGAGAGTGGATGCTAAGTACAGCCTTTCTGGTTTAGTAGAAAATCAAATTGATATAATAAATCAAGGATTTATGCAAACTGATGTCTTAAAAGGTGAGGTTGGTTGGAAGTTTGGAAAAATTGGCAATGATATAGCTAATGCTTCTGCAAACGCCTTACCACGCAGCTTTGGCCCAGTTTATACCAAGAAGTGGTTTGAAAATCAGTCTAAATTAAAAACCTTAGTTGGTTCTGAAGAAACTAACCCCATCTGGAAAATTCCTTCATTTGGCATAGATAAAATTGGAGGTACAGAAGATCAAGACAAGAACTTAATAGTAGAAAAAACCTACTACATCCCCTACAATATGCCAGTTACAATTTCAGACGTAACTATAAAAGAGGGAGATAACCCACCACCAGGCGCTGGCCAAGCCTACTTTAAGTTTGGTGGTAAATATTATGAATGGGAAACTTACACAGTGCAACCAGGTGATACACTGTCACAAATTGCCCTCAGCAGACTTGGTAGTGCGTCTCCTGATGCCTATAACTTCATTGCTTTTGAAAATAACATCTCTAATCCTGACTTAATCTTTGCCAATACTCAAGTAATTCAGGTTCCTAAGCAAGTACAGGAACCTGATAAAAATGGTTATGCTGTCTTTGATATCACTCAAAGTGGCACTCCTAATGCACCAGCTAAGATCAAATTCAACACTGCTGATGGGACAGCTACAGCAGGTAGTGACTACATCTCAACCAGTGGTAATTTAAGTGTTCCTGCTGGAGGCAGTGCTGTTATTTTAGTACCAATAGTAGGAGACACTCAAAAAGAAGAAGAAGAAACTGAAGACTTCACGGTTGTCCTAACAAAACAAGATGGTACTCCTTTTGCAGACGGAGTGAATGAAATTGATGCCACAGGCACAATCATTGACAACGACGAAAAACCCGATCGCCCTGATGATGGCGGTTCTACCTACAACGACCCCCGCATAGTAACTATTGACAAACAATATCACGACTTCCAAGCGGTGGGTGAATTTACTTTAGTTGAATCAACCAGCGGCGATCTCAAAATTCAGGTGCGACAAGAACCATTAGGTAGCGATCGCTTGGGTAGCGTAACTGAAAACACAGCCGTATCAACCGTTTTGGGTGGAAAACGCATTGGTATTTACAGAGATCGAGGACTTTTAATCGATGGCATTCCCACTAATATTGCTAATAATGATTCTCTGATTATCGGAGATGGTCGCATCTACCGCGAAGGCAGCACTTATACAGTTGTCTATCGCACAGGCGATCAATTAGTAGCATCAGTCGGTAGTCGCGTTAATATCAACGTTTTCCTCACTAAAGAACGACAAGGACAAATTAAAGGACTCTTCGGCAACTTCAACGGAGATCCTAAAGATGATCTGGCAAAACGCGATGGTACTGTTCTGAGTACGCCGATTCCTTTCAGACAACTTTATGGCGAATATGCTGATAGCTGGCGCATCTCTCAAGGGGAGTCTTTATTTGACTACAAATCCGGTGAAGACACCAATACTTTTACCAATAAAAACTTCCCGCGTCAGAAAGTTACCCTCAAAGATTTAAGCGCCGCAGATATTCAAAAAGCAGAGGAACTAATCGGCAATTCTATTACAAATCCTGCCATCCGCGAAGCTGCCATTATTGACCTCGTACTGACTAATTTTGACCCCAGTATTGTGGAAGCAGCGATCGCATCCCAAACCCCCGATAGTATACTTGCGATCGCCATCCCACCCAGAGCATTTGAAGACTTTAGCAGCACTTTTGTCAATACCCCCATCAAAATTAATGTAGTGGAGAACGACGAAGGGACGCTGGGAGTGGCGCTAGCGATCGCCAATTTCGACGCAACAACAACCAAAGGCGGCAATATCAAATTAGATGATAACGCCACACCCGACAACAAGAGCGACGACCAATTAATTTACACCCCACCTGCCAATTTTACAGGCATTGACACCTTTAATTACACCCTCACCGACGGCAAAGAAACCAGTACCAGCAAAGTTACCATTTCCGTACCCGCCTTCAATCTTTCTACCCTCAACGGTAGCAATGGATTTGTCTTAAATGGCAGCAATGCAGGTAACTTTACCGGAGTTTCTACCAGCAGCATTGGTGACTTCAATAGCGATGGTTTTGACGACTTAATTATAGGTGCATTTGGAGCCGATCCAAATGGCAACAACGCCGCCGGGGAAAGCTATGTTTTATTTGGCAGCAAAGCAGGTTTCCCAGTTAATTTCAACCCCGCTAATTTGAACGGCAGCAACGGTTTTATCATCAACGGCGTCGATACCAATGGCTTTAGCGGCGGTGCTGTCAGCAGCGCGGGTGATGTTAACGGCGATGGCATAGATGACCTAGCAATTGGCGTGTTTGGTGCGACAGCAAACGGCAAGAATAATGCAGGCAAAACCTATATTGTATTTGGCAGTAAAAACCCATTCCCCGTCAGATTCAACTTATCCGAACTCAACGGCAACAACGGTTTTGTCTTCAACGGCAACAACGAATTTGACTACGTAGGTTTATCGATTAGCAAACTCGGCGATCTCAACGGAGATAGCTTAGATGACCTGTTAGTAAATGCACCAGGGCCGTTAAATAGTTCCGCTGGCAAGAGCTATATTATATATGGTCGAAAAGGCAGCTTCTCCCCCAGTCTCAACACAACCGATATCAACGGCACAAACGGTTTTGTCATTAACGACACCGATGGCAATTCCGGCAGTTCCGTCAAAGGAGTTGGCGATATCAACGGCGATGGCATGGCAGACTTAATTATCGGCACAGATGCAGCCAATCCCGATAACAATACTCCCGGAAAAATCCAAGTTTTATTTGGTTCCAGAACAGGCTTCCCCGCCGTCGTCAACCGTTCCGAACTCAACGGTAAAAATGGTTTCATCATCGAAGGCGTGGAAATTAATACCAGCACCTTCGTCAGCGGTGCAGGCGATATCAACGGCGATGGAATTAACGATTTAATCATTGGCGTTGCCGATGCCACTGCTAACAATAACTCTGCCGCAGGTAAGACTTACATTGTCTTCGGCAAGAAAGCAGAATTTGCCCCCCTTGTCAACCTGAATCAACTTAATGGTAGCAATGGTTTTGTCATCAACGGCACCCAAATAGAAGAACGTTCCGGTATTTCTGTTGATGGTGCAGGAGATATCAACGGCGATGGATTTGACGACATTATAATTGGCGCTTCCGGTGCATCTGCCAATGGCAATAACGCCGCAGGAAAGAGTTATATCTTATTTGGCAGCAACCAAGCATTTCCTGCTAGTTTTAACCTGGCAGAACTGAACGGCAATAACGGCTTTATTTTCAACGGCGCTACTGCCGATGACTTAACCGGAACAGCCGTTAGCAGTGCAGGAGACATCAACGGAGATGGACTAGGAGACATCATTATCGGCACTCCAGGCAGCTTGTTTAACAATGCACCAGGAAAGAGTTATGTCGTGTTTGGCAATACAGCTTTTGGCGGTGTTTATAAACCCAGTTCCGATCCCGCAGACTTAGAATTAGTCCAAACAATTAGCAACAAAACTCCCTATATCGGCGACGAAGTAACCTTAAAATACACCCTCACCAATAAAGGCAAAGGCGTAGCCCGTCGCATCAAAATAACTGACCTTTTACCCCCCGGAGTCAGTTTCCTATCCGCCGCCACCGACCAAGGAATTTATGACAGCAATACCGGCATGTGGGAAGTAGGAAATATACGAGAAAATCTCAGCCGCACCTTAGATATTGTCGTCAAAGTTGAGAAAACTGGCTCCCTAGTTACAACCGGACAAGTAACCGCTGTACGAGAAACCGATCCCGATTCAATTCCCAATAATAATAACCCCGCAGAAGATGACCAAGATTCAGAAGAATTTGGCGTCGCAGGTGGTGGAGGTTTAACTTTAGTCTTTGACGAACGTTATTATCTCGCACAACATGCTGATGTGAAAGCAGCAGTAGAAAAGCGCAAATTCAAGAATGGTTTTTCTCACTTCGTCAGACATGGAGAAAAAGAAAACCGCGATTTCAGGGTGTTAGTATTTGATGAAAGCTATTATTTAGCTCAAAATCCAGATGTCAAAGCAGCCGTTGAAAAACGCAAATTCCGCAGCGGACTGCGACACTTTATCGAGTGGGGACAATTTGAAGAACAACGCAAACCTAATTCTTTCGATCCAACTGCTAAACGCCTGCAATTCGATGAAGACTATTATTTACAGCAAAATTCAGATGTGGAAAAAGCGGTAGAAAAGCGCAAATTCCGTACTGGTTTTGCACACTTTATCGAGTGGGGACAAATTGAAGGACGCAAACCTTCTCTTACAGGTGTTAACCTGCTTCCAGGGTAGACTTCTGATATCACGTCCGGGTTAAAAACCTCCCTTATTCTTATAGACCGCGCAGGCGGTCTTTGTTTGTGTAGCCGCGAATGCGAGTCGTTCGGC
>DNGJ01000097.1:28583-30703 GCA_003486305.1 Cyanobacteria bacterium UBA11371
AGGCGGTCTTTGTTTGTGTAGCCGCGAATGCGAGTCGTTCGGCTTGCACGGGGGTAATGAAAGCGGATTTGGTATGATATCATTTCCGGTTGCATCGGTAGCGTCAGCCGGGGCGGGTTTATAGAGTAGGGGCGGGTTTAACTACATATCTCGTGGTTCCACTGAATGGGCAGGTTTTACCCGCCCCTACTGGTGGTTCCACGAATTGATTGGTAAAACCCACACCGTAAACATCAAAAATTATACACAACCAAAGCTGAAGGAGAATTTTCAGTCAGATCAATGGCGGGTAGGGGCACGGCGTGGGTAAGTTTTGTCGCCAGCGCAAAGGTTTTCTCCTGCCGTGCCCCTGCAATGTTTGTTGTGTTACACCCAATTGAAAACCGCTATAAACATCTTGTGGCAGAATTCATTTTCAACAGATCCCAAGGCAGGCGAGACGCCTACCCCACAAAACCAAAAAAATCTTGTGGGGTGGGCATCTTGCCCGCGCAAAATCAATCCAAAAAATCTTGTGGGGTGGGCATCTTGCCCGCGCAAAATCAACCCAAAAAATCTTGTGGGGTGGGCCGAAAAGCCTGCCCCAAATATTGCAAGATGCCTCATAAAAAAAGAGGAGATAATGTTTCTTTATCTCCCCATCTTTCTAATTATTTGTCACAACAATTGGCAACTTTTCTTACTTGCCAAGTTCAACTTTCGGTGGAGCAGTACGCGCCCGTTTGATAATCGGTTTGGGCTTAGCACCCGCCACTTCTTCTTCTGGCATGTAGTCTTCTGACCGCATCCAGGCGGGACGAGTTTGATCGTAGGCCATTTGCAATGCCGCAGCCGCGATCGCATGTACTTCATACTCCTCCGCTAATTGCGCCACTAGCGGTAGGAAAGATGCCATGCGTTCCCCAACTAAAGCTTCCCGCACTTGTTGTTGCAGTTTCTCTAATTGGCGCGCTTCAATTTGCGATCGCGTCGGTAATGACCGAATCACTAAGTTTTGTCGCACGTGGCGTTCAATTAACCGCAACTTGCGCCGATCGAATGGTTCAATAATAGATATTGCCGTTCCTGTGCGTCCGGCGCGTCCTGTGCGTCCGATGCGGTGGACGTAGTTTTCTACGCTATCGGGTAAGTCGTAGTTAATCACGTGGCTGAGATGATCCACATCCAATCCCCGCGCGGCGATATCGGTAGCAACTATCATCCGTACTTGCTTGTTGCGGAACCGCATTAATAAACGTTCCCGCGCTTGTTGGTTCAAGTCGCCGTGGTATTCATCTACACCCCACCCAGCTGCTTGCAATTGGTTGGTGAGTTCGGCGGCGGCGCGGCGGGTGCGGACGAAAATAATCGCCGAGTCCGGGTCTTCCAGTTCTAAAATAGGCTGCAAGGCACGGGCTTTCGTCCAGCCACGGGGAACTGTGTAAGCTACCTGATTGATTTGTTTCGGTGCGGCTTTCGGCTGTTCTACCGATACTGTAATCGGCGATCGCAAGAACTTCGCGACTAATTCCCGAATTACTGGGGGCATTGTCGCCGAGAAAAACGCGGTTTGCCGTTCGGTGGGAACTTGCTTGAGGATTTTTTCTACATCGTCGATAAAGCCCATGCTCAGCATTTCATCGGCTTCATCTAATACCAACCAGCTTACCGCGTTGAGTTTCAGTTCTCCCCGTTCCATCAAGTCGATGATTCGTCCCGGGGTTCCCACAACGATGTGAACGCCTTGTTTGAGGCGACGGGTTTGGCGCTCGATCGCTTGACCGCCATATACTGGCAGAATCCACAAGTGACGATCTATATTAAAATCTCGAATCGCTTGACAAACTTGCACCGCTAATTCGCGGGTTGGTGTTAGAATCAAGGCTTGGACTTCAGTCCGACTTACATCAATCCGTTCCAAAATCGGCAACGAAAACGCTGCCGTTTTCCCTGTTCCTGTTTGCGACTGACCGACCACATCCCGACCTGCTAGCAATTGAGGGATTGCTTGCGATTGGATTTGTGTGGGCGTTGTCAGTCCATTTTTTTCGAGATGCTCAGCACGTGCTTCCGAGATCCCTAAGTTTCTGAAGGTTAGAGTCATTGAATCCTTTTTAGTTGTTAGTTGTCAGTTGTAAGTT